>NZ_AUPG01000002.1:0-236793 GCF_016772115.1 Petrotoga sp. 8T1HF07.NaAc.6.1
TTCACCGGTAGTAAAGAGCATAACACCGCCATGAGGCATAGGGCAAAACGAATGGGTATAAAGATGAACGAATATGGTTTGTTTAAAGGGGATACTCTCATCAAATGCCAAGATGAGGAAGAGATATTCAGAAAATTAAATTTGTCTTATATTCCACCTGAAATTCGTGAAAATATGGGTGAAATTGAAGCTGCCGAGAAAGGTGAAATACCAGTATTGATTGAAGAAAAAGATATCAAAGGTGTTTTTCATGTACATACTAATTACAGCGATGGGGCGAATACTCTTACCGAGATGGTAAATGGTGCAAGAGAAATAGGTTACAAGTATATAGGTATTACAGATCACAGTAAATCTGCTCGATATGCACATGGTTTAAAAGAGGAAGATATATTGAGACAGTTCGATGAAATTGATAGGTTGAACGAAAAATATGAGGATATAAAGATACTAAAAGGCATAGAATCAGATATCTTGAAAGATGGTTCATTGGACTATGAAGAAGATTTATTAAAACAGTTTGATTTTGTAATTGCTTCGGTACATTCTAATTTTAAGATGAGCAAAGAAGAGATGACAGAAAGGGTTATAAAAGCTGTAAAGAATAAATATACAACGATTTTAGGGCATTTAACCGGTAGGTTATTACTTTCAAGGGATGGATATGATCTTGACGTTTATAAAGTTATCGATGCTTGTGCTGAATACGATAAAATAATTGAAATAAATTCAAACCCCCATAGGTTAGATATAGATTGGCGATACCTTAAATATGCGAAAGAAAAAGGAGTTAGACTTGCTATTTGTCCAGACGCTCATAGAGTGGAAGGACTACAAGACGTAAAATATGGAATAGGTATCGCACGTAAAGGTTGGCTTGAAGCGAAAGATGTGATAAATACATATGATGTAGATAAAGTGTATGAAATTTTCAAACGAAAATGAAATATAATTTGATAAAAAATCCCCAAATATGGGGATTTTCCTATAAGTTTAATTCTTTAATGTTTTCAATGCTTCATGCAATACTTCGTTTTTCTTTAGAGCTTCGATACAAAATTCTTTGTCTTTTCCAGATAAAATCATCAGTATTGCCAATTTGGGTTTCATATCAGCCTTGATTAAGTACTCTTTGCAGGTTTTTTTATCCAATCCAGTTACCTCAGAAATTATTCTTTCTGCTCTTTCTTCTAATTTTTGATTCATGATTTTAACGTCCACCATATAGTTTTTAAAAGTCTTTCCAAGTTTTATCATAGTAACGGTGCTTATCATATTTAAAACCATTTTTTGGGCTGTGCCAGCTTTCATTCTTGTGCTTCCTGCAATGACTTCTGGGCCCGTTCTTAAAGAAACTACAATATCTGAGATTTTCATCAATTCGGGGTTTTTTACGTTGCAAATCAAAGCTGTTTTACATCCTATTTCTTTTGCCTTGGATAATGCACCTTTTACATAAGGGGTTCGCCCGCTAGCAGTTATACCTATTACATAATCTTCAGAACGGACATTATTTTTTTCTAAGTCTATTTTCCCACCTTCTTCGTAATCTTCAACATGTTCTGTAGCTTGAAAGAAGGCTTTTTCTCCTCCCGCGATTAAGGGGAGAAAGATTCCTGAATCTATACCAAAAGTTGGAACTGTTTCTACCGCATCTACAACGGCTACTCTACCACTCGTCCCTGCCCCAACATATATGATCCTTCCGTGATTCTTAATGGCTGAAATACAGTTAACAACCACATTTTCTATATTCTCTAAATTTTCGGCGATGGATAACGCTATTGTTGCATCCTCTTGATTAATTATTCTTAGTATTTCATGTATGTCCATCTCGTCCAAATTCTGAGTCTTAGGGTTACTTTTTTCGGTTTCCAGATTCTCTAGCATTTTCTAGCCTCCGTTTAATTGGTAAATTCCCAGTTGGTTTTATTTCTCCTTTGAGAATTTTAAGCAAAGAAGTTTGAATATTTTCATTAAAACCGTATGTGCAAATTCCGTACTTTACTTTAGGAATAAATACGTCATATGGGTTTCTTAAAGCAACTAAAATTAGTTTTTTTGATTTTTGGGACATGTTACTTATCAAATCAACCAATTCTGAATGCAAATATGCATTTTCAGCTAGAACCAAGATAGTTTTGTTTTTAGAGTTTTGAATTATTTCTTCCCTTACCAGAGGGTCAATTATTTTACTCGTTTCTAAAATGTTTACTTTTGCTTTGAGTTCTTTTGATATTGGCTCAATAATATAAGAAATTTGTGTTCTTTTGTCTTCGATTCCGTAAGATAATGACTCTTTAGCAAAGTAATAAATTTCATCAACGTTTTTTAAAGGCAAAAAGCTTTTGTCATGAGACATATTAAGAACAGTGATAGATTTATCAAAAATATTTTTAGCTAAGTTTATATATTCTTTTTTGCCAATTTCTTCTAGTGATATTTTATTATTGTTTTTCTCCCTCAAATCTGCTGAAATTTTCATTAACGATTGGATTCTCTCTAATGATGAATTTATCTTCTTTTTAAAATTTTCGTTATTTTTATACTCTCTCAATACAGCGTTTTTGGCTGCTGATTGTTTTTCAAAAGAATGGCAGATACTAACTATGTCCATTCCGGCATTCAGTGATTTTATTACTGCCTCTTGGGCTGAATAAAAGTTTGCTACTCCCCCCATCTCAAAATCATCCGCAACCAAAACTCCTTTATATTTTAGTTCTTCCCTTGCCAATCCTGTTAAAATCTCTTCTGATAAAGATGCTGGTCCTTTTTTATTTTGTATCTTGGAAAGGTACACATGAGTCGGCATCCATGAAGGAGAATCAATATTTAGAAACGGGAATAACTCTGTTGAAAGAAGATCATCTTTGCTTAATTCGCCTTGGGGAAGGTCTAAATGAGGATCGGTGTTGACGTTCCCAATACCAGGGAAATGTTTTAGACAAGAAAGTACTCCCCCGTCATGCAATCCCTTCACATATTCACGGGCAAACTTTAGTACCACATTTTTATCATCGGAAAAACTTCTAATTCCAATTACAGAATTCTGTGGGTTGTTGTTGATATCAACAACTGGAGCAAGATTCCAATCGATTCCCACTGCTAACATTTCTTTTGCAAGTAAATTTGCAGAAAGATATGCATTCTCTGGTTCGTTAGTCGCAGTTATACCATAGCGCTGGGTACAACAGTAAATCCTTTTTTTAATCTTGCTACCGTTCCACCTTCTTGATCGATACAAAATAAGGGTTCGTAATCTAAAAAATTTTTAATATCTTCGATAAACTTGCTAAGTTGATATTTGTTTTCTATGTTTCGTGAAAAGAAAATGATAACCCCAGGCAAAGTTGATTTTAAAACCTTCATATTTTCGTTGTTTAAAGAGGTTCCTTGAATTCCTATTAAGAATAGTTTCCCCAAAGCCTTCTCTAAACTTTCCATAGTTTTAATCCTCCATATAATAGTATATCTTCACAAAAATCAATGAAATCTTGGGAGCTCTTGTACAATTCATTTAAATAAGTGTCATTATTCTCAAAGAAAATTTTTTTATCCTCCCCCAATAAATTTTCTATATGATCTCTTTGTGTTTGACTTCCTTTATCTATGTATTTTCTAAACTCAAATTCTCCTTTTTGTTGAATTAAGTGGCGTATAATCTCTATGGCAACAATGGTAAAATTATCTTTAATTTCAGGGAAAAATTCTATGCCCTTGCACAATTCACCTTGGTATTTAGAAGAATTTGGTATAAAATACCTTTTTCTTAAAATTAAATAGGGAAATTTTTCTTTTATGAATTTGTATAGAATGTTTTCATCTATCCAAGGAGCTCCCACGAAACAGAAAGGTTTAGGAGTTCCCCTTCCTTCACTTACATTAGTCCCCTCTATGAGACAAGTTCCACTGTAAGCCAAGGTACAATCAAATGTTGGAAGAGAGGGTGAGGGAATATTCCACTTCAATTTAGTGTTTTCAAATGATTCTCCTTTCCATCCTTCAATAGGAATGATTTCAAGATCTAAATCAAGGTCAAGATATTTTTTGTAGTACTTTGCTAATTCACCTGGTGTCAAACCATATCTTAAAGGAAGTTCATATCCACCAACAAAAGTTGAATATTCTTTTTTTATTCGTGAACCAAAAACAATCCTTCCTAAAGGATTTATTCTGTCTAATATGATTATTTTTTTACTATTTTCTTGGGCGGAAATTATTGTATTAGCTAGAGTGTATATAAAAGTATAAAATCGTAAGCCAACATCTTGAATATCGTATACTAGTATGTCGATATCTTCTAACATTTCTTGTGTAGGCTTTTTGTGCTTTCCATATAAGCTAATAATTGGTATATTATATAAAGGATGAATCTGATCTGAGTATTCAACTCCATCAGCAAGACCATATAATCCATGTTCGGGTGTAAATATTTTTCTTATATCTACTCCATTTTTCAACATTATTTCTATGCCATCTTCCATATTTTTGTTAACTAAGGAATAATTTATTACCAAACCAACTTTTTTGTTTTTTAATTTTGTGAACCCATCTTTTTCCATTAAATCCAAACCTTGAAGAATCATTTAATATTCTCCCCCACTTTTTTTATTATACATATTGTATCTTAAGTTATAACAATATGTCAATTCTATTTTTTTTAATTAAGAGCGATTATTTGGAATTATAGGCAATTATTTTGGATTAGAAGATTATATCTCGTTATCTCTAATTTGCAAAAGAAAAATTATAGTAGTATAATAAAAAAGTATAAATGTTTCAAATAAAAGTCATTACTTAAATACAAATTAAATTTCTTTTTTTTACAGTTTGATACTTTCTAAATCTTCACAAAATTTTGGTATTATACTAACTATACGAAGAGGGCAAATGTATAAAATCTGTGTATACGGTTAACCCTAGTACCACATCTATGCAATAAAGTTAATACGAAAGAGAAAGAGTTTGAAATTTGAAACCAAATTTACTTTGATTATGCTTGAATGAATTAGGGAGTATAGAAGAGAAGGAGTATAAAATAGGTTTTAGTTTTTCTGAATATAGTATTTTCAAAAAATTTTAAGGAGGGAACAAAGATGAAAAAGATACTTTTGTTTGTAGTGATTTCTATTTTAAGTGTGTTTTCGTTTGCAAGTACTCTTTCTATGATCATGGATGTGACAGGGCCGTTTTCAAGAAATTTCAACCCTTATTTTTCAGGTGGTAGTAACTTCTCGGCTAGAGGTTTCATTTACGAAACTTTGTTTTACATTAACGGATATACTGGCGAGGTTGTCCCATGGTTAGCCACAGATTACGAATGGTCTGATGATTATTTGGAACTTGAAGTTACATTAAGGGAAAATGTTAAATGGTCTGATGGAGAGAATTTTAACGCAGATGATGTGGTATTTACTTTTAACATGATTAAAAGTTATCCCGCTCTGGATACTGGAGGTATGTGGAAAAAAGGCTTGAAAGAGGTAACCAAAGTGGATAATCAACATGTTAAGTTTGTTTTATCTCAAGTTGATACACTCATATATACAGATATTTTTAGCGTATACATTGTCCCCGAACATATCTGGTTAAATCTAAGTGATCCAACCACTTACACTGCTGAAAACCCTATTGGAACAGGTGCTTACTTGTTAGGACAGTTTACTAGCCAAGTTTATACATTGGAGAAAAATCCAAATTATTGGCAGAAAGAAAATGTGAAAGTCGATACTATTAGAATTCCTGCCTTTACTGGAAACGACGCTGCTCAACTGGCTTTAATGAATAAAGAAATTGATTGGGGGACTTTGTTCTTTCCAAATATTGAGAATATATTTATTAAAGCCGATCCAGAGAACAGAGGTTATTGGCTCCCGGAAGGAACCCAGTCCTACTCTTCTTTAACCTTGATGATGAAAGGTTTAAAGATGAGAATTTCCGAAAAGCTATTGCTTTGGGTATAGATAATGAACAGCTGGTACAGATAGGAATGTCGAATTTAGCCACTGTTTCTAATCCGGTATTGATAAAAGGTGGCTTCTCAGAATTAATCAATGACAATTTAAAACATATGTGGTATGACAAAGATGTTGAACAAGCAAAAGAAATGTTGAATGATTTGGGGTATAGTATCGGTAGAGATGGCATATTCACTGATAGTAATGGAAACAAATTAAGTTTTGAACTGATAGTTCCTGCTGGATGGACAGACTGGATAGCAGTGTCACAAGTACTTTCCTCCCAATTAAAACAAATAGGGATAGATGTAGTTGTATCACAAGTCGATTTTGGATTGTATTTAGAGAGAATTAGAAATAAAGATTTTGAATTGGCGTTGAGTTGGGTGAATTACGGTATAAATCCTTACTTTTTCTATGAAAGGTGGTTGCACTCTAGGAATGCTTATAGTGGTGACAACAGAGGTGGTTGGATTAGCTTAACCACAGACTCTTTGTTGGAAATTTTCAGAAAGACTTCAGATGAAAAAGAGAGACAACTTGCTATTTCCTCACTCCAACTCATTGTTTTGCAAGAAATTCCTGCTATTCCTTTATTTTACAATCCAACATGGTTTGAATATACTACATATAATTTTGAAGGATGGCCTAATAAGGAGAATCCATATGCTTTACCAACTATAACCGGAATGGATAAAGCATACATAATGATGAACTTGGAACCTGTTAAGTAAGTGAATTCAGGGAATAATAACAACCCGCCCCTTTTGGGGCGGTTTTTGGAGGTATTATGCATGAAATATTTGAGAGAAAAGATTTTCTTTTTTGTAATAGCTTTAATTGCTGCACTTACAATCAATTTTATATTACCAAGGTTGATGCCTGGGGATCCTGCTGAAAGAATACTTTTAAGAATGGGTGGAGAAGTACAGCCTGAAGCAGTTGAAGCAATGAGAATAGCACTGGGCGTAGATAAGGAAACGCCAATACTCAAACAATACTTCGCTTATTTAAAAAATACTCTAACTTTTAATTTTGGAGTATCATATTCATATTACCCTGTTGAGGTAAAAGATTTAATCTTTTCTTCTTTACCATGGACTATTGGGCTTGTGGGGATTTCAACTGTAATCAGCTTTATTTTAGGAACTTCTTTGGGCATAAGAGCGGGATGGAAAAGGAATACACCTTTTGATTCTTTTGTAACGGTCATGGGCCTAATAATTAGAGGTTTTCCGTATTTTTGGTTAGCTTTGATTTTGCTTTATGTTTTTGGATTTTTGTTAGGATTATTTCCACTTTCAAATGCTTATTCAACACAAGAATTTTTAAGTGGATGGCGGTTTGTAGGAAGTGTGTTATATCATGCTTTCTTCCGGCCCTTACACTAGTTTTAGCTTCTTTAGGTACCTGGATTCTAACCATGAGGAACAATATGATATCAACCCTTTCAGAAGATTTTATAGTAGTTGCAGAAGCTAAAGGTTTGAGAGATAAAGAGATTATGAATAGATATGCAGCGAGGAATGCACTTCTACCCAGCGTAACTTCTTTTGGGCTTTCTTTAGGATACATAGTTGGTGGAGCTTTATTGACAGAAATTGTTTTTTCATATCCTGGAATTGGATATTTAATGTATAAAGGGGTTACTAGCCAGGATTACCCACTTATGCAAGCTATTTTTTTTATTATATCTTTATCGGTTTTATTAGCTAACTTTTTGCTTGATTTTATTTACATGTTCCTAGACCCAAGGACAAGGGGTTGATAGTATATGCCAAAAAGACTAAATAAAAAAGCCATTGTAGGTTTATCAATAATATTATTTTTTGTTGTAATAGCTATATTTGCTCCCTTTTTTGCACCTTATGATCCCAACGATTTTGTAGGGACCCCATATAGTGGTCCTACCTTAAATCATCCTTTAGGGCTAGATAGGATGGGAAGGGATATATTATCTCAATTGATTTATGGAACTAGGCTTTCTTTAATAGTTGGTCTTTCAACTGGAGTTTTGATGACAAGTATATCGATATTAATAGGGATGACAGCTGGATATTTTGGAGGATTAGTTGATAGAATACTTTCCACAATAATAGACGTTTTTATGGTAATTCCTGGATTGCCTTTAATGATAGTTATAGCTTCTTATATAAGGATTAGAGGAGTTGTACCTATTATCTTAGTAATAGCATTCACAAGTTGGGCTCCCGGAGCAAGGGTTATCAGATCACAAACTTTAACAATGAGAAGTCGCGAGTTCATTCTTGCTTCAAAAATAACGGGTGAAAAAAGTGGAAGAATAATCTTTTCTGAGATTATGCCAAATATGTCTTCTTTGATTGCTTCTAATTTTTTTATGGCTTGTCTAACTGCAATTGTTGGCGAAGCTTCGCTAGAATTTCTTGGATTTGGAGATGTTAGTTCTATAACCTGGGGAACGATGTTGTATTGGGCCCAAAACAGCAGTGCCTTATTAAACAATTCTTGGGGCTGGGTTTTGGCTCCTGGAGTAGCTATAGCAACATTAGGAGCCAGTTTTGCCTTGCTAAATTTTTCCATTGATGAGATTACAAATCCAAGACTAAGAGGGGTGTGAGTAGTGCTTTTAGAAGTCAGAAATTTAAATGCAGGATATAGAAGTAACAATAAAATAGTGAAGGCGGTTAAAAATGTGAGTTTCAATGTGGAAGAGGATGATTTCTTAGGCATAGCGGGCGAATCCGGCTGCGGTAAATCTACTTTACTCTTTTCTATACTAAAACTTTTAAAAAAACCTGGTGAAATTTTTGGGGGAGAAATAATATATAAAGGTGAAAATATTCTAAAATTGGATAAAGAAAAACTCAGAAAGAAAAGATGGGTAGAATTTTCGTTAGTTACACAAAGTGCAATGAATGCTTTAAACCCTGTTTTCAAGATAAAAGATCAGATTATGGATGTAATATTCGAACATAGTAATTACTCAAAAACTGAAGCAATAAGTATGGTTGAAAAGGTTTTACGTATGGTTGGAATTCAACAAGAAAGAATGGATAGTTACCCTCATCAATTATCCGGAGGAATGAAACAACGAGTTGCTATTGCCATGGCTTTAGTTTTTTCTCCGTCATTAGTAGTAATGGATGAACCGACGACATCGCTTGATGTTGTCGTACAAAGATCAATTATGGATCAAATAGATGAAATAAGAAGAGAAAATAGATTTTCAATTATTTTTGTAACCCATGACATATCTTTGTTATTTGAGTTATCAAAAAGGATTGCAATCATGTATGCTGGAGAAATTGTTGAAATTGGTCCCACGAAAGCTGTGTATTCACATCCACTGCATCCATACACTGAAGGATTAATAAATTCTTTTCCAAGGTTAACTGCTACATCAAAAGAATATAGAGGAATACCGGGCAGAATACCAGATCTGTCCAAAGAAATAGAAGGATGTCCATTTAAAGAGAGGTGTATTTATAGAAAAGATTTATGTGATAAAAAACCAGAATTCAAAGAGATCATCCCTGGGAGGTGGGTTGCATGTCATTTTCCCCTGTAATCTCTTTTGATAATATAACAAAAAAATTTTCTATAAGAAAAGGATTTAAAACTCAATATGTTCATGCTCTGAGAAATATCTATTTGGATGTTTTTTCTAAAGAAATCATATCTATAGTAGGAGAAAGTGGTTCAGGTAAAACTACTTTGTTACGGGTATTATCTCGTGTTTACTTGGAAAACAACGGAAGTATAAAATTCAAAGGAGAAGTAATTCCTAAAAAACTTAAAAGGAATGAAGAATTAAAATTCCGAGAACAGATTCAGATGATCTTTCAAGACCCTTTCTCTTCCCTCAATCCAGTAAAAAAAGTGTATCAAATACTAAAAAGACCTCTTGAACTTCATAAATTTGAACAAGTAAACCAAAGAATAAAAGATGTTCTTGAAGAGGTTGAACTTACGCCAGTAGAAAACTTTATCAATAAATATCCTCACGAACTATCTGGAGGTCAAAGGCAGAGAGTAGTTATTGCAAGGGCCATAGTTACAAAGCCTTCTGTAATATTGGCGGATGAACCTACTTCTATGTTAGATGTTTCCATTAGAGCGGGTATAATGAAATTAATGTTGAAAATTAGAGATGATTTAGATACAACATATATTCACGTAACTCATGATTTAGCAGCTGCTAGATACATTTCAGATAGAATAGCCGTGATGTATGCAGGTATGATAATGGAAGAAGGAACAGCGGATGAAGTAGTATTAGCCCCATTACATCCTTACACAAAATTACTAAGGAAAGCCGCACCCGATCCAGACAAAATAACTTCAGAAAAGTTAGGAAATACTGGAGAAGTACCAGATTTAATTAATCTTCCCAAGGGTTGCCCTTTTGAACCTCGTTGTCCCTTTGCTATGGAAAAATGCAAGAATTATCTACCTCCATACTTTCAGGTAGATAACAGAAAAGTGAGATGTTTTTTGTATGAAAATAGATAAAGATGGAGTATTGGAAATTTCTGGGGTAAAAAGTACTCACTTAGCTAATGAGTATGGTACTCCATTATTAGTGTTGGACGAAATTAAAATCATGGAGAACATCAAAAGGATAAAAAATGTCTTCGATAGCGCTGATTATACTAATTACGAAATTGCTTATGCTTCGAAGGCATTTTTGAATACAGAGCTTTGTAGAATTTTACAAAGTGAAAATGTGTCTTTAGAGGTGGTTTCGGGTGGAGAACTTTATATAGCCTTTCATAGTTCGTTTCCTGCAAATAAAATTTTTTTTAACGGCAACAGTAAGGCTAACGAAGAATTAATTATGGCTCTAGAGAATGATGCAGGTCACATTATAGTTGATAATGAAGATGAATTTAGAAACATTGATAAGATCAGTAAAAGATTAAGAAAAAAGGCAAAAATTTATTTTAGGGTTATCCCCAACATCTCTCCAGACACTCATAAGTATATTTCAACCGGTCAAAAAAATTCCAAGTTTGGGATGCCTTTTGATGACATGTTGAAACTTATTAAATCCATCAAAAATTCTGAAAATTTGGAGATAAAAGGTATTCATGCACATATAGGTTCTCAAATAAACGAGGCAGAACCTTATGTGGAGTTAGTAAAAACTTTTTTTGATCTTTTAAACAAAATAAGAGGAGAAACAGGGGTTGTTTTACCAGAAATTGATATTGGTGGAGGATTTGGTGTAGCGCACTCGACTTTTGAAAAAGCTATAGATATTCAGAATGCTATAAAAGGGGTCATTCAAGAAGTTAGATTTTTGTCAAATGAGTTTCATTATCCTTCTCCAAAAATAATAGTAGAACCAGGTAGATACATTATTTCTAACGCTGGGACCACACTTTACACTGTTGGCACAATCAAGAAAGCCGAAAATAAAAAATACGTAGTTATTGATGGAGGTATGGCTGATAATATTAGACCTGCATTGTATGGCGCAAAATATGAGGTGTTTATTGCGAATCGGCCAAAAAATAAAACGAACTTAGAAAAGGTTACAATAGCTGGTAGGGCTTGTGAATCAGGAGATATTTTAATTGAAGAGACTTGCCTTCCAGAAATAAAACCTGGAGATTTGTTAGCGATCCCCTCCACTGGAGACTATACCTATTCGATGTCAAGTAATTATAATGGTTTTCTAAAACCTGCCATTGTTTTAGTTAACAATGGGAAACATAAGCTGATAACAAGAAGAGAAGTTTACGATGATTTGATAAAAAGGGATATCGAAAATAGCGAATGGAGATAAAGAATGGTAAGTGAATTTATATGTACTCATTTAAAAGATAAAAGGTTATATGATCCAGATTTTTGGATTGATAGGTTGCATAACCCCGATGAAATTTTGGTGGATGAATATGAAATAAAATCATTCAACCATCTTCTATATAAGAAGATGGTTGAATCTCATTTAGAAAACTATTATTATGTTTTCTCTGATTCTAAAAAAGAAGTAACATCAGATGATTTTATAAACGAAATTGAAAAGATAATGTCGATGGAAGATTTAGAAAAATTAATGCAAGAAAATTTATTTTTCAAAGATAGTGAAAAAATAAAACCATTGAATAAATATCAATTAAAAGAGTTCCTTTCAAACTTTCGAGATTTCAAAAAGGGGATTTCTGCAGATATTCCGATATCTTTTGGCTTAATAACCAATAGAAGTGGCCTAAAATCGATCCCTTTTAAATATCCATTGGGAATAACACCAAATTATCCTTTTCATGATATTACCAGACTCACTACTCTTTCACCAGGAGAACCGATTTTAATATACAGAAGAAGTTTTAAACTGAATTGGTATTTTGTTCAGAGTTCTTTTTATTCAGGGTGGATAAACACCAAAGATTTAATTGAAGTTTCTAAAAAGGAATTTTTTGATTACAATAAATCAGCAAGAACTCTAATATTGATAGAAAGTAAAGTTTGCACTGAGGAGGTGCCTACAATTGGTAAATTTCATTTTCAAATGGGGGATAAGTTAGTTTTAGCGAGCGAAGAAGAAACAAATAAATTTTATTTAAAAATGAACACCCTATTTCCTGAAGGGTGTTATCCGATAAAAATCCCTCTTAAAAGAAGATTGGTAGACGAAAAGTATGGGATTTTTCCAATTTCTTCGGCAAAAGAAGTAAAAACTTCCTTTCTTAATTTTACCCAGAGAAATTTAATTAAACAAGCTTTTAAAATGGTTGGTGAAAGATACGGCTGGGGAGGGAGTGATTACAATAGAGATTGTTCGCGTTATATAATGGATATATTTAAATGTTTTGGAATATATTTGCCAAGAGATACTAAGTATCAAGAAATCATGACTCCTGCTGAAAGAACTTCTTTTCCTCAGCAAACAGATAAAAGAAAAATAATATTAGATGGTTTAAAAACCGGGGATCTTCTTTTTATGAAAGGTCACGTTATGATGTATTTAGGTAAATTCAGAAATGAATACTATGTAATACATCAAGGGTCGGGTTTTAAGCAGAAAAAGGCTAATGGAGATTTTGAGAGTTTCGATATTCATGGTACATTTATTATGCCCCTTTCTGCCTATACTTTAGGTACGAGAACTACTTATTTGGACTCTCTTTCATCGGCTGTAAAAATCACACAAGGCCTTAATAAAATATAAAAATTATCAGAGCTTATATCTTTCTATCTTTTTGGGGGAGGTATATTTTTTGAAATTTTTTTAGCTTTTCTAAAACTTTTTTGTCGAAAGAAGAAATGATTGTTAAAAATCTTTATCAGTCTTTTAAGCTTCCCTGTGTAAGCCCTGCGATAATATACTTTTGTGAGATGGAAAATACTATAATTGTTGGTAAAAGAGCGATCACGATTCCTGCAGCCAGCACATTCCACTGCACACCAGCCTTTGATACAATGGAATATAGTCCTACAGGTACGGTATATTTGTCGGAAGTATTTAAAAACATCACAGCAGTAAACAGCTCGTTCCAGTTATTCACAAAAGAAAAACTAAGAATAGCCGATAAACCAGGTAACATTAAGGGAATAGTGATTTTGAATAGAGATTGGATTTCATTACATCCGTCAATTAAAGCGGCTTCTTCGATACTTTTTGGAATTCTATCAAAAAAACCCTTAGCCATTATTGTACTAAAAGCTGCTCCAAAACCGCTATAAATTATCACTAGGCTTATGAGTTTATTGATTAAATTTAAATTTGAAAACATTGTGTATTGTGGAACCATGATTAAATAAGTTGGGATCATCTGAGAAAAAAATAAGAATAATATAATAGGATATTTCCATTTGAATTCTTTCCTTGAAAGTATATACCCACTTAACATGGCAAATATTGTTGAAACAAAGGAAGCGCCTAAAGATACGAAAATACTGTTTACAAAATACCTTTTAAAATTGACGAATTCAAATAATCTTTTGTATCCAAACAGCGTGGGATTATTTGTCCAATACCTAATTGGAAATGAGTATATTTCCTGCGTGGGTTTTAACGAAGTTAGTATAATCCAATATAACGGGAAAGTTGCAAAAATAAAAAACATAGAGAGTAAAATTATACGCATAACTTTAGGCAAAATTTTTTTCTTCATAGGCTAAACTCCCGTTTAGAAGTTAATTTTAAGTACATAATAGTATAAATGAAAAGAATTGAAATAATAACAACCCCATGTGTTGCGGCTTTGCTGTAGTTGGATTCATAAAAAACGGTATTTATCATCTTTACAGCCAAAATCTCTGTGCTGCCAGCAGGCCCACCGCGTGTCATCCCGTAAATTATATCAGGAAAATTCATAACCCATATGGTTCTCAATAAAATTGTATTTATCAAAGTGGGTTTAATATATGGTATAGTGATATTAAAAAGCTTGGTGAAGTAACCTGCGCCGTCGATTTCCGCTGCATCGTAAAGGGAATCAGGAACAGACTGTAATGCTGCTAAAATCATGATGGCGAAAAAAGGTATTCCATACCAAACATTCACTAAAATAACAGAGAACATTGCTAACGAAGGATCCGAAAGAAAACTAATGTTTTCTTCGATAATTCCAATTTTTATTAATATATCATTGATCACCCCAAATTGACCATTTAACAACCATGACCATATTAAGCCTATGGCAAATCCAGAGATTGCCCATGGATAAAAGACTAATCCTGCATATATGCCTCTACCTTTAAAAGGCTCTTTCATTAAAAGAGCTAAAATAAAACCTAAGATTAGCTGGAAAAGCACAGAGAATAAAACCCATTCCAAAGTGTTCCAAATAGTATCTATATAAAAAGGGTCGGAAAAAATGGCTTTAAAATTTTCAAAGCCTATCCATTCAATGTTTTGGAAGTTATAAAGGGAGTAATTTTTAAAAGACAACATTACCCCACTGATAGTGGGGTATAAAATGATAAAAGATATTAATAACAAAGTGGGTAATAACAAGAAAAAAATGAATTTTCTTCGTTTCAATTAAACCACCTATTTAATGCCTGCATCTTTCCAAAAGTCAGTCCATTGTTTTAAGCAACTTTCCACAGAAAGTTGCCCGAGCAACACCTGCTGCATTGTTTTTTCCTGGAATTCATTCCACTTTCCCCAGTTTTCATTATCTAAGGGGTACTGAGTAAATTGATAATGTTCGGGATCGTCAAACATCCTGGTCCAACCTTCGAAAATTTCTGAGCTGAAATATGAATCGTACGTATAAACTGATTCTAATACTGGTAAAGCACCATAACTCTTGCTCCAATATCCGTTTATTTCAGCTGAAGCAACGAATTTAATGAATTTCCAAGCCAAATCCTTATGTTCTGAATATGTAGGAATTCCCCAGCCAACGAATCCAAAGGAAGGGTAAGCTTTTCCACTTGTTCCTAGGGGAAGTGGGGCAGTTTTATATTGGCCTGGTTGAAGCATTTCGTTTAGCATGCCAGTGGTGTCAGGGTCTTGAAATAATAGAGGTGTTATGCCAGAAACAAACGAATTAACTTGTTCATCCCATCCCCAGTTAATTGAATCTTTTGGAGATGTGTCTTTATACAAACTAACATAGAAATTTAACGCTTCTACAGCCCTTGGATCTTCAAAAATAATTTCACCAGATTTAGTTAAATACATATTGTTTGGATCTATATCATCAAAGAATGAAGTGATAACAATATCAATAAACGCCGTTGGATAACCCTTACCTCTAAAAGCGAAACCATACTGATTTTTGCCGGATTCTGTTAATGTCTTTGATATTTCGTACAATTCAGACATCGTTTTTGGATAGGTTTCAATCCCGTATTTTGCTAAAATATCTGGCCTGTAAAAGAGTGCTTTTACAAAAATGCCGTGAGGTAACAAATAAGGGATACCTTGGTAAATGCTGGCGGCTTCTAAAACCCCTTCGACCATGTCATCTTTTTCAGGCCAAGACTCGATATAGGGAGTCAAATCTTCTAATTTCCCCATAGCGGCTAATGCACTTAAATCCCAGTCACCTATCTCTACAATATCAAGTGGTTGTTCTGTACTTACCATTAAATTGATCTTTTGATAGGCTGTTTCGTATGGTGGAGAGATAACATTAATTTTTACTCCAGGATTCAAAGTCTCGAACATTTGTATTATGTTGTTTAAGGTAGGTGTTCTGTAGGGGCTTGAAAAGGCTTCAATTAAATTCAAAGTTATAACTTCTTCAGAAAAAACGAACAAACTAACAATCAAAACACACATTAAAACAAATAATTTTTTCATAAAACACACCCCCTAGTTTAATAAGTTTTGTATAATTATATCATATCTGCGAAAAAGATGAACATTTTAAAAATAAACATGATATAATACAAAAAACAATTATTGATAATAAAGTAATTACTTTATCCCATATTAAAATATTTTAGAAATAAAAAAAGGGTGGGGAGCGGGGCGAAGGGGCGCTAAATCAAATTATAGAATTTTTAAAAACAGTATTTATTTCATATTGGAATGGAGGAGTTTTAATGGATTTGTTTCTCAGATTAAATCCAAAACCAAAAAAATTATTCTATGAAGGTGCAAATATTCACTTAGAAAGTTCGAAGCTTTCTATTTTGAAAAATTTCGAAGAAGAAAGCTTTATTAAGATTTTTCCGAGTGAAGATTTTGTCTTTGTAATAGACCCAGTTTATTCCGACTTAAAAATAGAATCTATTATTTCTCCTTCTGAAAAGGACTTAAATGAATTTATCAAAAGCAATGATATAGAGTTAAGTATCGATATTATGGATTTAGAAAGCTATTTAATGAAAGTGGAAAAAGAAAACAGAACGGTTAAAATCTTTTCTAAATCAAAGAAAGGTATTTTTTATGGATTACAAACCCTAAGACAACTTATTGACTTAGAAAATAAACTTCTGCCTGTAGTTGAGATATTCGATTCTCCTTCTTTTAAAATGAGAGGAGTAATTGAAGGTTTTTATGGGGAACCATGGAGCCATCAAAACAGAATTGATTTGATAAATTTTTGTGGAAGAAATAAAATGAATACTTATTGGTATGCTCCAAAAGACGATCCATATCACAGGGAAAAATGGCGAGAGGATTATCCAGAGGAAGAAATGGAAAAAATAGATGAGCTAATAAAAGTCTCAAAAGACAATTTTGTCGATTTTGTGTTTTGTGTAAGCCCAGGACTTAGCATGAAATTTAGCGATCAAAAAGAGTTTGATTTATTGTGCAAAAAATACTATGAAATTTTAAGTAAAGGTGTAAAAAAATTTGCTATTCTTTTCGATGATATCCCTGAAAAATTGAATTACGAAGAGGATGAAAAAAAGTTTGAAGGGAATTACGGTTTGGCTCAGACGTATATAGCAAACAAGTTATACGAATTTTTAAAGGGGAAAGATTCAGAGGTTAACCTGTACCTCTGCCCAACTGAATATTGGCAGGAAGAGGATTCGATGTACAGAAGGACGATGAAAGAACACTTAAATCCTGAAATTCCTGTAATATGGACAGGGAATGGTGTATGGTCAAAAAGAGTAAGTAGAAAAAACGCAGATAAGATTTCAAACCAGTTCGGTCATGATTTGATCTTATGGGATAATTATCCGGTAAACGATGCAGATCAAGGCGAACTTTTCTTAGCCCCGTTAATGAACAGAGAAAACGACTTATGCATTTCAAGAGTAAAAGGGGTTATCTCAAATCCGATGAATCAGCCATATGCATCGATGCTTGCAGAACAAACAATAGCTGATTATCTTTGGAACTCAGAAGGTTACGATCCTTGGCGTTCTTGGAACAAATCTATTTTTAATTTGGTAGGGTCAGACTTTTTTGAAGATATGAAATTATTCAGTGAAAATTTTCTAAAATCTAGAATTTTTGAGGAGACATCCTTTAAGTTGAAAAGTCTAATAAAAGAATTCAGAAAAGATCCTTTGAATAAGGGAAAAGAGCTAAAGGAATATTTAGAGAGGTTGGGCAATCTTGAAGGAAAATTGAAATATTTAAAAGATAAAAAGTTATATGAAGACATACATCCATGGTTAAAAAAGCTTTCCCAGCTTGCAGAAATCGCTAGTAAACTGCTTAGTTCTAATGAAAAAGTTGAGATAAAAATTGAAGTAGATAAGTTAGACTCTTATGTGGTTTGTGATGGTATTTTAGAAAGATTTATAGAAGATTTCGAAGGGAAGTGATGATTTGAAAGACAAAGATATCGAATCTTTAAACGAAATTGTTTCATCGGGAGTAAATAATGTGTATACAGGGGCATCCATTTTAATAGGTAAAAAAGAAAAAATATTGTATAAAAATACTTTCGGAACAAAAGATGAAAAAGAAAGACTTACTGAAGAGGATATCTTTGATTTAGCAAGTGTTACCAAAGTGGTTGGAACTGCAACCGCGGTTATGAGACTAATAGATGAAAATCAAATAAAATTGGAAGATAAAATAGGCAAATTCATAGAGGTAAGTAGTCCAAAAAGCGAGGTTACAATCTTCGAATTATTAACTCATACTTCTGGAATGCAAGCTTATTCAAATCTATGGGAAGAGTATCGAGGAGAGGAATTGCTTAAGTACATAATCAATATTCAGCCCCAAGAAAATGCCTACAAGTGTTACGAATATTCTTGTTTAAATTTTATAACACTTATGAAAATTGTTGAAGAAGTTACTCAAAAGAATTTCAAAGAGTATGTCGAAGATATTTTTAAAAAAATAGGGATGGCAAATACTTGTTTCAATCCAAAGAATAAAGATAAAGCCGTATCCACATCTATCCGAGAAGGTAAAAGGTTGAAGGGTGTAGTAGAAGATGAACTTGCCTACTCTTTGGGTGGAGTAAGTGGTAACGCAGGTTTGTTTTCTAATGCCAGTGATTTAAGGATTTTCATAATCAGCTTGTTAAATGGGGAAATAGTTTCAAAAGACACTTTGGATCTTTTTATAACTACGTTGGTAAAAAGAGGGGAAAATACTACTCATATAGCTTGGATGGCTCCACCTGTTGCAGGATGTCAATACTCACTTGATAGTACAGGTTTCGGCCACAATGGTTTTACAGGCACATCCATTTGGATCAGAAAAGATGGGTTATTTTCAATATTTTTGACAAATTCTGTTTATTACGATAGATTCTTAAAAAAGCCTGAATTGAACGTGATACGAAATAAGATAAATAATATAATTTTTCGAAAAGATCATTAATAAATGAACACTTTGGAAGTAAAAGGAGAAGATATTATGTTGGTAATAGGTTTAATGTCAGGGACATCAGTGGATGGAATAGATGCTGCACTAATTGAAATAACAGAACAGGACGAGCAAAAATTAAATGTAAAGGTTGTTAATTTTATAAATACACCATATAGTAAAAAAATGAGAGAAAAAATTTTAGAATGTTCGGACCCCACAACTGGTAGCGTGGATAAAATCTGCAGATTGAATTTCGAGCTTGGTGAATTGTTTGCTCAAGCCGCCAAAGAGGTTGTTGAATCAAAAAGTTTGAATATGCAAGATGTTAGTTTAATAGGTTCCCATGGTCAAACTATATACCATTATGTGAGTGATGATTTTATTTCCACTCTTCAAATAGGTGAAGCTAGTGTAATAGCAGAAAGGACACAGACTACCACCGTTAGCAACTTTAGGGCAAGAGATATTGCAGCGGGTGGTCAAGGTGCACCACTTGTACCTTATGTTGATTATATTTTGTTCAAAAGTGATGACTACAACAGGGTTATGCAAAATATTGGAGGAATAGGAAACTTCACCTATATACCAAAAAAATCCACGATAGGAGATATAAAAGGTACAGACACAGGTCCAGGGAATATGCTTATAGATGGTGTAGTTCAAATTTTAACCAATGGAGAACAGAGTTATGACAAAGATGGAAAGATTAGTGAAAGAGGTAAGGTTTCTGATGCTCTTTTAGATGATCTAATGGCTCATCCTTTTATAAAAAAAGAACCTCCCAAAACCACAGGAAGGGAAGTTTTTGGATTAAATTATGCAAAAGAGGTAATAAACAAAGGGAAAAGTATGAAATTAAACGACGAAGATATTGTTGCAACTGTAACAGCTTTTACTGCTAAATCGATTGTCGATGCTTACTTAAGGTTTATAGGTACTGACATAGACCAAGTTATAATCTCTGGAGGGGGAAGTTATAATCCTACTTTGGTATCGATGATAAAATATTATACAAAAAAGATGATAAGTGAAAAAACTTCCGTGATGGTACTGGAAGAATTAGGTTTTTCAAGTGATGCTAAAGAAGCGGTAGCGTTTGCAGTGATAGCTTATCAAACTTACAAAGAAAGAAAAAATAATGTACCTCAAATAACTGGAGCCAAAAGGTTTGTTACCCTTGGTGAAGTAGCCCCCGTAGATAAAAATAAAAATATTGACAAAACACCATTTTGATGATATAATCATTTTTGGATTTTGAAAGTATTTTATTTTTTCCGGGTTAGCTCAACGGTAGAGCGGGTGGCTGTTAACCACTAGGTTGGGGGTTCGAATCCCTCACCCGGAGCCACCATAGTCGTATCATCCCCTCATAGCAGCGAATTATTTCGCTGCTTTTTTTGTTTTTGTATCTAAATGGTATAATTGAAATAAATTATAGAATATGCAAAAACTTAAAATGAGGTGATATCAATTACACCAAGATTTTCGAAAACATTGAAAAAAGCAAAAATAGAATTTGACAAAATTCATCACTTTTTGGTAAGAGATCCTGTGGTGAAAGAAACCTTGTTTACTTCAAGTTCAACGGTTTATTCTGTTTTAAGAACTATTAACTTGTTTTTTTCTTTTGTTGTATTTATCCCTATTATAGGAAGCATTTGGGATTTTAACTTACCACATTTTTTAGGATACCTTTTAAGTGCTTTTGGAGTTTATTTAACTTGGGTTTTTGAATGGGTAACAAAATCTACGATTCTTGAAGAAATACGTACAGTAACAATAATACAAATTTCTTTACATAGTGTATTTGGTATGTGGTATCAATTTTATGATCGCTTTGAAATTTACGATTTTATTCTTCATTTTACAGGAGGTATTTGGCTTTCATTTCTTATATATCCCTTAGTAATGGGTTCTGAACTAATCTGGACTAAGATGAAAATGCCTTTTTTCTTTTTAAAAATATTTGTTGTTACCCTCTCTATTGTTATGACATTGGGCGTGTTTTGGGAAGTAGGAGAGTTTACTTCGGATCTAATCTTTAGAGATTATCCTGGATACAGATTAGCTCAAGAAGATAGTCTTTTTGATACAATGACGGATTTTATTGGAAACTTTATAGGAAGTTTAACGGGAATATATATTTTTTGGAACACTCTGAAAAGATTGAACAAAACTCGTGATATGAATTCCCTGCTAGAAAGAATCGGATCAGCTTTAAGAGATTATGTGAATTCTTTTTAAAAACGTTCATAGAAGGAGGAATGTTTTAACATATGAAAAACCTAATATTAGTTAGGCACGCCAAAGCAGAAAAAAGATCTCCGGAAATTGATGATTTTGAAAGAAAGTTGACAAAAGTTGGTAAAAACGATTCTAGAGAAGTTGCAGAATATGTGGCTAAAATTTTAAATAAGGTTGATCTTTTGATTACCTCTCCTGCTTTAAGAGCGAAAGAAACCGCAGAAATCTTTGCAAAGTCTTTTAAATCAAAGCCAAAGGTAATAGAAGAAGAATTACTGTATGCTGGAGAAGTAGAAGAGATAATTGAAAAAATCTCAAATATTACGAAAGGGTATAACAATGTAATGATATTTGGACACAATCCAACTTTTGATGAACTTGCAAAAAGATTAACTGGTGATGATTTGCATTTGAGAAAGGCGGGAGTAATTTGTATTGAAGGAGAATCATTCGATGATATTTTATCTGGAAAAGGAAAATTAAAATGGATGGTAGATCCGAAGTCACTAAGCTCTTAAACGATATTTCAGCCAATCCATGGATATTTTTAAAAGAGTACATCGAATATTTTGAAAAAATGAAAAACCGTCTTCTAAAAAACATCTCTAATGTTTTTGATGAAAAGGGAGAAGATAGTGTTCACGACATGAGAACATCGTGTAGAAGGATAGAAGCAAGTATAGATTTTTTGGAAGGATTTTCAAAACGCGAAAGCTCTAAGAAAGCTAAGAAAAAAGTAAATAAGATATTAAAAAAAAGCAATAAACCAAGAGATTATCAAGTTCACTTAGAATTTCTTATGAAAATTGAAGAGCAAAATAATGAAATAATAGATTATTTCAAGAAAAGATACAGTAAAGAGAAAGAGAAGTTGAAAAGTTATTTAAGTTCTTTAAAAACCTCGGAGTTAGATCATCTACTAGAAAGTTGTTTGAGTTTCTTGGTGTTTGATTTTGTACAAAATTTTCAGATAAATGATCCTTATTTTGATAATCTTTATAAAAAAGAATTTAAAGAAGTTTATGAAGACTTTAAAAATACCGATAGAAGTGACGATAAAAAACTGCATAAAATAAGGATAAAGGTTAAAGACTTGCGTTATAAAACAGAGATATTGGGAGCATCGAAGGGTGAAACTTTACCTGAAGAAGACATGTTTAAGCAGATTCAAGATATTTTGGGGACTCATCATGATTTGATTATTTTAAAGAAAAAGTTGGTAAAAAAATTTCAAGAAGATAATATTAAAGCTTTATTAAAAGAAATTGATAAAGAAATAAACCTATTACAAGGGAAGATAGATGTTGGGGTGAGTGAGATTTTTGAAAAGTTATACGACAATATTTGTAGCGAAAAGGCTTAAATTTAAATCCTATAAATAGGGGTGAAAAAAATGAGCAATTGGATAGGGGTAGATATAGGGGGAACCAAAATACTTGGCGCCTTATTTGATGAGAAAGGTAACAAATTGAAGTCAGAGAAAAAGAGTTCCAAAAGTTCAAAAGGCAAAGAAAAAGTTGTCGAACAATTGAAGAAAGTTTTGGATTCTTTACTGAAGGAGAATAAAGATGTAAAAGGGATAGGAATAGGTGTACCAGGAGTTATAAAAGATGGAAAAATTACCTTTACTCCTAACATGCCTTTGAATGAATTTAATTTAGTAGATTTTGTTGAGAAAGAATACAATATCAAAACTATTATAGAAAACGATGCTAATGCGAGTATGTATGGGGAATGGAAGTTTGGTGCCGCTAAAGGAGTAAAAAACGCCGTAGGTTATTTTGTGGGAACAGGAATAGGTGGCGGTTTAATATTGAATGAATCATTATATAAAGGTTCGTTCAATTTCGCTGCTGAGATTGGGCACATGAATGTGTACCCTGAAGGCCCTCTTTGTGGTTGTAATCTTCGTGGTTGTTTGGAAAGTTTGTCTTCTAAAATAGCTATCCAAAGAGAAATAGTTAGAAAAAAAGAGAGAGGCGAGAAAACCTTAATAAAAAGCAGTGATTTGAAAGGCATAGTGAAAAGTTCTACTTTGAAAGCTGCTTATGATCAAGGGGACGATCTTGTTAGAGGGATATTGAATGATGCCGCAAGATATATAGGAATAAATGCTGGTTCCATTATTAATTTACTAAATCCTGAAGTTATAGTTTTAGGAGGGGGAGTAATGGAGGCATTAGGGGAACAATTGATGCCTATAGTAGTTGAAACAGCCAAGCAGTACTCTATACCTCATATCTTTGAGTGTTGTGAGTTTAAATTATCTCAATTGCTGGATGATGCATGTTTGTATGGGGCTTTTTCACTTGTTAAAGAAAAAGTAGGTGTATAACAATGGTAGCAGGTGTTATAAACATAGGAACAGAAAATATATCTTTTGATATTGCTCAGAACGATCAAGATGATATCGATATAATAGAAAGTTTGGATTATCCCTTATTCTTAGGAAGAGATACCTTTACAACAGGAAGGATATCTTTTGAAAAAGTAGAGATCCTAAGTCAAAAACTTTTAGGATTCAAAAGGGTTGCAGAGGAATATGGAGCTAATAAATTGAAAGTAGTAGGTACCACCGCTTTGAGAGAAGCAGAAAATTTAGATTTTATTTTGGATCAGATCGAAACAAGAACAGGTTTTACTATCGACGTTTTAGATGATTACGAAGAGAAATCACATATCTACATGGAATTGATAAGGAACTTTGAAAAATATAAAAAGTACAAAAGGGATGATGTTTTATTTGTTTACATAGGAACGGGAAGCATGGGTTTAGCAACGTATTCTAAGGGTTTGATTGATAGTTCTCAAAATATAAAAATAGGTTCTGTTAAAGTTTCAGAGATGCTCAGAGATTTGGAAGAAAACACATTACACTATAGTAATTTAATCAGAGAGTATTTAAACACATTTTATCAGCCTATAAATGTTTGGCTTATTAATAAAAAGATCAAAACCTTTGTAACTTGTGGCAATGAAATTGAGTTTTTAGCTGGACTTTTGGGAAAAAATGAAGAAGAAGTATTAAACATTCCCCAAGAGGAGTTCGATAAACTTTTTCAGAATTTGAAATCAAAGAATGCCACCGAATTATCTAGAGAATACGATATTTCTGAAAGTAAAGCGAATTCGTTGTTATCAGCTTTAGCTTTTTATCGATTACTTTTAGAAGTATCGGGAGCTGAAAATATTTTAGTTTTTCCGAAGGTTAATTTAAGTAGGAGCTTGTTATTTCAACGGTTGTTGAGCAGAAAATATAGAAGATTTTTTAATTTATTGGAAAAGAGTACGATTATCTCTTCTAGAAATATAGGTAAAAGATATTTCTATGAGGAGACTCACAGTCAAACGGTAGAAAAATATGCGATAAAATTATTTGATGTTTTAGAACCAGTTCATCAGTTGGGCAAAAGACATAGACTCCTTTTGCAAGTGGCTGCTATTTTACACGATATTGGAAAATATGTAAATATTAAAAAACATTATTTGCATTCGTATAACATAATTAAAGGCTCAGAGATCATAGGTTTAACTTCTAGAGAGTTAGACATTGTATCAAGGATCGCTTACTTCCACAGCGCTCAAGATTTGGAGATTGATGATTATTCATCACAATTGGAAAACATACCGGATAAGATTTTGATAACAAAGATGCTTGCCATATTGAGGCTTGCAGATGCCTTAGACGTCGCTCATGAGAGCAAATTGGGAGATATTGAAGTTAATTTAGAGGGTAATCATCTGATTATAACTACTCATACACCAAAGGAAACTTTGTTAGAAGAGTGGGCATTGAAAAGGAAGGATAATTTCTTTTTGGAAGTTTTTGGAATACTTCCAGAGTTATTGAAAAAAGTATAAAGGGATGAGATTTTATGGCAAAAACTAGTAGCAACAAAACTAAAGAAAAGAAAATAGATTTGAGCGATTACAAATATTATAATAATAGAGAGCTAAGTTGGTTGGACTTTAATTTTAGAGTGTTAGAGGAAGCCTATGATACAACAAACCCTCTTTTAGAAAGAGTCAAATTTCTTTCCATAACCTCATCCAATCTTGAAGAGTTTTTCATGATAAGGGTAGCTGGCTTGGAAGAACAACTTCAAGCTGGTTTCGGTGGAATGGATATTTCTGGCTTAACTCCTAGAGATCAATTAATGAAGATCTCACAAAAAACCCATGAAATGGTGGAAATGCAATATAAATGTTTAGAAAGTGAGCTACTACCTTCTTTAGGAAAGGAGAACATCAAAGTTCTCAAAGTTAATGAGATTGATGAAGAAAAAAAGGAGTTTTTAGATAATTATTTTCAAACGACGGTTTTTCCCGTAGTAACTCCCATGGCTGTCGATCAAAGTAGACCATTTCCGATATTACCTGGTAGCGGCATAAATCTAGTTGTGGAGTTAGAAGATGAAAAAGAGGAAAGGTTATTTGCCTTTATACCCTTACCGACGATTTTTCCAAGATTTATAAATATTCCCTGCACGGATGGCACATGTTTATTTTTAACTGAAGATCTTTTAAAAATGCATTCTGATTTATTTTTTAGCGGATACAAAGTAATTGAGATTTCTGAGTTTAGAATCACACGTGATGGAGACCTTTCTATTGACGAAGATGATGCTAGAGATTTGTTAATTGAGATAGAAAGTTCACTTAAAGAAAGAAAAACAGGTTTTCCTGTCAAATTAGAAATATCCAAAAATATGGGAAAGAACCTGAGGGATTTCCTTGTAAATGCGCTAAGTTTAAGAAGTGATAATATTTATGAGATTTCCAATCTTTTAGATTTGAGTTCTCTTATGGAAATTGCTAATTTAGAAGGGTATGAGCATTTAAAATTTGAGTATTATTCTCCCCAACCTTCCCCAAGCTTTTATGGCAAGGAGGATATCTTTAAGGTAATTAGGGAAAAAGATGTTCTTTTACACCGCCCTTATGAGTCTTTTGAGCATGTGATAGATTTTTTAAGGCAGGCGGCAGAAGATCCTCAAGTGTTGGCAATCAAACAAACTTTGTACCGAGTTGGGAAAACATCTCCAATCATAGATTATCTTATTAAAGCAGCAGAGAACGGCAAGCAAGTTACCGTTGTGGTAGAAGTCAAAGCCAGATTTGATGAAGAAAATAATATCCAATGGGCTAAGGAGTTGGAAAAAGCGGGTTGCCACGTTGTTTATGGGCTTGTTGGATTAAAAGTACATGCAAAACTATTGTTGATTGTTAGAAGAGAAGAAAGTGGGATCAGGAGATACGTTCATATGAGTACAGGGAATTACAATTACATAACTGCAAAATTATATGAAGATATAGATTTTTTTACTTGTAAGGAAAGTTATGCTCAAGATGTATCAGCACTGTTCAACATCTTAACGGGTTATTCAAAACCTCCAACATGGAAAAAATTGGGAGTTGCCCCTACAAGTTTGAGGGAAACTTTTTTACGCTGGATTGATAATGAAATAGATGTAGTTAAAAAAGGTGGAAAAGGGAAAATAATAATAAAAGTGAATTCCTTGCTAGATGTATCTATAATAAAAGCCTTGTATAAGGCATCCATGGCTGGTGTGAAGGTTAACTTAATCGTTAGAGGGATATGTGCTTTAAAAGTAGGGATAAAAGGTGTTAGTGAAGGCATAACGGTTAGAAGTATCGTAGGAAGGTATTTAGAACATAGTAGAATATATTATTTTGAAAATAACGGATTACCTAAATTATTTATATCAAGTGCCGATTTAATGCCTCGAAATCTGGATAGAAGGGTTGAATCTTTGATACCAATAGAGCAGGAAGATTTGAAGCAACGATTGATAGATGTATTGAACCTTTATTTAAAAGATAATTTCAAAGCAAGAGAGTTACAACCGAATGGAGAGTATAAAAGACCAACGGGGAAAAAGTCGAAATTGTTTATAGTTCAAGAAGAGCTGATGAAGGAAGCAAAGAAAAAGTTTAGAAAATTTATAAAAAAGCAAGAAGTTGACAAGTTTAACTTTCCAAAATTAAAATAAAAAAGGGCTAAAAGCCCTTTTTAATATACAAAAAAAACTCTGGCTTCCCCTGGATTGATTGTTACTCTTAAATGTGCATCCTGAACGTTCCAAGAGCTTTCGCCTCTTCTGTAATTTTCCAATTTTGTTTGTATGTTATGCTCACTTTTCCAGGTATAATATCCAAGGTCTATATCGAAGAAATAAGGATTTTTAAAGTTAGTATTGATAGCTATTACAACTCCTTTTTTTCCGTTCCACCAAAACATTGCACTTGCATCATCAGAAAAATCAATAAAATGGTAATTGTTAGGATTTTTCAAAAGATCTTTGACTTCCTCTTTTAGTGTGCCTAATAAGGAAAGTAATTTCACCATATGATGGTCTGTATCCCAGTGTAGGACATACCAATCAAAGAATGCGAGTTTGCCATAAAATTGATCTGTTGAAGGTAAATTTTTAAATCTTTCTTCCACAGGATCTTCTACATCTAAGCCTGTGTTCATAGGTTGAGGTTCAAAAAGCTCATATCCGGAGTTTATAAATGTTATTCCGTTTGGCATGAAAGTATTTACCACCGCTGTCAATTTTGAGAAAGTTTCTTCACCTTCTCTTGTAACCGCTCTTGGGGTATCTGGTGTCTCTGCCGTTGCAAATGTAGGTAAAGATAATTTTGGTGCTACTTCTGAGATGAATTTTTTGAACCAGCCTTCTTTTATTCTTGGCTCAGCCCACCATGAATTTCCCAAAATTCCATCGTAACCACTTTTTTTAGCTTTTAAATGATTGTCCATGTTCAATTCTTCAGCTATTATTACAAAAGCAGGGTCGTATTCTTTCGCCCTTCTTATAATTTCAGCTTCAAGTTCGTCAGGTAGAGCGTGACCCATGTCCAACCTAGCACCATCTATACCGAAATTTTTTTGATAGAATGGGATAATATTTGCTATTAGGTTCCAAAGTTCGGCATTCTTTTCTTTCCCTGGGAACAAACTTGATTTAACTACGTCGAAGAGCACATAAGGAGGTTGATTTGTCTCGTCTATATATTTTAGAGCTTCTTCTGGATGAGAAAGATAGAGTCTTAAGAAAGTGACATCTTCCCATGCTGGTTGGGGATCATTTATCCAATCTGAAAATCCTGGAACGGTTATTACTTTAAACTCTCTTGCTATTTCATCCAAAAAATCTGGGTTGTCTTTATTTAGTTTTATAAAATTTTCCCATTTTTGTGGGTTCTGAGTTCTTGGATCCCATCTAAATTTTTTAAGATGATTTTTGACTTGTTCGTCATTGTACACAATTTTTAAATTTTCTTTGCTCGGTTGAACAAATCCCAGACCTTCAACTTTAGGAGGTGCAAAACCGTTCATTTCGTCTATATCTATCCAATAGAACCATTCGGGATGTTCTAAAATAAGGTCATTGTCCCTTGATCCTGTTCTTGGTACAAAATCCAACAAGACTCTCATTCCAGCCATATGAGCGGCTTCGACAAAAGCTCCAAATTCTTCATTAGGGGTGAATTCATTTTCCAAAAGTGTGTCATGATAATCTTTTTCTACAGAGAAAAAATTTTTAACTGCATAAGGCGAACCAACTTCACCTTTTTTAAATTTACTGCTGGCTTGGGTTATTGGAAGTAAGTATATACTATCGACGTTGTAAGTAGAAAAATAAGGGATTAACATCAACATTTTTAGGAATGTACCCGATTCAGTATAACCTTTTTCATCTATTGGAACGAATAAAGTAGTTTGATCATGAACATATGCAGCTGTAGCTCGTACGTGAGCAGAATAAAGTATGCTCGTTCTGATCCAATCAGGTTCTTTAACATTTTTAATGAAAGAAAGGGGTTTGCTGTAATCCACATCTTTTCCAGCATTTTTTAATAGATTATCGATTATGTTGGATATAAACTCATAGGGATTAACAAAAAATTTCCTCCCCGCTAGTTTAACTTTACCGGTATAATTAGGTGGCATCCATCTTTTCGGTATTGCATAATCGTCTTTCCCCTGTGAAATTTTACTTTGTAGGTATTTATTAATTTCAGATAGAATGGGCATCTTTTACTTCCCTCCTCATATAAAAATTGGCGGAGGCGGTGGGACTCGAACCCACAAGGGGATAAACCCCACCGGTTTTCGAGACCGGCCCCTTAGCCAATTCGGTGCACGCCTCCACAAATTATTGTAAACTATTTAATAAGGCCTAAACCTTGTAGATATTTTCTGGCAACAATTTCTGGTTCTAAACCTTCAAAATCAACCAAGTAGTTCAGCCTTATAATTATATCCTCATTTAAATACAATGTCAATGGTTTTAAAATTCATTTATTGACCATTCAATTTTTGCCCCTTCGGTGAATCCGTATCGATCAAAGAAACCTGCTTTTACTTCTAAAGCAAATTTGAAAGGTGTGTAAATTATGTAAATAGGGCAAGGTGATTCTTCACAAGGTTTCATGTTTTGTATATCCAATATTGTTCCATTGGCATCTATAAAAGCAATGTCGAGTTCAACAAAGGTATTTTTCATCCAAAAGCTTCTTATTCCAGGACTTGGGAAAACAAAAAGCATTCCATAATCTTCAGGAATATCTTCCCTGTACATCAGACCGAATTCTCTTAATTCGTTCGTATTAGCAATTTCAATAGGGATTGTTACACTACTTCCCTCTTGTGAAATAGTTAGAGTCCCTTTTGGAAATTCTGGTATATTTATCGTTTGACTAAATAAATTGGTTGAAATAATCATCAAAATTAAAAGGGTGAAAGCAATTTTCTTCATAATTTTAACTCCATTATAATAAATTAGGCTTCGAACTTTTTGTCGAAGCCTATTTAAGTTTCTTTCATCTTTTGATATAATTCATAATTTCATTTAAATCTGGTTGATCTCTTAATTCGTAAACTTTTACAAATTCAATTTTTCCTTCTTCGTCGATTAAAAAATTCGCTCTTTTGGAAAAACCGTTTTCTTCATCGAATATACCATATTTTCTAGCAACTTCTCCATGAGGCCAAAAATCTGACAAAAGTTTAAGTTTGTTGATTTTCATATTTTGAGCCCATGCTTTTTTTGAAGGTGATGCATCAACGCTAATTCCCAAAGGTACAACGTTGAGTTTTCCCAATTCGTCATACTTTAAATCCAAGTTTTTCATCTGGGTTTCGCAAACCCCTGTCCATGCTAAAGGATGAAAGGAAAGCAAAACCTTTTTTCCTTTAAAACCAGATAAAGAATTATCATCACCGTTTTGATCTTTCAATTTAAAATCTGGAGCCAATTCTCCAACTTTCAATGCCATCATATCACCTCTTATCTCATTGAATTTATGAAACCTTCTAATTTGTTTAAATCTATGCTTCTTTTAAAAAGTGGATCTTTGTTTTGCTTATAAATAGTCAATTGTTCTTCAAAAGTTGGTTTTCCCTTTTCTTCATATATTATACCTAAAGGAATTTTGTCCTCTTGGAAAGCTATTTGTAGAGCTTGCATTTTATCTGATGGATCGTAATCTTCCCCTAATTTGTAAGTATGTTCATTAAACCAGGCGTAAGTGTTTATTTTATTGAACGTCACACATGGTTGGAACAAATCAATTAGAGCATAGCCATTATGTCTAATAGCTTTTTTAATAATTTCTTTCGTGTTTTGCATATCTCCCACAAAAGCCCGTGCCACAAATGTGGCTCCATTGGCTATAGCAACGGCAATAGGATTGAAGGGGTTAAGTATTACTCCGTTTACTTGAACAGGGGTGACCATTCCCTGTTGTGAAGTAGGAGAAGCCTGGCCTTTCGTCAGTCCATAAACCCTATTATCATGAACTATGTTTGTTATGTTAATGTTTCTTCTCATATTGTGGATAAAGTGGTTGCCGCCTTCACCGTACATGTCTCCATCTCCACTTTCAGCTACTACGTATAAATCTGGATTAGTCGCTTTTATGGCAAAGGCAACGGGTAAAGTCCTACCATGAAGACCATTAAAAGCGTTGTTTTTAAAGTAATGAGGGATTTTTGCTGCTTGTCCTATTCCTGAAACGAGTACAAAATTGTTGGGAGTTATTTCTTCCATTTCTTCCAGAGCCTTTTTTAATATATTCAGTATTCCAAAATTTCCACAGCCTGGGCACCAAGCAATGTCTAATTCTTTTTCATTTTCTAGACTAAACATATTTTTTCTTTCTATCATTGTAATTCCTCCCTTATCTTAGCGGTTAGCTCTTCAACTGAAAATGGCATTCCATTGAATTTTAATATCTTACTATCTATTTTTATGCCAGTTTCTGCTCTTATTAACTTTGCAAATTGGCCTGTGGCGTTATTTTCAACATCGATTATTTTTTCTGCCTTCTCTAAAAATTCAACCGCATTTTCCGGGATGGGATAAACTTGGCTAAAATGAAGCATAGCAAGATCCTTGTTATTTATATTTTCTAGAGCTTCTTTGACGACATTATAATTTGAACCCCAACATACGACGAGATATTTGTAGTTATCATTTCCATAGAATTCAGGAGAAATAAAATCCTCCTTTAAAGCCTCAAATTTTTTGAGTCTTTTTTCCACCATTTTAATTCGGATATCCAAATCTTCCGTTATATGACCTTCCTCGTCATGTTCATCACTATCTACAACAACTAATCCATTACCATAGTTAGGTATACCTCTTGGTGAAACTCCGTTTTTTGCTTTCGAAAGATCATATCTTTTATAATCTTCAGTAGTTTCTACAAAATATTTTTTATTTTCAATTTTGGAAAGGTCCAACTTTTTAACGTTATAATACGAATCAACAAAAAATTGATCTGTCAAAATGAATACGGGGATTTGATATTTATCCGCAATATTAAAAGCCTTTTGAGTTAAATAGAAAGCTTGTTCAAGGCTACCAGGAGAGAAAACCAACCTTGGGAATTCGCCATGTCCAGCGTGTATAACAAGGTTCAAGCCTTCCTGAGCGGTTCTTGTCGGTAAACCTGTTGCAGGAGCAGGCCTTTGGGCTAAGTGAATTACTAACGGGGATTCGATCATCCCAGCTAGAGAAAGTCCTTCTTCCATTAAAGCAAATCCTCCGTCAGAAGTGGTCACCATTGATCTTGCTCCTGCGTACCATCCACCTATTGCCATATTGATTGCGGCTATTTCATCTTCGGCTTGTTCGACTAAAATATCGAAATTTTTTGAAAAATTGGCTAAATCAACTAGAACTCCCGATCCAGGTGTCATTGGATATGAAAAAATTGAATCACAATTGCCTGCTAACGCTCCAAGAGCTACCGCGTCGGTTCCGCTAATTAATAAATCGTCTTTTAAAGATTCGTTTGCAGAGATCTCTATTTTTATCTCTCCACTTTCAGAAAAGTCTTTACCCAATTTGTAACCTTCTGAAGCTGCTTTTATGTTATCTGAAACAATTTTTTCTCCCTTATCTCCAAATCTTTCTTTTAGATACTCTTCTATAGTCTTTATGTTTGTTTTGAAAAGACCCAAAATTACACCAACAGCAACTATATTTGCATATATTTCGTTACCTATTTCTTTCGCAATAGAAAGGATGGGGACGTTGAAAAGGTTTTTATTTTCTAATTTTAAAAAATCGTTATCTGCTATGATCAGAGTATCTTCAGTCACTCTGTCTCCAAGATGTTCAACAGAACTTTTTGTAAGAGGTATGAGTATATCTATTTTGTCGACGTAACTTTTTACAGGTTTAGAGCTTACCCTTATTTCAGTTGAATTACTTCCACCTCTAATCCTAGACATGTACTCTTTTGTGGCAAATACGTAATAACCTTCCCTTTTGAGAATAAATGTTAACAATCCTTCTATCGTTTGAATCCCTTGACCCGCTTCACCCGATAAGACGATTGACACATCTTCATTGATAGTTTTATTCATCAGGATACCTCCTAAGATTTTATTTTATGTTTATTCAATTATATCAGACAAAATAAGTCGAAAAAGAAATGGAATGTAAAAATTTTAAATTATTTTATAATTTTTGATTATGAAATTATAAAAGTGATTTCCAGCCATTTTCGTTTAATTTAAATTCTACAAATTCACCTTGAAAATTGTAATTTATTTCCTCTGGAAGTACTATTGTTTCATAGCTTTTTAAGTTAACATATACGCCAAACCCTTTTTTATTTTGGTTGGCAAATCTGGAAAAGCTAAAGTATTTGGTACACAAGCCTTCGGTCTTCCTTGAAATAGAATAACTGGTGTGAATGTTGTTGAGAACTTTTTTAGATTTATCAACATGGATTTCTCGAGGTCTTCCCCAGTCGTATAATCTATAAGTTAAATCTGAGCTTTGCTGTATTTCCAGTAAAAGGCTGTTAGGACCTAAGGTGTGAACAGTTCCTGCAGGTATAAAGATGGAATCGAATTTGTTCATTTCGTAATTTTCTAGTACTTCATCCCATCGATTATCATCAAAAGCTTGCAAAATATGTTTGTTATTATTTGAAACTTTAATTTGGCCATTATCTTTCAGAAAGTACCATGCTTCTGATTTTCCCCATGGTTCGTTTTCTAATTGTTTAGCCATTGTATCATCCGGGTGTAATTGTATGGAAAGCCAGGATGAGGTTGCGATTAATTTCAACAACAAAGGAAAATTTGGGAAAAGTTCACTTGCATTGCCATATTCTTTTTGGCTATTTTTTCCATACAAGACGGTTTCAAATCCATTTAGAGGAGAATAAAGCCAGGCTTCTCCTATTGGTTGGGTTTTTTCATAGTTGAAAATTCTGTTCAATTCATTATTTCCCCAAATTTTTTCACTAAAAATAGGTTTTGAAATAAGCGGCTCCGATATCTGCATGTTTACCTCCTGTTAAATGTTTTGAGTTCATTTTCTAAAATATTAAGTCTTAATAATATTTTGTCTTTATATGTTTCTGACCCACCATTGTAAATACTATACGCATCTTCTTCGCCAAAACGTGATTTTATATCGTATAAGTATAAGATAGAAGTCAATAATTGCACATCAGGTCTTTCTTTTATGTTATCCCAATACCAAGGTTCTAAGAAATTAATTCTTTGATAAAATTCAGGGTAATTATGTTTTAAATACCAATAAGTAGGGGCTTGTATCTGAAAATATCCCAAACTTTCCCCACCATCTCCTTTTACGTTTTCAAAATTTGTTTCTACTATTCCAATAGCTAACAATTCGATCGGATAAACATATTCAGTTACATAGAGGAATTCGTCATATAATAATTCAAAAACTTTGACGAATTCTTTTATCGTTGCATCGTCCAAAGTATAGTTGTTTTTTAAATATTCTTCAAAAAAAATGATCTGCTTTTTATAGTTTGAGGATTTAGAAACTAAAAAAACAATTATTATACATATTATTAAAATCAACAAAAGTATAAATAGGTATTTCATACTTCTATTTGATAAGGATTTTTCCATGTGTCTCTCCAAATTGATTTTTTGTAGACATTAAAATAATTATATCATCTTTTACAAAAACACTTAATCAAAACTTAATAAAAATCAGTCATTCTGTTTATTAATGTTTTAAAAAACTACTAAATCTTTTCTCACAAATAATATAATAATTCTTGAATTATGTTAAAATATTCAATGCTGGGAATTAGAAAAAATGATTGATAAAAGGAGTATTTAAATGCTTTTGGATAATGTTGCCTTGGGAAGGTACGTTGAATTAGACTCATTGATGCATTCACTGGATCCAAGGGGAAAACTTTTAGGGTTGTTTGTTTTGGCAGGATTTGCTTTTTCTATAAACAGTTTTTATGATGTTTTGATTATGTCTTCTTATACGTTGGTTTTGATGTTGTTATCTAAACTAAGCTTGAAGTATTATATGAAATCCTTAAAATCAATATGGTTTATAGTTATCTTTGCTTTTGTAATTCAATTATTTACAATAGGGGGGAATACACTTTTTAGGATCGGGTTTATCAGAATAACAGATACCGGTTTATTTAATGCCGCTATAATTACCTTCAGAATATTATTTGCAGTTTTATTATCTTCTGTTCTCACGTTAACTACTTCTCCTACCTCTTTAGCTCATGCTCTAGAAGATGTCTTGAGATGGTTTTTTGTACCTAAAAGATTTGCTCATGAAATATCGATGGTAATGACGATTGCTATAAGGTTCATCCCTGTAATTGCAAATGAAGCAGATCGTATAATGAAAGCACAATTAAGTAGGGGGGCAAATTTTGATGATAGAAAATTTTCTGGAAGGATTAGAGGGGCTATATCTATAATTATTCCCTTGTTGGTATCTGCTCTGAGAAGGGCTGAAGATTTGAGTATTGCTATGGAAGCAAGAGGATACAATGGTTGGGAAGGGAGGACGAGATTTAAGCAGTTTAATTGGAAAATAAAAGATACTGTTTTCCTCATTTCTTTTTCTTTAGTATGTTTCACTATTATTTTTATTTAAAGGGTGATATTTGATATAATTTAAATGAGTAAAAAAAGCGAGTATATATTGGAGGTGTCTGATGAGTTTTCGATATTTATACGGTCCTGTACCTTCTCGAAGATTGGGAAGATCCTTAGGAGTAAGCCCAATACCTCCAAAAACTTGTAATTTTTCTTGTGTATACTGTCAGTTGGGGAAAACGACTAACATGACAAACCAAAGACAAGAATTTTTTAATTTGCAAGATATTTTGGAAGAGTTTAAAGCTTATATTAAAAGCGATGTATCCCAGTTTGATTTTGTAACTATAGTTGGTGAAGGTGAACCATTATTATACTCTAGAATTGGTGAACTAATAAAATCAATAAAAGCTTATGTTGATAAACCTGTTGCTGTAATTACAAATGGAGCTCTACTTTGTGAAGAAAAAGTAAGGGAAGAATTAAATGAGAGCGATCTTGTAATGCCAACACTGGATGCTTATGATCAAATAACCTTTAAAAAAATAAATAGACCTCATAAAAGTATATCTTTTGATTCTTACGTGGATGGGTTGATAAGTTTTTCTAAAAACTTTAAAGGTAAAATCTGGATGGAATTTATGATGATAAAAGGGCTAAATGATGATGAAGAATCTTTAAGGAAAATCAAAGAAATATTTAATAGAATAAGTTATGATAGATTGTATATAAATTTACCAATGAGACCCCCAGCGGAAGATTGGGTAACAGTTCCAGAAAAAGAAAAAATTGAGCTAGCGCAAAATATCTTAGGAGGCATATCCCTTGATTTTTTAGAAGAAGAAGATTTTTACAGTTCTATAGAAGACGATTTGGAAGCTATCTTAAGTATAATAAAAAGACATCCGATGAATCAGCATGAAATAGAAAGTTTTTTGGATCAAAGAAAATGTGAAAATAAAAATGAAATTTTTGAAAAATTAGAGAAAGATGAAAACGTTGAAAAAGTACAGTATTTTGGATTAAATGTATATAGGTTAACATCTGTGAGGAGGTAAATAAATGCCTGAAAATAAAAACGATAAAGAAAATAAAAACACCAAAGAAGAAAAAAAGAAAGTAAAGTTTTCCAACATAATTTGGGTTTATATTATATTTGCGATTATTTTTATTGGGGCTCTCATTTCTTTGAATTGGGAAAATAATCCTATAATATCCTATTCAGAAATGTTGAGTTTGATCAATGATGGCCAGGTTGAATCCATGAAAATAAACCAAAATGGAAACGTGGAAATACTTAGCAAAGACGGTACTACTTATGAATCTTTTTCGCCAGCTTTAGTAATCGATAAACAGTATGTGAATAGTTTAATTCAAAAAGGTATAAAGGTAGAGTATGTTGAAAGTGTAGGATCAAAGTGGTGGTTTGGTTTATTGATAAACATAATTCCAATAGTAGTAATGGTTCTTTTCTTTTTTTGGTTGTATCGTTCGGCTCCCGCAGGAGCTAGAAGCAGTATGAACTTTGGAAAGAGTGGGGCAAAAAAGTATGAACCTATCGGGGAAAAAGTTACTTTTAAAGATGTGGCAGGAATCGATGAAGTTTTGGACGAAATCGAGGATATTGTAAAATTTTTGAAAAACCCTCAAGAATTTCAAGAATTGGGTGCAAGAATGCCTAAAGGAACTTTGTTGGTAGGCCCTCCGGGAACTGGTAAAACTTTGACAGCAAGGGCTATAGCCGGAGAAGCAGATGTACCTTTTTATTATGCAAGTGGATCTGATTTTGTCGAACTTTTTGTAGGGGTTGGTGCATCGCGAGTTAGAGACCTTTTTAAAACAGCTAAAGAAAATGCTCCTGCAATAATATTTATCGATGAATTAGACGCAGTAGGTAGACAAAGAGGAGCTGGGCTTGGTGGAGGGAACGATGAGAGAGAACAAACTCTCAATGCCTTGTTAGTGGAACTCGATGGTTTTGACACGTCGACAGGGGTTGTTGTCATGGCTGCTACCAATAGGCCTGATGTTCTTGATAAAGCATTGCTTAGACCAGGTAGGTTTGATAAAAAAATAATGGTAGGTCCTCCAGATGTAAAAGGAAGAGAAGAAATTTTAAAGATACATACACGAAAAAAGAAAATAGCCCCTGATGTTGATTTAAAATTGTTAGCCAAAAGGACACCGGGCTTCGTTGGAGCTGATTTAGAAAACCTAGTTAATGAAGCTGCTTTAATAGCCTCAAGAAAGAAAAAAAACCAAGTCGAGATGAGTGATTTTGAAGAGGCTATTGATAGGGTGCTAACCGGTCCATCAAAAAAGTACAGGATAATATCCGATAAAGAAAAGAAGATTCTATCGTATCATGAGTTGGGACATGCTGTATTGGCATATTTATTGCCTAATACCGACCCTGTTTACAAGATTACTATAATTCCTAGGGGTGCAGGTTCGTTAGGTTCTACTTTACAAATTCCTGAAAAAGACAAATATTTAATTAAAAAATCTGAAATACTTGATAGGATCGTTGTAGCCCTTGGAGGGAGAGCTAGCGAGAAATTAGTATTTAATTTTGCTACTACCGGGGCTAAAGATGATCTGAGAAAAGCTACAGATTATGCAAAATCCATGATTTATAGGTTAGGAATGTCCAAAAGAATGGGCCCTGTGTATTGGGAAGGAGAAGAGGAAGAAATATTTTTGGGGAGTGAGTTGACAAAACAAAGAAATTATTCGGAAGAAACCGCTAAAGAACTTGACGTTGAAGTCAAGAAAATAATTAATTCTATGTACGATAAAGCTCTCGAACTTCTTAAGCAAAATAGAGAGAGGCTTGATCTTCTAGCTTCTTATATTTTTAAAAATGAAACAATTTATGGGGAAGAATTCAAAAAGCTTATGAGTAAAGACCTTGAAGAGTTAAAGGAATATATTGGGGGCGAAAAAGAGATAAATGAATTTCTTAAAATAGATGTTGTGAATCATGTTAATTATCAACCTGTGTAAAAGCTAGGAGGTAATAATGTTAAGAGCCATTATTTTTGATATGGATGGGGTCATTATTGACAGTGAACCCATCCATTATAGTGCAAATAAAAGAATTTTTGAAGAACTGGGAATCCCAATTAATAGAAGTTCATATAGTAATTATATCGGTGTAAGCAACCAAGAGATGTGGCAAGACTTAAAAAATGAATACAATCTACAACAAAGTGTTGAAGAATTACTTGAAAAACAAAACTTAGAGAATTTGGAATTATTAAAAGAAGGGGTTAAAGAGCCAATAGAAGGTGTAATAGAGCTATTACAGACACTGAAAGAAAACAATTATAAAATAGCGTTGGCCTCTTCCTCGCCGATGAGATTGATCAAAGAAGTTCTTTGCATGCTTGACATTGAGAAGTATTTTGAAGTGGTGGTGAGTTCAGAATACGTTGCTCGTGGTAAACCTAAACCTGATATTTTTATATATACAGCTGGCTTGTTAAAAGTTAAACCAGAAGAATGTGTAGTTATAGAAGACTCAAAAAATGGTGTTAAAGCGGCAAAAGCTGCTGGAATGAAGTGCATAGGTTTTAAAAACCCAAACTCACTCAACCAGGATCTATCGAAAGCAGATTTAGTGGTGGAAAATATGAAAGAAATAACTTTGGAATTGATAGAAAAGTTAGAAAAAGTGGAAGCTTAAAACCAAGGAATTTTTTTAAAATTTAGTACCCATTTTTAAGAATAATAAACGTTGTCCACAAACCAATCCATTTTCATTAGTTCTTCGTCTGAGATATCTTTGCCTTCCGAGACTTTCATATTACCTTCTTTATCAAAAATACCCCCCCTGAAAGGGTGAAACCTATTTTCCATAATATCCGTTTTCACAGTGTAAACAAGGTTTTTTGTAGTAGAAGGAACAATTTTGCTTATAGGTGACAAACAAACTACTCCACTCTTAAGTCCACCCCAAAAGTTCTCAATCTTTTCTGAACCAGAAAACAATCTAAATAAAGAAAAATTTGACCCTCTTAATACATCTTTAATTATGTTTTCGTAGTAAACTCCCCAATTCCATACAACAGAGGTTAAATGGGTATTTGGAGCATAATCTTTCATGTCAATATGGTAACCAATAGTGTAGACGCCGTATTCTTCTCCAACTTTGCAAACTTCCGGAGAATCTTGATGATGGGTTAAAACATCCACTCCAATTTCATTTATCAAATACTCTGACGTGTCTCTTTCATATTCTATATTGCGCCAAGTATTCGTCCATCCAACAAATATCTTTGCTTTTGGATTAACAGCCTTTGCCCCTAAAGCAAAGGCATTTATTCCCATTATGACTTCAGGTATACCGTAGGAAGCAACGTAACCTATTTTATTGTTAGTGGTCATTGCACCTGCTATCATTCCAGAGAGGAATCTTGGTTCGTACATACGACCGAAATATGTGTTAATATTCTTTGTAGTACGATATCCGGAAAAATACATGAATCGAACATTTTGAAGTTCCTTTGTGTTCTGATTTTGTAAGAAGTCAAAACTGGTAGAAAATATTAGGTCGAATTTTTCTTCTTCGAGTTGTTCCAATATTTTTTCATACGTTTTTAAATCAGAAATATTTTCAAAATACTTTGTTATTATTTCATTTCCTAAACGTTTTTGAACGTACCTTCTTCCCAATTCATGGGAATATGTCCATGCAGACTCTTCTATTGAGGTGTTATATAGAAAAGCTACTTTTAATGTTTTCCCTGCGAAGATCTGAGGTAATTTGAATAAAGGTTCTGATGGTTTACCTAGACGTTCTTCTAGTTCTTCTATTAATTCGTTGACTTGTTCGCTCATTTCTCTTTCGATAGTGGGAACATTTTCCAAACCAAATTTTTTTAGGTATTCTAAAAAAGCCTCTTCTTCAGTAAGCGAAATCGTGTCCTTAGCAATTTCCCTATATAGCTTTCTAAATAGAAGATATACTGAATGGACTAATTCATCATATTCATTCTCAACAAAATCACTTTTTTTCTTATAATCTTTGATTAACTCGTAAAGTTCTTTGAATTTGCCCTCTTTGTTGAACCAGATTATATTAATTTTTGTCTTTTTATAAAAATCTAAAAATTCATAGTAGATCCTTATTTCAGGATTGTTTTCATCCCATTTTGGAATCAATCTAGTAACTTCCCCACGGACTGAAAAAGCGTCTGAATATTTCAAAACGCTTACCCTTTTGTTCCCTTCAACAATATAAAACCAGTTTAAATATTCGTAGGCTGTTACAGGATCCCTTATTCCTTCAGATATATGAGCTTCATACAAATTGATCCATTTACTTGCAAATTCTGAGTCAATTTTCATTAAGGGATAAAAATTTGCAGAAAAAGATAGTGAACGAGAATGGTAGTACGTTCCTTTGATCCTTTCTATAGGGATATCTATAAGACCAAGTTTTTCTTCCTTAATTATTTCAGCGTTGTGGATGATATCTTCTAAACACGGCAGATATCCTTCTTTCCCTTTTGAAATATTAGCCAAAAAGTCTTTCTTTGCTAATCTATTAGCTTTTTCGTACTCGCTTCTGCTGAGACTTCTTGAGGTCCTATACATTAGGTTAGCCTCCTTTTTTGTGGGCACGTTAAGGGGTAAACCCCTTAAAATCCCCAAGTTCAAAATCAAAGTTTATTATAAAAAAGATTTTTGCAAGAAACAGTAAAACCTTTTAGGGATATATTCTTATATTAATAATTCTATAATACAGAAAAATAATTAAAATTTTATTTAAAAGAATTAATTACTTTCTAAATTAAAATGGTCTTAGGACTTATCATCTTATAAGTATAAATTTCTATTACTTCTTTCTTTTCTTCATCGTACTTTATTAATTTATAAGGTACCGCATTTATTAGATAAGATACATTATTTAAAAATTTAATTTCAAAATCAAGTTCTTGAAAGTCGTATCGTGGATGAATATGGCCGTATATCCAAATTTTTGGAAATGCTTTAAGATAAAACTCCCCCAAAGCTCTTGAAAGGGTATGAGATTGCCCGTATTTTTTTATCGTATTTTTTATGTAAGGAGGATTGTGTGTAACCATTATATCGATTTGCTTGTACTTATTACCTTTAAAGATTGTACTGAAACGTACCTCTCTATTAAATTTATTAATATCCTTTTCTTTGAAATAAAAAGGTCTATATCCATGAGCTAAAGCACCGGAAAATCCCGCTACTATTATGTCTTTGCCGATGAATTTTTTTAAGTTAACTATCCCATGGTTTAAAACATAGACCCCTTTGTATATCTTTGAAAAAGAGTTATTTTCCTCTTCATATAACTTATAATACTTTTTATCATGATTACCATGTACCATCAAGCTTAAGGATGGTTTGAATTCATTCATCACGTAATCAATGTATTGCGGAGAAAGATCTCCAGCGCAAATAAGTAAGTCAAACTTTTTTTTGTCTTTATTTGTTAAATATATTTCCTCGTCAGAAATCGCAATTATATCTATCATCGTTTTAATTCCTTTTTAATAAGAGATTCTATAAAAGTATTTTATCAAAAAATAGAGATAAGTTGAAATTTTGTATAATGATTTACAACTCATGAGAAAATTGAATGTAATTAGATTTAATTGGTTATAAAAAGGTTTAATCAACTCTTATCGTCTCTGAGTGGATTTTGAAAAAACTTATAAGTCATGTACAATATATTTACTTACAGTAAGAAAATAATTAGTTCAAAGAGGTGTTCACTTATAACCGAACATAATCATGTGAAAGGGATTAGAAATATTAACAGGTATAAAATCCTAACTTATATATACAATCATAAAGTAGCAACAAAAGCTGAGATATCGAAAAAATTAAAAATTAGTGCCCCCACGGTATCTAGAAATTTAGAACCATATTTAAATAATCTGGTTTTAACTTCGGGAATGAAAGATAACAAATTAGGTAGAAAAGCTGAGATTTTAGAACTCAATGAAGAATATAAAATACTTGGAATTCAGATTGAAAATGAATTCATAATATATGGAATATATAATTTGAAAAACGAACTTTTAGATTCCAAAAAGAAGTTTTTATCTTATTATGATTCTATAACAGAACTCTGTGTTCAGTTAGAAGATGAATTAAAAAAGTTCAAAACGAATGTCTTGTCCGTAGTGGTGGGAATCTCAGGGTATGTTTCAAAAGATGGAATTATTAATTCTTCCGCTTTAAGAATAAATGGTTCTAATATTATGTTTCTGGTAAAAACTTTGAAAAAATTGTTTCCGAATACATTAATTGCATTTGAAAATGATGCAAACCTTTTAGCGATAAAAGAGAGATTTTATTCGGATAGAAAAGTGAAGAATGTAGTTTGTATTTATTGGGGAAAAGGGGTAGGAATGGGCTTAATATTTGATGAAATGTTGTATGTTGCAAAGGCCAAGCAGGCGAGTTAGGAAGCATACTTACCAATGGTCAAACTTTGGAAAGGTACATAGATTCTTCTGAAAAAAATGAAGTTATAAAAGAATGGGTGCGACTTTTAAGAAATATTTATTACGTCCTTCAACCAGACAAAATCGTTTTGAATTGTACTCACCAGGAAGAAATGGATAAGATAATAGAAGAATGGGAGAAAACATATCCCAATTTTAATGAAGTTAAAATTCACAGAAGTGAAGAAAATGCGATTGTTGAAGGAGCTGCTATTTTAGCTATAGAATTGTACTTAAAAAAAGTTACAGTAGGATTGGAAGGGGAAAATGTATACTGAAACTATTTCGTTATTCAAATCATTTTGAAGGAGGTAGGTTAGTATGAAAAAAGTATTTTCGATGTTGTTGGTGAGCGGCATGATGATTTTATCAGCCATTTTTGGATTCTCGCAAGATATCACATTTGCGACTTTCATCGATGGACCAGATCTGCCCGTATTTCAAAAACAAGTTGCTTCTTATGAAGAAGAAACAGGGAAAGATGTAGAGCTGTTGGTAATACCCTACGCAGATTGGAAGACTAAGATGATCATGATGTTGCAAGGAGGGACACCCCCCGATGTTGCAAGGGAAACAGATGTTGTGTATTTACAAGATTATGCCATCGATATAACCCCTTATGTAAAACAATACACAGGCATGGAACCTATGGATTGGTTGGACACAGTTACCGTGTATAAAAGTTGGTTTAAAACTTACAGTTTAGAAGCAGGAATGATTCCAGCAATTCCATATACCACAGACGTTTTTGCCCTCTTTTATAATAAAGAATTATTCGAAATGGCAGGAATAACAGTCCCAACAGATGGGGTTTGGACAATTGACCAATGGTACGATGCCATGGTAAAGTTGAAAGAAGCTGGAGTACGTTATCCTTTGGTTTGGGATAGAAGTCCATCGAGGTTCTCCTGGTTGCTGTACACGTATGGTGGAGGCTATTGGGATGAAACCGGTACAAAGATTATCTTAGATTCTAAAGAGTCTATTGAAGCAATGGAATTTTTCTTGAAAATTCATGATGAGAATTTGATGCCGAAAGCCGTTTGGATTTCTGGTGACGCCCCTTTAAAGTACTTCCAAAATGGGCTTTCTGCAATGTATCTATCCGGTACCTGGATGCTTCCAACCTTTGCAGAACAATTGGATTTTGAGTGGGGAGCAATTCCAATGCCTGTGAAGAGAGAAAGATACACTTATTCTGGTGGTAAGTTGATAGTTCCATTAACCGAAGAAGGTGTTGAATTAGCATTCTATTTAACAAATAAACAGAATCTTGCGGATATCAGTTCTGCATTGTATCTATTGCCTGACAGATCAGACATGACAGAAGTAACTTACGATGATAAAATGGTCCAAGAAGCTAACATAGTAGCTATGAATGATTTGCTTAACACATCTCCAGCGGCAAAAAAGAGACAAGATTTTGATTGGTATAATTTAAAGACATCTCCTGTGATCCAAGGGAATGTATCTTCGATAGTTAATATGGTTGTTTCAGTTCTCACTCACGAACAAACACCTGAAGAAGCGATGAAGAAACTCGCGGATCAAATTCGGGTTGAAGCCGGCTTGAAATAATTCGTTCCGTATAATCCGCATGTCTGTATAGGGCATGCGGATTATTTCTACAAGGAGGGATACTTTTTGGCTGTATCTAAAGGTTATCGTGATGAAGTTACGGGATTATTTTTCATCTTACCTAATCTAATAATATTCACTTTGTTTGTAATTTTTCCGGCGATTTCAGGGATTTTTCTGGCGTTCACAGATTATAGTATGTTGGGAACATCCGCAAATTTTGTTGGCTTTGAAAACTTTGTAAAGATTTTTTCCGATTTTAGCACTTCTTCCTTTTTAAGAAGTATATTAAGAACTTTTCTCTTCACAGCGATGTTTGTTCCTTTAGTTTTTTTCTTTTCGTTGTTTCTGTCCGTTCTTACTACTTCGGAGATTGTAAAAGGTAAAAGTATTCTCAGAGCCCTTTTCTACTGGCCCTGGATTTTATCCCCCGTGATTGTTGCACTTTCTTGGAAATGGTTCTTGGATATCGATGCGGGTTTTTTAAATATAATCTTAGAAAGGGTTGGCATGGAACCAAGAATGTGGTTATTAGAGCCAGATCTTGCCTTTTTTTGGGTTACATTGGTTAATGTCTGGTATGTTGCAGGATATTTCATGGTTATGTTCAATGCAGCTTTGACATCTATTCCTATTGAAGTATACGACGCAGCAAGTATAGATGGTGCAAACAAATGGCAAAGGTTTTGGTATATTACTTTTCCCCTATTAAAACCAACTTCTGTGTTGGTAATGGTCCTTTCAACGATTATGGCTATAAGAAATTTCGAACTAGTTTATGTTTTTACAAAAGGTGGTCCAGGGAACGCCACTATGTTTATGGTTCAAAAAGTTTATGAAGCAGGCTTTCAAGATTACAAATTAGGGTTGGCTTCTGCAATGTCGGTTGTAATGTTCTTTATTTTACTTGGCCTGACGTTACTACAATTTAGGTATATGAGGGGGGAAGATTAATTTGACGAACAAAAAAATTGTAATAATTATCATAAATTTACTTGTGTACATTTTTGCAATTGTATATGTTACTCCTATAATATGGACAGTTATATCGAGTTTTAGATTAGAGAAAGATTTGTTTGCGTATCCACCAAAATTGATCTCTGAATTTACCTTTCGCAACTACATTAATGTCATTCAAAATACTGATATCCTGACTTATTTTAAAAATTCTGCGATAGTAAGTATAACCTCTACAATTATCACGATAATTATTAGTCTAATGGCTGGGTACGCTTTAGCTAAAATTCAGTTTAGATCAAAGAACTTTTTCTTCACTTTATTTTTATCAACATTGATGATACCAATGCAGGTTATTATGATCTCAATATATTTTGTTTTGGCCCGTATTGGGTGGATAAACACCTATTGGGGATTGATAATACCACCAGCGGCTACGCCTACAGGAGTTTTTTTGGCAACCCAGTATATAAGGTCAACGATTCCTACAGAGGTGATAGAAAGTGCGAAAATCGATGGGGCAAGTGAATTAAAAATATTTTGGAGGATCATTATACCGTTATCTCAACCTGTAATAGCTGCCTTAGCTGTGTTATCATTTACCTGGAGATGGAACGATTATATTTGGCCTTTGTTAGTTGTTAGTTCCCCAAAATATATGACGGTTCAGCTTGGGTTGGCATTATTCTCTGGTGAGCATACCGTACAATGGGGATCTCTTTTGGCAATGACAACACTTTCGATGATTCCTGTAATGATTGTATTTTTAGCCTTTCAAAGGTATTTTGTAAAAGGTATAACAATGGGATCTTTAAAATAAGAAAAAAGGGGAGGAGAAAATATGGTGGATGCACTTTTCATAGGGGCCCACCCTGATGATTATGAGGCTTTTGCAGGAGGAACAATACTTCGATTGAAAAAAGAAGGGAAGAGTTGTGGTGGAATAATCTTAACCGATGGCTCTGCAGGGAGAAACAACGATATCAACGTAAGAAAATTGGAGGCAGAACATGCTGCAAAATCTTTGAAACTTGATTATTTTGAAATGATAGGACTGAAAGACGGATATTTAGATGAAATTAATAATTTAGCAGCATTAATCGCAAATCTTATACGAAAATATAGGCCCAAGATCCTTTTCACACACTATTTTGAAGACAAGCACCCCGATCACAAGGCAGTGGGAGAAAGTACTAAAGATGCCTTATTTTTAGCCAGAACCAAAAGAGAGGATTTAGAGAATGAACCTTACAATTGTTCCAACGTTCTTATGTTCATATCTGACATCACAAAGATTCCTCAATCTAAATTTCATGTAGATATCACTGATTTTTTGGAAGATAAAATCAAGGTTTTAAGATTATACGAATCTCAAAGGGAAGTCTTAGAGCCCATACCTTTGATGAACAAATACATAGCAGCCGATGTTTTAGAGGGAAGAAACAAAGCAGTAGAAGTATTTTATCCTCTAACTTTGGTAAAAGGGGAAGGATATTATGTATTATAAGATTGAAGAAGATGGAAGCTTAACTTATTTTCAAATATTTCCGAAAGAGTACATAATAAGTAACAGGTCTTCCACAATGTTGTTGAAAAACTGCATGCCTTTTTCTGTTTTTTCCAACAAGTATGGAACGGTAATCTCAAAAATAAGATTAAACTTTTACCCAAATCAAAGAGTGAAATTTTGGCCTGATGGTATGTCAGCTAATAATGGTTTATCAAAAATGACTGTTATGAGCGACCCATCTGCTTATTCTTTCCTTGTTAAATTTAAAAATTTAAAAAATTTAGTGTTCTCCTTCACCCCTGTTTTTAAAAAAGAATTCAAATTACCTTTTTTCGATAAGATAGAAATTCCTATAAGTTACAAACAGGAAGTAGAAAATAAATGTTTGTCATTCGCTGATGACTTTAAAATTATCATTAAAAAAGGTGAAATAAGAGATCTAATAAAAGGTGAAAAAGTAGCCTTCGTGTTGAGATCTGACGAGAACAACGAAATAGAAATTATTATTGGAAAAGAAGAAAATAATTTAGAAAAAAAGAACACAGAATACCTTAATTATCTGAACAGTTTGGTACAAAACAAAGACTTAAGTGAGTTAGAAAAATCAGAGTTTTTATTTACAATGCACACGGCTTTTTCTTCTATAAAAGATTATGATGGAAACCTAGCTTTAGCGGCTGGAGTTAATTATTCTTTCCCGAATAGGACATATTTTAGAGATAGTTTTTGGACTATCCAGCCGATAATGAAAGTGGATCCAAAATTTGCTAAGAACCAAATTTTATTTTTGTCCGAAGGTGTTCACGAAGATGGAAGTTGTCCAAGCGGTGTTATGAAATTAGGTGAAGAGGAATTAGCTTTTATTAGAAGCAGAAGAAATATGTTACCCAAAAAGGCAAAAGAATTTTATAGGTACGAAAAAGATTGGTGGTCAAACCATCATGACTCTGGAGGGTATTACATAATACTTTTGTCTGATTATATTAATAATACTGGAGACTTGAGTATTTTAAAAGAACGATTTCCAGATGGCACAGTACTGGATAAGATTGGTAATATTCTTAAAAGGTATGTTAGTTTGGATACTGATAATGATTTATTATTTGAAAAACCTTTTGATTCAAACGATTGGGCGGATAATGTGTACAGAAATGGAAGTGTTACCTACGATTTGGCGATTCAGATAAAAGCCTTCGAAGAAGCTTCTTCAATATATGATTTAATCGGTGATAAAAAGATTGCAGAAGATACAAGAGCAAAATATCAAATAATGAAACACAATTTCAACAAAAAGATGTGGAACGAGGGAAAAGGGTATTTTAATGATTTTATTGGCGACTATTTGGAAGATCACTTGAATATAGACACGATATTGGCTTTGCTTTTTGATATAGCAGATGAAGACAAAAAAAGAAAAACTTTAAACGCTATGGAGAGAATGCTTGAAACAAAGAATAACAAAGAGCAAAAGTTTGAAGATTGGGGGGTTATGTCCGTTTGGCCATTTTTCAAATCAAAAAAACACCTTTTCAGTAAAAGTATTTTCCCTTACAGGTACCACAACGGGAGTGATTGGCCTTATTTGTCCTCTATATATGCCTTGGTTAAGAAAAGAGAAGGTATGGATTATAGATATCCTTTAAGTAGATGGTGGGAATACTCCTTGGAAAAAGGATGGATAAACCCTGTAGAATACTATAGTCCAATCTATGCTCGAGGATCACTCAACCAAGGATGGTCTTCCATGGCTGCAACATTATTTCTTTAAGTTATCAACGATTAAGAGTAATTTGAGACGATTAGGCAGAATTATAAGCGGTTATTGTATAAATAATTAATTTCATTTTAGAACGAATTAATTGTATAATATAAATAAGAATTTTTAAAAGGAGATGATCAAAGTGAGTAAAGTCGAAGATTATTTTAACCTGGAGGGTAAAGTAATAGCTATAACAGGTGGAGCCGGTGTTTTATGCTCTGAAATGGCTAGGTCCTTGGGAGAAGCTGGTGGGAAAATTGCGATATTGGATCTATCAGAAAAAGCTATGTCTATGTTAAGTAATGAATTAGCAGAAAAAGGTGTTGAACACATAACGATAAAAACTAACGTCTTGCAAAAAAATGATTTAGTAAGAGCAAAAGATGAAATTCTCAAAACATTTGGTAAAATAGATATACTGATAAACGGAGCGGGTGGCAACAAACCCGAAGCAACAACAAGTAAAGAAAAATCTTTTTTTGAACTCCCGGAAGATGCAGTACAGTGGGTTTTTAACTTGAACTTCTTGGGAACATTTTTGGCAAGTCAAGTGTTTGGAGAATATTTTGCAGAAAAAGGTTATGGAGAGATAATAAATATTTCATCGATGAACGCATTTAGGCCTTTGACGAACATCCCTGCTTATTCTGCAGCTAAGGCTGCTGTGAGTAATTTTACGCAATGGCTAGCGGTTCATATGAACCACAACTATTCAAAAAAGATAAGGGTCAATGCGATAGCTCCAGGATTTCTGTTAACTAATCAGAATCGATTCTTGCTGACCAATGAAGATGGTAGTTTAACCCAAAGGGGAAATCAAATATTGGATCACACACCTATGGGAAGATTCGGAGAACCTAAAGATCTTATTTCTACGGTGATGTGGTTGATAAGCGATAGTTCTGAGTTTGTTAACGGTGTTGTTGTTCCAATAGATGGAGGTTTCGCCGCATACAGTGGTGTATAATATTCATTTTTGTTTGTAAAAGGTACAAGGCCAAATTGTACGCCTGAAAGCCAATTTAATAAAAAAATAAGGAGTTGATATAATGGATCATCAAAAGAGCGATATAGCGGTTATAGGGATGGCGGTGATGGGGCAGAACCTCGCTTTAAACATGGAGTCGAAGGGTTTCATGGTATCTGTTTACAATAGAACAAGTGAAAAAACTAAAAGATTTGTTGAAGAAAGAGCAAAAAACAAAAATATTCGAGGTGTTTACTCCATTGAAGAACTTGTTAATTCATTAAAAACACCAAGAAAGATTATTTTGATGGTTAAAGCTGGTAAACCAGTTGATGATGTAATCGAGGAACTTTTGCCTTATTTGAATAAAGAAGATATAATCATAGACGGAGGGAATTCTTATTACAAAGACACAGACAGGAGATACGAAGAATTACATAAAAAAGGAATAAAATTTTTAGGAACCGGTATAAGTGGAGGGGAATACGGTGCATTACACGGCCCATCCATCATGCCAGGGGGAGATGAATCCGCATATGAAGAGGTAAAAAATATACTCGAAGCTACTGCTGCTCAAACAGAAGATGGTCCATGTGTTACTTACCTTGGTCCCAAATCAAGTGGTCATTATGTAAAAATGGTTCACAACGGGATAGAGTACGCCATCATGGAATTGATAGCAGAAACATACGATATTATGAGGAAAGTGCTTAAAATGACTCCTCTGGATATGAGTGAAGTATTTAAAGAATGGAACGAAGAACACAAATCTTATTTGATGGAAATTACTTATAAGATTTTAGAGTGGAAAGACGAAGAAACTGGTCAACCAATTGTTGACATTATTCTAGATAGCGCAAAGCAGAAGGGTACAGGGAAATGGAGTGTTCAAGACTCTTTAGACTTGAATATTTCCATACCCACCATAAACGCTGCCTTAAATGCAAGAACCTTATCCTCAATAAAAGATGAAAGGATGAGGATTGGAGAGATATATGAAACCCCCATCGAAATGAATTTAGACGAAAGCTTTATAAATTCCCTAAGGGATGCTTTGTATATTTCAACGATAATTGCTTACGCAGAAGGTATGAAGTTATTGCAAGTTGCATCCAAAGAATATACGTATAATTTAGATTTATCAGAAGTTGCAAGAATTTGGGAAGATGGGTGTATAATTAGATCCGCATTTTTAAAACCAATCCAAAGAACATTTAAAAATGATCCCAATTTAGTAAATTTGATAATTTCTGACGAATTCAAAAGTGATTTTAAGGAGAAAATTCCAAAGTTGAGAGAGGTAGTTTCCCAGATCAAAAAAGCGGGTATACCTATTTCTGCTCTAAGTTCGGCTCTTGATTATTTTGATGGATTAAGTTCAAAAGAGCTGCCCGCGAATTTGATTCAGGCACAGAGAGATTATTTTGGGGCTCATACATACGAAAGAAGGGACAAAGAGGGAATATTCCACACAGAATGGCAAGATATTCACAACATATAAAAAAGGGAGGTAAAGAGGTGGCTGAAGATACTACTAACATCGCAATAGTAAATTCCAGCACTTTTGGTATATATTTTCCTGATTTAATGCAAAGATTAAAGAAAATAGGTATCGTTGAAAGAATAACGGTGGACCCTGAAATACCGGCGAAAGAGTTAGCAGTCAAATTGAAAGGTTTTAAGTTTGTTATAGCAAGCGTCACACCAAATTTTACTTCAGAATTTTTTCAATACAACAAAGATGTAAAACTAATCGCTCGCCACGGTATTGGATACAACAATGTGGATATAAAAGCTGCCACGGAAAATGGCGTTATGGTTACAAGGGTTCTTGGTATCCACGAAAGAGATTCCGTTGCAGAACTTGCGGTTGCATTGATTCTCATATGTCTGAGACGAATTATTCCTGCAAATAAAGCGGTTACAGAAAATAAATGGCAAGATAGAAAAAATTTTGTCGGTGATGAACTATCAAAATTGACGGTAGGAATAATTGGTTATGGAAACATTGGAAGCCGTGTGGCTGAGATAGTAAAAGAGGGATTCGGCTCAAAAGTAATAGCGTATGACCCTTATATAGCTGACAAGGTTATAGAAAAAACTTGGGTAACACCTGTAAGTTTTGAAGAACTTTTAAAAACATCCGATGTAATAAGCCTGAACGCTTCTTTAAATGAAGGGAACTATCATTTTATAAACAAAAAAGCTTTCGACTTAATGAAAAACGAGGTTGTAATAGTTAATACGGCAAGGGGAGAATTGATAAACCAGAATGATTTTATAGAGGCTTTAGAATCAAAGAAAGTTTCCGCTGCAGGGCTTGATGTATTAGAAGAAGAACCAATAAACCCAAATAATCCATTATTGAAATACCCTAATGTGTACATACTGCCTCATATAGGTGGATATGGAAAGTATTCTTTGAGAAAAATGGATGAAAAAATGGTTGAAGATATAGAAAAGTTGATGAAAGGTGAAATTCCTGAACAAATAGTTAACCCAGAAGTTATAGAAAAAATTATAACACAATTCAAAGGTAGAAAATAAGTTATTAATTTAAGGTGATCTGCAGCGAAAAATATTTCCTTAAACCTTATGGGTGGGCAGCGGAGCGAAGGGGCGCTAACACAGATTAAATGCGACTTACAACAATAAAAATCTTTCAAAATTTTTTGGATATTAAAAGAAAAACAACAAAAGGGGTTTTCGGTTATGAAATATGTTTTAGTCCTCGATGTAGGAACGACAAACATGAAAGTAGCAATTGTAAACGAAAAAGGTGACATTATCTCTCAAGAAGTCAAAAAGATAAATTTAATTCAGTCCGCGGAAGGGGCAGCAGAACACGATCCTCAAGAATTGTGGGCAAACTTTTTGGATATATCAAAGAAGATAATCACAAACTTCGAAGGTGATATTTCATTATTAATTTTTTCTGGGTACCAATTCGGTTTTCTACCGATAGATAAAAAAGGGAATCCTTTGATGAATATGGTAACACTCTTAGACACAAGATCACAGAACATAATGAATGAAGTTGAAGAAAGATTTTCCTTTGAAGAAATATACCAAAAGACTGGTTGCCCACCTGCTTTTAATTATACAATAGCCAGAATATTGTGGCTGAAAAAAGAAAAGCCAGAAATTTTCGCCAAAACCTATAAATTCTTGGACATCAAAAGCTTCTTCACATTCAAATTAACAGGTAAGTGTTACACAGAACCAAGTTTAGCTTCTGTTACACAACTTTTGGATATAAAAACGCAAAAATGGGATGAAGAACTAATAAAAAGATTGGGAATTGATAAAGACCAATTGCCTGATCTTGTTCCTGGGAATGTAATAGTGGATACTGTAAAAAAAGAAATAGCAAAAGAAATGGGCCTTGAAAAAGAAGTTCCTATTATGTTGGGAGTCTATGATGGTGGCGCGATGATTTTAGGAATGGGGGGTTATAAAAAAAGCGCTGTATGTAATTTAGGTACCACTGCAATGTTTAGAAGCGCGTATAATGAGCCATTACTTGATAAAACAGGGCAGTACAGGCTTCAAACCTATGCTCTATTACCTGGTATGTGGGCTATAGGAGGAGCGGTGAACAACGCAGGTGTAGTTTTGGAATGGTTTAGAAATAATATAGCTAACGGAATGAGTTATGATCAAATAAACGAAGAGGCTTCGAAAGTTAAAGCGGGTTCCGAAGGCCTTATTTGCTTTCCATTTCTAACAGGAGAGAGAGACCCAAGAATAGGCAGTTTATCTACGGGCAGTTTTTTTGGATTAAAAACTTTTCACAACTTAAGTCACATGGCAAGATCTATATATGAAGGTGTAGGCTATGGACTGAATATGATAAAAACAGCCTTAGAAGAAAATAACGTCAATTTAAAAAGATTGACAGTGGGTGGTTCAGGCAGCAAAAGCGATGTGTGGATTCAAATTTTAGCTGATATATTCAACATCCCTGTAACCAAATCTAAGACTGAAAATGCAACATTGATAGGTGAATCGATGGTAGCTTTTTCACAATTGGGAGTTTACAAGGATATTGAGCAAGCTGGGGAAGTTATGATAAAGTTGGGAAAGAGCTTTGAACCCCAAACCTCTTCAGTTAAAACATATGAAGGTTATTATAATTTTTTCGTAAAAATGATTCAAAACTATCGGGATATGTATACCTTACATACGCAATTGATCAATTCTTTAGGTGAGGAAGAAAAATGGGAATAAAATTCAGAGAAGCAAGAATAGAAGATTATGATCAGATGTATAGATTATGGGGAACAACAGAAGGCATGGGTTTAAGCAACTCTGATACAAAAGAAAATATTGAAAGATTTTTGAAGAAAAACCCCGGTTTAAATTATATATGTGAAGATGATGGAAAAATTATTGGTACAATCCTATGTGGCGAAGATGGAAGAAGAGGATATCTCTACCATCTTGCGGTTGATAAGAAGTGTAGAAGAAATGGGATAGGGGAAAAATTGGTAAACTTGGTTTTAAACAGTTTAAAAGAAAAAAGTATTATAAAATGTCATTTATTTGTTTATTGTGAAAACGAAATTGGCAAGACATTTTGGGAAAAAACAGGGTGGTACAAACGTGATGAGTTGTTGATTTATTCCAAAGATATTAAATAAATCAAGGATTACTATTCACCTTGCTTTTGTTATCTGTTTTCTTTCGCTTATGGCAGTTAGTTTCCCAGTACCAAGTTTATGAATAGACTTTCCACTGAACAATGTTGAAATAATAGTTCCTCCAGAGATAATCATCGATATAATTCCTGCATACGATACAGGCACGTTTAATGTTTCATAAATTTTATTATCTTTAAACGTTCTTATAGTTTCCTTATTTGAATTTTTTTCGATGAAAGTATCGCTTTCAAGTAACAGTTAGTAATAAAAATATGATACCATTTCAAAGACTTCGAATTATGATCTAACTAATCTTTTTCACGGACATCTAATATAATCAAATTTGTAAATATTAAGAGGTGTGAAAGAATGAACGAAACTGTAAATCAACCAACATATAAACGGCAACGCTTTCTGTTGTCATTTGTACACCAGATTAACGGCAGCGTGTCGGTTACCGACTTGCAGAAGTTGGTATTCCTTCACATGATGTCGGAAGACTCGAATTACTACGAGTTTATTCCGTGCAAATATGGCCCGTACTCGTTCCAACTAAAGGAGGATTTGGATATCCTTCAGCGGGGAGGGTTCGTGACTTTGGATTATGTGCAGGGTAGCGAGAGAATTAAGGCTACCGGAGATTTTCCAACAGGGTATTTTTTTAGGATTCCAACAGAACGAGGCAAGGCACTTATGCGAAGAGCCTACCGTGAGTATCCGTATTATTCCATAAACAGTGAAATCACAGATCGTTTTTTTCAAGGTGAGGAATTGGAACAATTCAATCGAGGAAAGCAAACTTATGCCCAAACAGAGCAGGTCTTGTTCACGATTGGGTATGAAGGAAAGAGTATCGAGGCATTTATCAACACCTTAATCCAGAATAATGTCCGATTGCTTTGCGATGTTCGTAAAAATCCCATAAGCCGCAAGTTCGGGTTTTCTAAAGGGAAACTTAAACATATCGCACAGACGGTTGGAATACGGTATGTTCACATCCCCGACCTTGGCATTGATTCCGATAAACGACGCTCTCTTGCGACGCTAGACGACTATAAACACCTGTTTGAAGATTATGAAAAGACCCTCCCCAGTAAAAAACGATTTCTCGATGAGATCTTAATGCTACTGCAGCAGAACACTCGCATTGCCCTGATGTGCTTTGAACTTGAGTCCAATATGTGCCATCGGCACGTTATCAGAGACTATCTCGTTAGGACTAACCAAGTAAGGAGCGTGGATATCTAATGTCCGAAAAGAAACGCGTTTTCATTTTGGTGAAGACTTACCCCACCATCTCTGAGAAATACTCGGAGTTAGTCTGCACTGCTGGCGTTCTTGAGGACGGTTTTTGGATACGTCTTTACCCTATGCCGTTTAGGCTGTTGAACAACGACCAGAAATACCCAAAGTATGCGTGGATTAACGTGGAAGTGGAACGTAACACATCGGATTTTCGTCCCGAATCCTATCGGCCAGACATATCTACATTGTTCGTTGAGCCTAAACCAGCAAAAGTTGACTGGGATGAGCGGCGTAGGATTATTTTCAAGAACAAGCAGGTTTACACCAATCTGCAATCGTTGATTAATGAAGCAAAATCACCAGCCAGAACGTCACTCGCAGTTTTTAAACCAACGAAAATACTTGATTTTGTGGTTGAGCCCGACGATAGGAACTGGGATCCAAAAAAGTTGAAGAGTCTACAAAGCCAGTCGCAGCAGCTACATCTGTTCAAGACCTTGAAAGAAATCGAGGAAGAATTTAAGGTCGTACAGAAAGTACCTTATAAGTTTTCCTATCGGTTCGAGGACGATTCTGGTAAGCAATCTAAGATGATGATCGAGGATTGGGAAATCGGTATGCTGTATTGGAATTGTCTGAAGAGAGCAAATAAAGACGAAGCTGTGGCAATCGCAAAGGTCAAGGAAAAATGCTTCGATTGGTTCTTGACACGGGATTTGTACTTCTTCCTAGGAACAACAAAGCAGTTTCACAATGTATCTCCTAACCCGTTCATTATTATCGGTGTCTACTACCCACCGAGATAAGTTACCGTAAAAACCGCTTTACCAATTTTACGGTGGCAAAGTAGTATCTCTGCAAAATGCTTTCCTTTCGATGCGATTTACTCTGACGGTAAAACAGTTATTGTCCTTAGTGGGGAAGCCAAGACATCTTTGGTTGCTGCAATCCAAGAAAATTTTAAGAGCCATTCCTTGCAAGTCGGCAAAATTCAGAAAAATTCTACTCATTCCCCGGGGATGCTGGAGGTCTTTAAGAACAACAAGGATGTTTTGAACATACGGGTTCGCTCATTGACATTAGGTGCCTTGTGCTTGCTGGTAATTTTAATGAAGTTACAATACAAGGTGTAAATTTTTATGGGATATAGACTCGCCAAGTATTAAGGCTGAAGTTGAGTGCTTGTGAAGTGTAGGTAAATTCCTGGGTTGAGTGCCTATCACCTACTCAAGCCAATTAAATAGCATGAGCGGTTAGGGGAATTCTGCTGTAGAATAAAGAGAATAGTAAAGTGCAATCCGAAGGAAGGCTTATGAGGATAATTTCTGTTAAAATTTCAAATTACAGGAACATCGACGGCATATCCGTCTGCTTCAACCCGGACTGTAATTATATTGTTGGTGAAAACAATTTGGGCAAAAGTAACTTCTTATCTCTTCTTGACACTGTATGCAGTGGCAAGGGGTTTGAAGAAGCGGATTTTGCCAACTACGAAAGTCGAACTGGACATCAAATTGCTTCCCTACGAGCAGGGTTTTTTTGACGACAACTTCTGTTCAAATGATGCTTCCTTGCTGAAAATTCGTTATCTTCAGACCATCAAGGAAGCATATCCAACAATCGTTAACGAAGACTCAAACGAGAGCATACCGAAGCCGCTGATCAAAAAAATCAACTTTCTGAAGTACGAGACCACGTCTGTCCCAAGTAGAGAATTACGCCTTGATTCGCAAAAGGTAGCAGGACTTCTCATAAATGGAATCATCGAGCGATTTATTTCCGATAGTGTTCCAACATTTCTGAATGATGAGAAAGTGAATAAGCTGACGGATTTTATCAACAGTCATCTAGGCAAAATCCGCAGCTTCCACGACTACTTCATCAAGGCAACCATTGCCCCAAATCCAACAGAAATGCTGATGAGCCTTTTCTATCTCTCTGATGGTGATAGGAAAATTGAGTCGACAGGAAGCGGTGTCCAGTATCTGGCGATGGCTTCGATAAACATACTGCGCCAGATAATGGAGTTATACAGAAGTAAGTCCACTCCGTTTGAGGAACACCTATATAGCGACGACAAAGGCAAAAAACTGATGCCACTCGTATTGTCGATTGACGAACCAGAAGTCCACCTTCACCTGTACTTACAACGGTCGCTCATCGGCTACTACAAGAGAATTCTGCAGAATCAAGATGCTGAATTCACCGAGCTTTTGAAGAGTTGCTTTGGTATAGATGGCATAGACGGACAGTTAATTATCGTCACACACTCAACGGACGCATTGCTTGGGGATTACCGTAACCTTATACGTTTTTACAAGGAAGGTGATAAAACGGCGGTAGTCAGCTGTGGAGCGAACTGAGCAAAGTAAAAGCTTAAGTCTAAAACACTGATAAACAAAGGAGAAGGAAGGCATGTAGTGACACTTTTGAAAAACAGAGAAAGCAAAAAACGCCTTTTTGCTATTATTCATGCCTGTTTTAGAATTCTTACGTTTTTGTAACTGTCAAACTCAGGAAAATCATCGGTACAATCCTGTGTGGCGAAGATGGAAGAAGAGGATATCTCTACCATCTTGCGGTTGATAAGAAGTATAGAAGAAATGGGATAGGGAAAGAATTGGTAAACTTGGTTTTAAATAGTTTAAAAGAAAAAGGTATCATAAAATGCCATTTGTTTGTTTATTATGAGAATGAAATTGCTAAGACATTTTGGGAAAAAACAGGGTGGTACAAACGTGATGAATTACTGATTTACTCAAAGGATATTAAATAAATCAGGGGTTACTATTGATCACGGGCTTTCTCAAAAATAAATTATTTGCGTTTTCCACCATGACTATCATAAGAAAGGCTAATATAATCAAATATATGGGGTATAACCTTATATCAAAATGTTCTTGCAAAAATCCAAACAAGGGTGGCATAAGAGTTATTCCAAGATATGCAGAAGCCATCTGTACCCCTATAATGGAATGTGAAACATCCTTACCAAAATTAGTTGGTGTTGAATGCATCAAACTTGGATATATCGGTGCACAACCTAAACCTATGAGAATAAGGCCTATAAATGCCGTATAATTGCTAAAGGGAAGAATCAATAGTAACAATCCTAAAATGATGATCCCTTGCCCCAAACGTATCATATTTTTATTATTCATTTTGAAAGTTATAAATCCGGATATAAACCTTCCTATTGTAATTCCGAAATAAAATGAAGCAGCCCATTTGGCTGCTATTTCAGCAGATATACCTCTATTTAGTACTAAATAACTTGCCGCCCACAAACCAGTGGTTGCCTCTAAAGCACAATAAGAGAAAAAAGCGATCATAATAGACATTGCCCCAGGTAAGGCAACAACATCTTTTAAAGAATAATTTTTGTATTCTCCTTCTTTGGTTTTGTTATCTGTTTTTTTCTCTTTCCATAGCGGCAAAGTAAGAAAAAGTACAGAGGTTAAAGCGATCTGAATTAACGAAATAGTAAAATATCCTGAATTCCATTTAAAACCGTTAGTCAACAATATCCCCATAATATATGGGCCAAGTGTGGCTCCAACTCCCCAAAAGCAATGTAACCAGTTCATATGTCTAGCTTTGTAATGCAGGGCGACAAAGTTGTTAAGTGCTGCATCAACACTTCCTGCACCTAAACCGTAAGGTATCCCCCACAGACACAAATGCCAAAAAGAAGTTGATATAGAAAAACCAAACAACGCTATAGCAGTCATTCCAACGCTTATGGAGGTCAATTTCCCAGTACCAAGTTTATGAATAAACTTACCGCTGAACAAAGTTGAAAAAATAGTTCCTCCTGAGATGATCATGGCTATAATTCCTGCATACGATACTGGCACGTTTAATGTTTCATACATGCTTGGCCAGGCTGACCCTAAAAGAGCATCTGGCAATCCAAGACTGATGAATGAAATATAGATAATCACTAGTAAGATAGAATACATATTAAAATCTCTCCGTTGATTTAAAATTTGAATAAGTTCGAATGCAAGTAAAAGCATTTTTGGTGATTGATTAGATTTACAGATTTAATCTTAAATTTTGAAAATGCTTTTTGCTAAAACGCATTCCATAAAAACACAAAAATAAATATACATCCCCAAGCATTTCCTGTGATTTCTCTTACCAATAGCATACCATAAATAATGATTATTACAGTTAACAATTGGCCCTTATGTGTGACAATTGGTATCCAAATCAATTTTTAGTAGCTTATGTCTTTTGGACCAGTAAGTATCCATAGATCTTTGCTTTGTCCGAAAACTTTTTCAAACACATTGACAAAATTTGATATGATGTATATAATAGTATCATATCAAATAATTTTGATATGAGGTGATATCTTGGCAACTGTTTATGAGAAACAAGCAAAGGTATTTAAAGCGTTTTGCGATGAAACACGTCTGCGAATACTCCAGCTACTTCGCACCGGTGAAAAGTGTGCATGTGTTTTGCAAGAACAGCTGAACTTGGGGCAGTCGGGACTTTCCTACCACATGAAAATTCTGGTTGAATCAGGCGTTGTGGAGAGCAGGAAGGAAGGGAAATGGACGTACTACACAATTAGTGAAAAAGGTAGTGCTTATGCGGCTACTTTGCTTAAAAGGCTGACAACTCCTAAAGCGATTGCTAAAGAAAGCAATTGCTGCAAAAACAAGCCATCTAATAAGAATTTTAAAACGGAAAAACACATCAAAATTATTTGATATTGACGTTATTTTATTGAAAGTGGCGCAGGCACAGTTTGGATGGAGAAGTTATCTCTTATACCAAGATCTTAGAAGTCGAAGAGGTCCTATAGATTTTGCAAAAAATCCAATAGAATTTGAAGGGTGGTTATATGAAAAAAAGCGAAAATACAGGGATCAGTTTTTTTGAAAAATATCTCACGGTGTGGGTTATCTTGTGCATGATTGCAGGTGTACTGATTGGTAGATTCCTCCCTGGAATTCCTGCGTTTCTAGGACGCTTCGAGTATGCCAATGTATCCATTCCGATTGCCATACTCATCTGGCTCATGATCTATCCCATGATGCTGAAGGTCGATTTTCAAAGCATTAAAAACGTGGGCAAAAATCCAAAAGGGCTGTTTGTAACATGGGTGACGAACTGGCTCATCAAGCCTTTCACGATGTTCGGAATTGCCTGGTTGTTTTTCTTTGTGATTTTCAAAGCACTTATCCCCGCAGAGCTCGCTAAGGAGTATCTAGCAGGAGCCATACTTTTGGGAGCTGCTCCATGTACTGCAATGGTGTTCGTATGGAGTTATCTGACAAATGGAAATGCAGCATATACTGTTGTGCAGGTTGCAACTAATGATTTGATTATCCTTGTTGCTTTCACTCCGATCGTAGCATTTCTGCTTGGTGTAGGAGGCATATCTATACCATGGGACACCTTGATTCTGTCGGTAATTTTGTTCGTTGTCATCCCCCTTGTAGGCGGAGTAATAACTAGGAACTATATTATCCGCAAGCATGGTCTGGAATATCTTCAGAACCACTTTATTCCGAAATTTGGAAATGTTACAACCATTGGACTTCTTTTGACATTAGTCATCATTTTTTCATTCCAAGGCGATGTTATTCTTGCTAACCCTCTACACATAGTTTTGATTGCAATACCCCTGATCATACAGACATTCCTTGTTTTTTTCATCGCTTATTTTTCAAGTAAGAAATTAAAACTGCCGCATGATATTGCTGCACCAGCCAGTATGATCGGGGCATCAAATTTCTTTGAACTTGCTGTCGCTGTCGCGATCTCTCTTTTTGGTACACAAAGTCCTGCCGCCCTTGCTACAATAGTTGGTGTTCTAACTGAGGTGCCAGTTATGTTGATGCTCGTAAAGATTGCAAATAATACAAAAAAATGGTTCAAGCATGCGTAAATTAAAGAAAGATAATCTATAGCAGTTTGCATAAAATGCGCAATCTGGGGTAATTCCTTGGATTTTAATGTCATTTTATAACGCTTCCACAGTCCCAAGCCAAGATTGCGTTATAAGCGCATGCCCTGCAGGCGATGGATGTACGCCATCGGGCAACCAAAAGGCGGGATCCCTTTGTTTAGAGAAATTTACAGTCCTTCTATTCCTCAAGCCTTGACACCAATGCCACGGACTTGACTCGAAGTTTCGGCGCCAGAAGTAGGAGCAGACAGACTGCCTCTATATGCGTCATTGCTTTATTCCTAACTTGTCAACAATTACTTTACCTTCTGAATCTAATAAAGGTGTAATACCCTTTGGCCCAATACCAGTGTTCATTAAATAATTAACTCCAGTTTGAGTATCAACAACGATATAAATAGCACCTAATCCTAATGATTGTTCTTCTTTAATGACAAACCGTTCCTGTTTCTTCTGTTTTTTAAACATATAAAAATCTCCCCCGTATAATATGTGTGGATGTGAAACTTAAAAAATGGTACTAAAAATCTGTCAGGAGTATTGATTAAATTAATTTTAACAGAAAGATCGCAATAAAAAAAAGGCCCTGAATTATTCCAGGATCTCTATCTCATCTCCAGGACGTATATATCCACCCTTTATTACCTTTGTGAACACCCCTTCCATGGGCATAGCGCAGACACCCACCTGTTCAAAGATTGCACATTTTGTATGACATTTTTTGCCTATCTGACTAATTTCCATTACTGTCTCGCCTATCTTGAGCCTTGTCCCTACAGGATATTTATATAAATCTATACCCTCTGTCGTAAGGTTCTCGGCAAATTTTCCCGCACTAAGGTCTTCGATGCCCAGTGCAGCAATCTTATCAATACTTTCCTGGCCTAAGAGGCTCACTTGTCTATGCCATTCTCCAGCATGGGCATCTCCCATCAGACCGTGGTTTTCCTTGAAATACCCCAAAGATATCGGCTCCTTTATCACTCCCTTTTTCTGGCTTATATTAACTGCCGTAACCCTTCCCATATACTATTCCCCCTCGTATAATATGTATGGATGTGAAACTTAAAAAAGGTGGTGAAAGGTGGTTCTCAATTTTTGGATTTACAAAGACTTACACGCCATGGGTTCCATGTATAGCTTATTATTGTAAGGTAAGAAAGCAGCTTGGAATTAAGTGAAATTTGACTATAGAGCTGTATTAGATAGTTAATCCACTCTCGTCATCAATGCTACTGACTCAACGTGCTTTGAGAGGTCATGATAGCTATCAATTAAGATTGTTCCAAGCTCTTTTTTTCAAGGATCGTTTACGGGAATATATCCAAGAATGACTGTCGTATAGGGGAACAAATCAACCTCTAATACATTTTCAGTTAATCAGACGAGTAGAAGATTATTTAAATTCTTCTACTTGCTGATTCTGCTTTCGTATCTTTTAAGTTGATTGGTATTTGAGCTTAATAAATTCAATGTCTCAGTTAAGGCGCAATATTTATCTACCATCAAGACAACATATGACTCCTTATATCTTGGAAGTCTTAATGTTAATGGCCACATATGTTTTTCAATAATGTCCTTCTCAATATTATTCATTGCAAAATACTCATTAGCATTTTGCAATGCTATACCAGGATGAACAAGTCCATGTAGCCCATTGTAAGTTTTTTTATCAGCGTGCCAGTCATACAAGAAAAAATCATGAAGCAGCCCACCCCTTGCTGCAGAATGGTAGTCCAGCCCCAGTTTCTTGCATAATCGAAAACTTATATACGACACATGTAGACTGTGGGAGTAACAACTAATATCCCCATGTTGCATATAATCTTTCATTGATTTTACCTTTTCGTGATCAATCAAATCATAAACACAATCCCAATATTCCTTTTCAAGGTTGAAATTTATTTTTAAATTCAGTTTTGATTTTATTAACTCTACCATTCAAAATTCTCCTCACATCGCGATTTAAAATGCCCGCATTTAGGAATAGTAATCTAGGAAAGGCAAGAAATATCCTTTTATATTTTATAACCTTATCTTTATATATACGCACCGATAGTTCAGAATAAAGTAAAATTGTTTTTCTTAAATCCAATACATCAACAATAGATTTTGTAGTGTCAATAATAAAATAAACAATGAGAATGATAGCAGCAGAATTTTTTAACTGAACTGGAATGATATGGACTAAATTTGTAACAATTGGATGGATTATCTGAATTAATGCAAAGGCAAGCACTCCCCACAAAATGGAGTATTTAATACATATATACCCTTTTAGGTTCAAAATATTATCGCTGTAATCCCACCATTTTGAATGGAATATTTTTTCCAATGCAAATCCTGTAACAAACTCCAATATCGTAACTAATAATATTGAAACAATCAAATTCATAATCAACAATAAAGATTTACCATCTATAGAAAATGGACTCCAATTAAAATATGAAACGATTAGAACCCCGCCAAATCCATAGATCGGCGTAAAGGGTCCTATCAGAAATCCTCTATTGATAAATTTTCTTTCTATTATACTTGCAAATACAGTTTCAAGTACCCATCCTAAGAACGAATAAATCGTAAAAAAAAGTATTATATCAACTGCCATATTAATTTTTCTCCTCTATAGTTAATTATCATTGATTAGGTTATATTCGTTTTGATCTGAAAATTGCAATAATCAGTGCAACAAAGGTAATTACTGCTAGGATAAGGCTGCTCCTTAGTATTATACTTGTGACTGCTATAAAATCAGACCCTCCCACATCAGTTAAACTTAATCCAATGATCGTTCCTGCTATTACAATACTTAAAGATAGTAAAACTAGGCTGATTGATAACCGGCTAAATGCCTTATCAAGCTTTTGCGCATATCGGTCTGCCTCTTTAAGTTTAAGTTGCACAGTAAAGTCATCGTGTTCCATTTTATCTAGGAAATTCAAGAAAATAGACGGGAATTTTCGAACAAGATTACCGTAGTCCATGGCACCACCCAGGATTTCCCTGCCAATTTTTTCTGGGGTAATTAATGTAAAAACCAACTTTCCAGCAATAGGTTCGGCAATTTCCAAGACATTTAGCTCTGGATCCAATTTTTCAACCAACCCTTCCAGAGTAATAAGGGATTTGGCAAGCATAGTAAATTCTCCAGGAATCATAATATTATATGAAAATGCTAAATCAAAAATTCCATTAAAAATTTCACCGATTTTAATTTGACTCAATGGAACTGACAATACTTGATCTCTCAATCGATCAATATCTTTTTCCAGGTTTCTCATATTGATTCTTTCTGACATTGCGTCAAGTTCAACAATTGCTTGAACAATCAGTTTACTATCTTTCAGCGTTATCCCCATCAACATTTTCAGGAATTGGTTTTTCCTATGAGTGTTCAATTGTCCTATCATACCTAAATCTAAAAATGCTATTGTATTATTCTCAAGCACCATTATATTTCCTGGATGAGGATCCCCGTGGAAGAAACCATCCCGTAATATCTGATATAAAAGAGAATTAGCTAAATTTCTTGCAATTATCGTTTTATCTAGCCCTAATTGATCTAACGCTTCAAAATTCTTTAACGAAGTCCCTTTGATTTCTTCCATTGTTAAAACACGATTAGTTGTATGAATCCAACTAATCTCTGGAACAATTACATTAGCATCATCCTTGAAATTCACTTTAAAAGTTTCTGCATTTTCTCCTTCTAATCTAAAGTCTAATTCATTCGATAAAGTGGTTTCAAATTCTTCAACCATTTTGCTAAAGCTATAAAGTTTTCCAAACCTAGTTCGATTATCAATAAAATCTGCCAGATCTTTTAATATACCTAAATCAAGCTCAATATTTTTCTCGATATTTGGTCTTTGAACTTTTACTACCACTTCTTTACCCGCTAATAATTTTGCACGATGGACTTGACCAATAGAAGCTGCAGCAATAGGTTCCTCTTTAAACTCTCTGAATATGTTTTCAAGTTTATCTCCCAACTCAAATTCTATTACTTCTCTTACTTCATTTATGTGAAATGGGGCCACTGCATCTTGAAGTTTTTCCAGTTCGTGTATAATGTCACGGGGCAATAAGTCCGGTCTTGTACTCATGATTTGACCTAATTTTATAAATGTCGGTCCCAATTCTTCGAAAGATAATCTCAACCTCTCCCCAACTGATAATTTTGAAATTTCCCTCTCTGTATATTCTTTGGTTTGCTTCTCTATTTTAAGATATTTAAGGATACCCAATCTGTCTATTAAGGTGCCAAATCCATGATTTATAAAAATCGTAACGATTTGCCTGGATCTCTTAAATTTTCTATATTTACCAACCGCCATCATTTATCACCACTCAGTCTAATCTCATTTTTTGTAAAAGAAATAGCAGATATAGATTAAAAGACGCCCTGTCATCTATATCTGCTTAAACATTAGTAAGCTAATATACCTTTTTTTAATCTTATTGGAAACGACAACATAACTATCTTTCTTTCCCTAAAAAAAACACACCTACCATGTCTGGTCCTGTATGGGTCCCTATAACTGGCCCTAAACTATTTATTACTATATCTTTGTGCGTTGTCTCACTTAGAATCAGAGATTTTAGATACTCTGCATCCTCTATACAATCACCATGAACGATGTATATCATCTGTTCTTCTGGTTTAATGGCACGAGTTTTATATTCTTCAAATAAAGTCCTAATTGATTTTTTTCTTCCTCTAACTTTTTTTACAACGTTAAGGCTTCCATCACTAGAGACATGTAAAACCGGTTTAACTTCAAGCAATCCACCTATAGCTGCACTGGTGGCTGAAATTCGTCCCCCCCTCTTTAGATGTTCCAAACTATCTATAGTAAACCAGTGGTTTACCTTAAGTTTGTTAGCCTCAATCCAATCTACGATTTCTTGTTTAGATTTTCCTTGTTTTAACATCTCGCACGCATAATACACCAATAAGCCCTGACCAGCAGTAGCGCTTTTTGAATCAATCACTGTTATATCTGCTTCTGGTTCCGCTTCCATTATTTCATTTCTAGCTAGAACGGAACCATTAAACGTTTCACTTAGAGCAGATGAGAAACCTATATAGATAACAGAATCTCTTTTTGAAACTAAACTTCTAAACTCATTTTCAAAAGTATATGCAGTAATCTGAGCAGTTGTTGGCATACTTCCATTTCGAATTCCGTCGTAAAATTCCTTGTAACTTAAAGATTTCCCAAAATCCTCTGTGTAATTAATCCCATTTAGTACATAGGTAAACGGAATAACATGTACATTGTTTTGGGAAATATATTCAACAGGCAAATCACAATTTGAGTCGGTAACAATAACTATTCCCATTTCTAACGCCTCCTAATTAATAAATTGCTCAGCTAAAACTTTACCAACATATAAAAACCAACCATTGTTCTGTCTTTTAGCTGACCAATCATAATTTTATTTTTTTAACTCATTTATATCCTTCTTTGTAGCTATTTCTTTCTCTTTTAATATATCAATTAACTCTTCTCTTATAATCTTTCTGAAGTCCTCTTTTTCCATGAGATCTTCTTTACGGGCAATATCTTTCGCATCTAGCGCTTCTAAAATTTCATCCTTGACCATTTTCTTGAAATCATTACGTTGATCTTCGCCTTTTTTTACTAAATCATTAACCAGATCCTTTGCATCTTTCCTAGTAACTTCACCTTTATTCACTAATTCATCAACTACTTCTTCAATTTTTTCTCTAGAGTAAGAAAACAACCCCAACCCTAAATTGACTGACTTTTCAATTAATCCTGACATAATAAATTACCTCACTTTCATATAATTATTCAAATAAAATTTGCATGGCATTTAATGCTTCCGGTAATTCTTCATCTTGGTCAAGTAAAACCTGAATACCTGTACCAAACATCGACCCCAAAATTAAACGAGACAAATTTTTTGTAGAATAGCCTTTTAATTCCTTTAATTGAAGATCTTTAAAAATATACTTTTCAATCATGTCCGATAAATCTTTAAATAATTCACTAAGCAAGCTACTGAATACAGGAGACCAAATTGCTAAACCTGTAAAATCATAGAGCAATCTAAAAAGTTCCGGATTGTGCTGCAACATATTTTTAAAGTAATTAATTAAGCCTTTTGCTCTTTTCTGAGGTGAATTTTCCTGCTTTAATGATGCTTCAATCTCCTTTAAATACTTTAAAATCATCATTCTTACAACTTCTTTAAACAGTCCCTCCTTATTTTTAAAATAATAGTTTATCTGGCTTAACACTACTTCCGCTTCATCAGCAATGTCCCTCATCGATACGTTGGCATAACCTCTAGTCGAAATGCACGCATAAGCTGCTGATAATATTTTTTCAGATTGAGTTTGTTCATTTGTTTCGTTAATCACAACACCATCACCTCACAATTCGGTCGTTCGTCCGATTTATATTTTATGATAATATTTTTTGACCAGTTTGTCAACAACTAAAATGATAACCACTAGTTCCCTTTAGCTAAGTAAAACGGGTCAATTCTATAATCCGTTTTTTATACTTCAATCTCAATGCCAGATTTAAAGCTTATCACAAAATGCTCTTCGTACACGGTGACGTTTTGGATGAGCTTCCTTACAAGCGTGTCGTCATATAGTAGGGTGCGATATTTGTTTTTGCGGATAATTTCTACCAGTTCGTTGATCCGCTCATTCTCACCACTTAATGATGCATCTTCCACAAGGAGGCTCTGTCGCTCTTCACGGAGCTTATCAATCTCATCGGCTAAGAATTCGTAATCCTTTCCTTTGTTGGCGAGGCTGATTACTTCTTTCTGCTTTTCCTCTAGTAGTTTGTTAATTTCTGAAATCTTATATTCTGTGGTGTCACCAATTACCGCATGGATGTTTTCTTCTAGTGTTCTTATCATGTTATCTCCACCGGCAAGGAGTCTATTAATGGCAGTCATAACCGCATCATATAAATCTCCTTCTTTTACCGTCCGGTTCTTACACGTTTCAGGACCTTGCTCGATTCTCGTAACGCATCGCCATACAAACTCTTTTCTACCGCGTATATTCCAATACACCCGTCTGTAAATGTCCCCGCAATCCCCACAGAAGGTTATGGTGCTCAAAGCATATTTACTGCTATAGAGTCTTTTGTTTTTATCTGTTCCTGTGTAAATATTATTCCTGCGATGAAGTTCTTCCTGAGCCTGTAAAAATAGTTCCTTTGGTATGATCGCCTCATGGCTATTTTCAACATAATACTGTGGGACATGGCCTTCATTCTTGACCCTTTTCTTTGTAAGGAAATCCACGGTGAAGGTCTTCTGTAAAAGGGCATCACCGATATACTTTTCGTTCAAGAGAATCTTCTTTATGGTCTCCGGTCGCCATCTCTGTTTTCCTGCAGCTGTTAAAATACCATCCTTCTCAAGATCCCTACCAATGCCAGCTAGGCTTTTCCCCTCAAGGTATTCTCTGTAAATGCGCTTAATAATGTCAGCTTCTTCTGGAACTATGATCAGGTTGCCTTCTTCATCTTTCGTGTACCCCATAAATCGATTGTGGTTGACCTGGACTTTCCCTTGCTGATATCGATACTGAAGTCCAAGTTTAACATTCTGAGAAAGGCTCTGACTTTCTTGCTGCGCGAGGGATGCCATAATGGTAAGTAGCACCTCCCCCTTGGCATCCATTGTATTGATGTTCTCTTTCTCGAAAAATACGGCTATGTTCTTATCCTTGAGTTGCCTAATATATTTTAGGCAATCCAGAGTGTTACGGGCAAATCGACTGATGGACTTTGTAATAACTAGATCGATGTTCCCCTCCATACACTCATCAATCATGCGGTTGAACTCTTCTCGTTTTTTCGTGTTCGTGCCTGAAATACCGTCATCTGCAAATATTCCAGCAAACTCCCATTCAGCATTTTTCTTTATAAACTCGGTGTAATGAGCTACCTGGACCTCATAGCTTGAGTTCTGCTCTTCAGTTTCTGTAGAAACACGGCAATAAGCAGCAACACGCAGTTTCTTTACTTTTTCTTTTGCGGCTGTACTTCCGACCCTTTTTCGTGCTGGAATTACAGTTATGTTTTTCTCTGCCAATTTAAACCTCGCTTTCTATCAGACTATACAGGTACTCCGCTCGCGCTACTGGATCATCTGGAAGTTTACCTTCTGATTTTATCATTTTAAATCTTTCTATAGGTGGGGGAGCACTGAAAGCTGCAAGCTCTGCAATCCTCCCTAGGTCCTTCGCACGTTTATTTCTAACTTCTTCGGCCTTATCAAACGTCTCTTTATCAATGATTTCGGGGTATACGTCATTTCCAAGATAGTTGATGTTTTTCAAAATAAGGCCCATTGATGAATGAGTCTTCTCAATACCTGCCTGTTCACCAGCCACTGTAAGGGAAAGTCCTGAAATGTACTTTTCAAAGAACTCCTTTACTTGACCTGCTGCCTTCTCATCGACAGTTATGACTCCGTCTTTAACTGTATATCCGTATGGTACATATGCCATTTATCTCACCACCTTTTCTATAAGGGAAAGTCCACATTTCATTTTAAAGGTTAGTTCATCCCTTGAATTTACAATGATGTTTTCTACAAGCTTTTCAAAAGCTTCATCTGTATAATTGCCATCAAAATTATCTGCTGACACATAATCAAGAAGTGCCTTTACCTCGTCTGCCTGAGAAGAGCCACTTGTAAATGACATGACTAGGTTCGTCTTCTCAGCAGTAAAATTTTTCATTTCTTTATCCAGAACATTTCGTTCCTTGTTAAAAAGAGCTGGTTCAAGAAACCCTTTAGTCATAAGACCAATCAGTGTATTGCGTTCTTCGGTTAATTGCTCCATGCGTTTATCTATGGCATCAATTCTTGCAAGATCGCATTCTTCATCAATCTTGTTTATAGAATCATAAAGTGGCTTCAGTATTAGCTTTTTGCTAAATGCGAGCTTATTCATCATGGTTGAGAATGTTGCTTTTATCTCTCCATCACGCAAAAATAACATGGAGCAGCTGTCCTTGTCTTCAATGTGTCCTTTGCAGCTCCAAGCAATATAACTTCTGCCAACAGAGTAGTTTGTTCTTCTCTTGAATTTACTGCCGCACTCTCCACATAGGATTCTGCCACTTAGCACATACCTGTTTTGATAAGCTTTCTTGTTAGCAGTTTTGCTCATAGATTTTGCTCTTTGAGTTATCAGCTTTTGAGCCTTGGAAAATACTTCTCTGCTGATGATCGGTTCATGATGATCCTTGCAGTAAAACTGATCTTTCTCTCCATTGTTAATGTGTCGATTGAAGTTGCTATCCGTGTAGGTCTTTTGGAAAAGCACATCACCTTTGTATTTTTCGTTACGAAGCATATCAATCACCGTACCAGAACTCCAATGATTGCCCCTTCTTGCAGGGATTTTGTCCTTGTTCAGGCCTTTTGCGATAACACTTCCACCTTTCCCTGAAAGGCACTCTGCAAAAATACGTTTGATTATTTCAGCTTCTTCAGGAACAATAACCATCTCACCATTTACGTTTGCATAGCCATATGGCGGAGTGCCAATAATGTAACTGCCATTTTGAAACTTTTTACTGATTGACCATGTTGTGTTCTGTGAAATAGACGCGGACTCTTCAGCAGCAAAACCAGATAAAATAGAAAGCATTAATTCACTTTCCATATCACCTGTATTCAGATTTTCTTTTTCAAAATAAATATAAACACCGATATCCATTAGGAGCCTTACCAGCTCCAGGCAATCCGTGGTATTTCGTGCAAAACGACTGATGGATTTGGTGATAATAAAATCAATCCTATTACTTTCACAATCACGAATCATACGGAGAAGTTCAGGTCGTTTTTCCTTCTTTGTGCCTGATATGCCTTCGTCATAATAAAGTCCGGCAAACTCCCATTCCGGATTGGATTTAATATATTTTTCATAGTGTTCCCGCTGAGCTTTAAGGCTTACCAGCTGGTCATCACTATCCGTTGAAACCCTTGCATAAGCGGCAACTCGAAGTTTGCTTTTTGATGGCTGTGATTTGGGCAGTTCATCTATTTTCGTTATCTTTTTCATCATCTCACCTCACTTTCTGCTATTACATATATCACTCTAAAAGGTAATAATAGCAAGTGTTTCAGGGCATTATCTCGGCTAACTTCGGAGAGAATTTCTGGCGGTTTAATGCTGATATTTTGTGTAGTTCATCTTGTGTAATCTTGCCCTCTTTATAGAGCATGCCAACAATGCTCTCAGCTATATAAAAGTCATATTCTTTCTGTAACTGTTCTTCTGACATCGGTTCTGTCTCACCCTTGATAGGAGAACCATCTTTCACTTCAATAATGTTCATAAAAAAACACCTCCTACCTGGTAGCCACGGCGGGAGGTGAAATCTGATGTTTTCTTTAATCTTTCTTATAAAAATCGCATTCGTAGCCATCGGCATCAAGGAGCAGTCCCTTTGCCCAGGGAGGTACTCTGCCCATCTGCTTGCATACCATATCAAGTGGTACTCGAGGATTAGCCTCAATAATTATTTCATCATGTACATGAGCCACTATGCTACAAGTGCTAAGTGTCTTCATGGCATACATTAAAATATCACGGGAGATGGCTTGAACAATGTTTTCTACAAACTTGGGTCCATAACTTTCAATCCGCTCCCATTTCTTTGTAGCACCAACTCCCTCATAAGTAACTGATTCACCACCGAAGATATTTTCTCCAATATTAGGCTTTACATAGGCAAGCTTTCTGCCAGAAGGAAGAACAATAAACAGCATTCCACTCATGTAATGAAACTTGATATTTTGAACTTCTTGAGACTTTTTTTCCTTAATGCATTTCTTAACTTCTCTATCCACATCCCACCAGAATTTTACGATGTATGGATTGGCCTGCCTCCAGGCATTAACAAGGGGTTTTAGTTCTTCTTCTAAAATTCCCATCTCTAGGGCTCCCATAGCCTTTAAAGCACCCACTGATCCACCATAACCAAGTGCCAATTCTGCAATTTTACCTTTCTGCCTTAAATGAGCATTTACACCATGCTTTTCAACAGGGACTCTAAACATCTGTGATGCCGAGGCACAATATATATCACCGCCATTTGCGAATACTTCATTTCGCCACTGTTCACCCGCAAGCCAAGACAGCACACGAGCTTCAATGGCAGAAAAATCGGCAACAATAAACTTATTGCCTTCTTTTGGTACAAAGGCTGTGCGGATCAGCTGTGAGAGCGTATCAGGTATATCTTCGTAGAGCATTTCAAGGGTTTCATGATCACCGCTCTTTACTATGCCTCGTGCCTCTTTTAAATCCGGCATATGGTTCTGAGGTAGATTTTGTAACTGCACAAGCCGTCCTGCAAAGCGACCGGTTCTATTTGCACCGTAAAATTGGAACATTCCTCTGGCACGTGAATCGGCACAAACAGCCTTTTCCATTGCCGTATATTTCTTAACGGATGATTTTGACAGCTGCTGACGGAGTTTAAGAACTTCAGACAAGTCATCCGGTGCATCCTTTAATAGTTCTGCCACAGCCTTTTTGCCAAGAGTGTCTGTCTCAAGACCATTTTCAGCGAGCCAACCTTTCATCTGCTGTACCGAGTTTGGGTTATCAAGTTCTGTTATTTCCTGCATCTGATTCATCAACTTAGTATGAGAAATCTCATCTGTAGCAATCGCCTGTTTTACAAAATCCATGTCTACCTTAATGCCGCGGTCATTGATTTCTTGGTCGAGAAGATATTCATCCCATATTTCATCTGGCACAGGAAACTTAATAAGTCTTTGCTGAATTAACATTTCTGTTTCAACATCACGCTTGTTATAAGCTACAAACTTCTGCCACTTTTCCATTTCATCACTTGGTAGATTACGGTTTCTACCACCATTTGTTTTGGTAGGATTACACGGAATACAAAAATATCTGATTAGGTCTTTCCCTTCCGTCAGTTTTTGTTTTTCAAGCCCAAGAACGGCTCCCACACCTTCCAAAGAAAGGGGAAGTCCCATATAGGCTGACCACACCATTGAACATTTCCACGATGAAGGGTTTAGATAAGATCCAAAAGGATATCCAAGGTAACGGGAAAGGCATACACGTTCAAATTGAGCGTTAAATGCCCATTTGGTAATATCTTCATCAGTTAAGGCATCCAGTATATCGCTAGGTATCTTTTCACCGGCCATTAAATCTATCACCTTCACTTCGCCACCATCAACAGAATAGCCAAACAACATTATTTCAAAATCATCTGCCTCTACATAGCGATAAACTCCGCTCTTTTGTAAGTTTATAGATGAGTAGGTTTCGATATCGATTTCAAGATTCTTCATTTCCTACCTCCATTCCTAAAAAATAGGTGGCAGAGGAAGTACCTCCACCACCATCAATCGATCCTTTCTTTTAGGCAAGGAAGTCATCATCTACAAGCGTTGAAAAATCATCTGCTGCAGAGGTCTTTCCACCAAGTGGCTCTCCATCCTTAATTTTTTGAATATTACCCAAACCACAAGCAACACCTTTATTACCGTTTGAGTTAAAAGCATAGAAATTGAGTGAAACTCTACCATAGCAACCGCTGTACACTTCGCTGCGATCCATAATAGGTTTAACACTTTTATCTACAATCTGTGGAGCAGTTTTGCTATTGGCATTGATAAAATAATGCCCCTTATAAGCCTCATCATCACGCTCTACATCTCCGTCACGCAGTGGCAGTTTAATTGCCGCTTTGTTCGGTTTCTTTCCACCAAATTTAGCGATGCCTTCCTCAATGGCTGCATCCACTGCAGCATTTATGGCATTAATGGTTTCTGTATCGTCTTTGGGAATAAGCACAGATACGCTATATTTTTCTGCGCCACCGTTGATGGATACTGGCTCCCATCCGTGAAAATAAGAAAGCCTTGTGTTTACACCTGTAATAACTTTAGTTCTGTTTTCGATTTTACTCATAATATTAACCCTCCATAATTTCGTTAAATTCGTTTTTTGCATCAGCTACGTTCATCGCCGGTCTTTTATCCGAATTGGGGACAAGAGTCGGCTTGCCCGGTGGTTTATAAATGAGGTTTCCTAGAATTTCCTCAAATTTGGTTTTACCCATCAATTTTTGCATTTCTGTCATAGGGATGAGGCTCTTACGATAAATGTCCTTGTATCCGCTGATTACAGCTTTTTCTGCTACTGCATTTTCATCTTTATACTTTCGAACAGATCGACCTTCCACAACCTTAAAACCTTGCCACTCTTTACCGTGATTGACTGCAGCATCTGTCGCATAAGCAGTTATCTCATTCGCCCATTTGGTAAGGTCGGGAAGAATGGATAGCACTTCTTCTATCTCACTATCTGTAAGTAACGGTGGCATCTTAAACTCCATCTGTGCCAGTTTCAGATTTTCATCAGCTCTAGCACGACATCTGCTGGATGCTCTGCAGAAAGTACACCACGAGCCAGGCATATATTCACCTTCACCTTGATAGGCTTTTGCGGCTTTTGGTTTTAGTTCCTCTTCTGCCCAAGCTTTAAGTTCTTCTACCGGAACAGTCCATGTGCTGACATTTTCTCTTCGTGGTTGAAAAATTGTCATTGATATTTCTTTGATGTCGTATAGGCTGTCATAAATCTCTAAAGCGCCTAATGCATACAGTTTCATCTGTGGATTGTCCTCTGCATCCACTAGCACGCCCATACCATATTTGAAATCTACGATGTGAAGTCTATCATCTGAGATGATCACACAATCTCCTGTCCCAAAACCATCTGGAACATAACAAGAGAAATCAAGACGTTGTTCAATAAGAACGATAGGATCTGTGCAAGACTTTCTTGCAAGTTCTACCTGCTCCATGATGAAGTCAACGTAGGCATCCGTGCATTCTTCCATTTCATCTGAATCATACTCTGATGTAGGCCTCTTACTTCTGATTCGAAGTGCCTTTTTTAGCTTGTGTTCAGAGAGGGCATGAGCTGCTGTACCTTCTTTTGCTGCTTCTCCATTTGTGTTTTCAAACTCAAGTTCAAGCCTTGCAGACGGTAAACAATGAAGCCATCTGTGTGATGAAGATGCAGATAATATTGCATGATTACCCATTCCCAAGAACCTCCGCATCTTTCAAGATGTCAGCATAATAAGCCTTATCAACAGCACTTAACTTGTCAGCACCATACTTCCCGATGATGCCCCGCACTTCAGCGGTAAAGCCAAGCTGACTTTTTTCGGCAAGTACCATTCTCACTTTTTCCAGCGAAATATCCGGCTCCTTTGCTTTTTCTGTCTTTGTGGTAGGTGTTTCTTTTGGAGCAGAATCGCTATCTGCCATTGCATCACAAACCGCTTGTATGCTATCAGCAAGACTTCGCATATCATTTACCACATCAAGCAGTAACTTTATTTTGCTCAAGGTCATTTCCTCCTTTCGTCATCTCACAGATAGAGAGTTCCTCGATGCTGTCTCCGGGGATTACAATCGTTACACGCTGTTTTCCCCCAAGTAGGAATCGAAGGATGCGCTCCCTCACGGAAAAGTTACGGTAAGTAACAATCCCGCCTGTCTGTGGTTTCTTTGAAACACTAATTTTTAGATTGTGCTTCATATCCATCACCTCTTTCTGAAGGGCGCTTTTATTTGTTGCCCTCTACCTGGTAGCCTCAGGAGATACATAAATCTGACGGTTTAATAAAAAAAATGCCCAAGGAAGTTTTAAACCTCCAAGGGCATCATGCTTAGTTAGGGATTTTCAGTTTTTGACCGGTATAAATAATCGTTGATTTTAAATTGTTCAGTTTAACAATCTCTGTGTATCTTGTGCCGCTACCGAGTAGCTTGGCTGCAATTGCCCAGAGAGAATCACCTTTAACTACCGTATACTCTTTGTAAGTTGGTGAAGAGGTGCTACCGGTGGGATATACAATCATACCATCGTTGTTGAAAACATAATAACCTGGGTTCATATCAACCTGTGCCTTTGCATTGGAAAGGATACGATATGCACCAAGCTGTGATTTCGTATCTGCCCAAGTCTTTCTAACGCGGTAATAGCCTGTAGTCAGCTTTTCAGGGTAGGTTGTATTTTCAGAGCCCCCAGCAGGTGGTTCATCTGCTGAAAGTAACTTTTTAACCTCTGTTCTAAAAGTGTCCATGCTCTTACCATATCTTGAAAACCAATGTCTTGGATCAGCATGATTGGATGCAATCCCTCGTTGATACCCCTCATAGTGGCCGATAATCGTACCGTCAGCCATCGGGTCGAGTTTATACTCCTTACAAAGGTATGCACATAGCTCCACCGCTTCTTTATAGATAGCATTAAAATACGAGGCATCGGTCAAACCGTCCTCGCAGATTTCAAAGCCAATATGTGTGTTATTTGCATCGCCTCCAGCATGCCAACCTCTATGATTCCATGGTAGGGTTTGATAAGTTGCAATGGAGCCATCTTTAAGTTTCCCTATAAAGGCATGGACACAAACCTGTCTTCCATCTGGTCTGTCTTGATTCCAATGATTATTATATTGATTTACTCCTAACAGACCATCATCCGGTCCAACATATCTGCGTAAATTTGGATTGTTCGCTCCGGTGCTATGAACCATGATGCCTTTTGGTGTAATCTTTCTGCCTGCCTTGTAGCAAGCATTCTCTGTAAAAATAAGCTTTCTGAGATTCATTATTGCTCTCCTCCTTTGTTATGCAGCTGAGCAAGAATATCCTTTAATTTCTCTGGTATCGGTAATCCTAAGCGCCCTGCATTTTCCAACATGGAAACCCCTTCATTGGAGCAATAGAAAAAGATGATGGCGGTTCGGAGCATGCTACCGTCTCCTATAAGGTTCGTGTCGATAATATGGCCGATTCCAACCATTACAAAAATAAGCACCTTCTTAAAAATGCCTCGAAAACCGACTTCGCTGGATAGTTTTTTATCAACAATGGCGCACATGACACCAGTGATATAATCAGCCACCATCAATGTAACTAATGCATATAAAAACCCATCAAACCCTCCTAAAAACCATCCCAAGAATCCGCCTAATGCAGTTAGTGCCACTTGTACCCAGTTCCAAATTTCCTTCATGACTTTTACCTCCTTCATGATTTTGAATATATAAAAAGAGTGCCTGCATCTTCGCAAACACTCTTGGATCGTTATAATTGATTCGTTTATATTTGTTTAGGCAGTGCCTCCCATAATCTCATGTCCTCCTGTCCTAAAGACCAAATGGCAATTCCTCTAAGTTTCCACCGATATGCTGCTTCATTTGCCCAATAAACAAGGCTGTCTACGTCCTGGTAATAAAGAATTGAAAAACCATCAGCATCTCCAAGAAATAGGCGAGAGATCCAAACATTGATATCCTTAGGCACGACTTTTACTGAATAATCATTTCCGCATACAAGTGGCAAGACTCCTGAGTGAAAGAAATCATAATCCATGGAGATGTCTTGGCTTCTTGTTGAAGACTCCTCCACATCACTATTTACAGCGAATACCTGAAACTCATTATCCCAAGTCACACCAGTCCTTGAAAGCCTTCCATACTCTACGGTCGTTCCTCCTGGAAATATCACATCAAACCTTTCATACGGTTCATAGACCCAAGCATCTCCCAACCTTAATAGTTCACAAAGAATGCGACCATCAGAACGAACCCCTGCATAACCTCCTGAAAACCCATTAAGGGTTGCAGTAAATCGAAGAGTATTACTTGCCCCTGAATAGACCCTTACCGAGTTACCTCTAATCCTCATTTCAATAGTGTACACTCTCAGATTGGAACGAAGGTTTGCCTCTGTTGTTTTTATAATCTCAGTGGCAGTACTACCTAGTAGGGAAGAACCTTTATAAAGCTCGATGCGTTGCGTATTGAAATTAAGACAGCAAAATACATCCCCGCAAAATACCCCCGCTCGGCCATTTCCTTCCGGTGTAAATGCTATTCTTGCTCGTAAATGAACATCTGAAAAACCTGTGTAATTCCATGCCAACTCTCCTGATCCATCAAGCTGTGAGTAGGGACGACTAGTTGTTTGATTAGGATTTCTCCACACCTGCCACTGTCCACTTAAAGCTGTCCAATAACTAGATGGTAAGGGGTTGTCATCCCTAAAGTCTTCATACCAAACTAGTGCAGAGTCTGCTTTTCGACGTAGCACCTCTGTGGTTAGCTTAAATCCTCGATCCGGTTCAGCCATCACTCCGTTAACATCTTTAAACATTCGTGGTGATAACATAAATTCTGCCTCTCCTGCAGAAGGACTCTCATAGAAATTAGAGCATACACGAAATCCATAAAACTGCACACCTGGTACTAGCGCACTGACGCTGATTGTGTGCGTGCCGGCTGAAAGATATACACCCGAAGACAAGGAAAGCCAGCAAGTTGTGCGCCAATATGGCCACCATAGTCTATTCTCACTAAAAGTAGAACTTACACCATCCAAAGCAACATGAATACCATTCTTATCCCAAAAGGGAAAAGAGATACGGAATGCAACATCATAAACACCGGCAGTAGCTATTTCAAATTCATATTCTGCTTCGCCTCCTTCTCCAAGGGTTACCATTTGAGTAGAAATGGACACGCTCCCAGTATGGCTATCTGGACTTCCTCCAGTACGGTCTACATAGATTGTGCCAAACTCAGTTCTTTGCTGTTTACTATAAGCTGTCAAATATCTGCGCCTGTTATAGGTTTCTCCAATTAACGGATACGTTCTTGAAACCGCATCCCACCCTTCCATGTAGTCATACACCTGCGGTAAAGCCCAAGGAACCTTATCGTAATCATCCCAATACGCAATGATAGGAATACGAGGTTGGGGAGGAGCATCATTTGTGAAGTTATAGACTCCAGTCATCCAGTTTTGGGCTGCATAATAGGTGTTGGAAATTCCTCGGTAGGTAATGCCTAGATTCGCAGGAGAATCGTGTATCCTCCAGTTCCAACCATAAGCAGGCAGTCCAAAGAACACTTTTTCAGGAGTCATTACGCGAGCCGCATAATCATAGGTCCCTTCCAGCCAATTCCTAGGGGATACAGGTCCCGGTGCAGAACCCGCCCAAGCCATGCCATAACTCATGATTGCTGCTGTATCGCAGTAGGGATCTAAATCTTCATAAACACACCAGTTTTCACCACCAACGGAGCCTTGTACCCCTGTCATGCCGGGTAAGCAAATATTCACGAGTTTAGATGGATTGTATGCTTTAACCGTATTATAGATATCTCGAAAGAGAGCATTAGCCGCATCCTTATTTTCATAACCCCCACCACGCTCCAAGTCTATATCCACTCCAGCGCACCAAGGGTATTTATTCATAATACGAATAATCTCAGTAAGGAATTTATCCTTCGCGCCGTTTGTATTATTTCTAAGGGCTGTAAAAATGGATGCTGTACCATGATTCATGATTGTAAGCAGCCACTTGATGTGTGGCCATCGGTTGATGTAAGTAAGCATGCTGGAGATGCTTGTACCTGTTTCTGTTATTGTTCCGGTAATATCTACTTCAAAGGTAAAAATCCCTACGGTATCCAAGCGATCACCATAATCACGTAAGGCTTGGTACATACGAGCATTGCCCATGAAACTCCAAACCATGCACCGCTTTCCTTTTAAATAATCTCTCATGGGCGTTCACTTCCTTCCTGCATTTCTTGAAACTCGAATAATACCCTGGCAGATTTTCTATCTTCTAACTTCACCACATGCTTACTATCACTAGCTGCGGTGTATTGAAAAAAGCCCTCTTTTTCAGAAGGGCTCCCATTTTTCAAACACTGCCTGGTAGAGGCTAAAAGAGAAAATGTGTCTCCTGGGTTTATGGAATCTTTAAACTTAACCTTATGTGCTCCAGCTCCTTGAGATAACTCAATACCTCCTGCTTGCATACCCTGTATCGGGTAAATGTGACAATCAAGACCAGCTGAGGTTTTACCAAGATTAAAAAGGATGATTGTTTCACTACTACGAACCACTCCGTTATAAAAACGAACAGGCACAATGCTATTATTCTGCCTAAATTTCTGGAGCATGGTTTCTGTATTGATTGTGTAACCCGTCAAGCGGTCTCCTTCTTGCGCTTGAATGTCGGTAAAATAAACCGTACCGGTGCAGTCTTCTAAAAGTAGTTCCACCGTTATGCTAACAACACGCTTTTCTTCTTTGCAATGAATGGTCTCTGCAAATCTAGTAAAAGAAACTGACAATATCACCACCTACCCATCTAGTGTCCATTTAATTTCTGATACATGGGGAGTCCAGCCTGTAGCAATTGAGCCTCCTTGTAAAAGCATATCAGTAAAGAATACTGCGCCTGTGCAATCAGAAACATATATACGAATGGTTAGAGCCTTTATCTTGCTAAACCCTCGCGGTGAGATAACATGAGCTGTATGGAAAAAATAAGCCATAGCACCACTCCTTCCTAAAAGAGATCAATAAACCTGGTTTCGGTTGTACCATCCTCGTATTCAATCATAACTTCAATGCCAATTTGCCCATTAGGACCTTTTTGAAGATTCTCTGATGCAATCTGAGCTGAGAATGTGTAACTCCTCCTACTTGCTGGATAGATAGTTTGGGATAGACTTTTTGTCATACCTAAAACCCCATCAGCTTTAAAGGAAGCATCTCCTGAGACACCATTGTTTGGATCAACATCAAACCCTGAATTGAGCCAGTAGGTGATCCCGTCATCGGCTCTTGAATTTCTTAGATGGTTAAAGGGGACTAAATCTTTTACTTCCTGCCTGTCAAGGACATCGGCTGAGGATAAAATATCGGCAGCTTTATCCCACCCAGCAGATGCATCCCCTAATTCTCTTAAGGTGGTGGATAGCTCCAGCACTGTTTTCCATGGCTCTTGTAGATTGTACTGCCTGCGCACCACACGAGTTTTTACTGACAAATTTAAGTCTTTATCATCCACGGTAACGATGTCTCCAAGATTCCAAGCTTCATGTTCATATCCCGTCAGCACAGATAAATCCATAGCTGAAAGAACATAGGAAATTCTAGGCCTTGAATACTGTGCTAATCGCATATTAGCAAACTCGAGCATCTGATAAGGATTGCTAAAGGATGAGGCATCAAGGGTTGCCACTCTTACTTCTGATGAGTAACTGTAGTCCTCCACATATTCTTTATTTCCATTAATAGAGGCAAATGTCATCCCATCTTTTCCATATGCATAAAGTCGAGTGATTAAGCTTCTTGTATCTACTACCCTTTGTATGCTTTTCATGTTTTTTCTATAGCAAAACAATGCTCCACTGTCTGTGCCACCAAATGTCAGAAGATGCACCAACCTATTAGCACTATCAAATATTAAATCTCCACCATGAATGTTCTGTATGGCCCGAAGAATTGATAGAGCGTTTTTCTCGGTAGATTGCCATGTTCTCCTTGTACTTACCGTGACATTCCCTAAAGCCCAGCCTGTACCAAGAAGGGCATAATGCATAGGAGCCTCTGGTGTTTCAGCGACAAAATCCATCGGCTCTTTTGCCGTGCTGAATGAAAGATCATAAAAGGCAGCTTCCGCATACACTTGTGTAATCACTCGACCATCAGAAGTTTTCTCATCTGTCGTGGTCCGAATTCGGTACACATCATTTACAATCTGCACCTGTTTCTCATTATCTAGGGACTCTCGCTTGGGATCATGAAATGGCAACTTAAATTCCAAGATATCGGCGCCATTTACCTCACTGGTTACAATGATGTCAAAGGCATTTTCTAACACCGCTTCCCACGCACCGTTGGTATCCAAAACAACTGGTCTTGCAAATCCCAGCCTCTCGTAAGGTGGTTTCGGAATATCATGAAGCTGTATTTCTATAAGCTTAGGTGTTCTTGTTGTATCTTGAGTGGTCAAAGTAATTCGATAACGAATATAAGCTCTATTCGGTGACTGAAGTTCTCCGCTGGGTCCCACTGACTGCCACTGTGTCCAACTGACTAAATCATCAGAGGTAGAGGTTTCAACAAGGGAGATAGCAGTTACCCCTGCTGTGTATTCGCTGGTTACTGATACTCGTCCTGTTCCTGCAAGACCACAGGCAGCTGCATTTGTATAAAGCTGACCATTTTGAGCATAAACACCACTTGTTGCCTTCAGCATAACAGTACCCGGTTCCGTTAGGGCATCTACATCAGAGGCACTGTCACCACCATTTGCCAAGATAGAAGATTTGAAGTAGGAAATAAGCTCCTCCATGGTAAGGTCAGAATTCTTTTCATAAAACCAATCATCAAATCCGCCTGCATAATAATAAGTATCAGCCAGCATTCCCATGACAATATTGGCAACACAATTTTGATTCAAATCTCCGGTAAAAGTTCTAAGGGGCGATTGCCAAACAGCACCATCACTTCGGTCACAGACCAAATTTTGTACTCTTTTGCTATTTACTTCAATAATGGACGCTATAAAATACCAACCATTATTCCTAAGCGTAATACTTGGTGTTTCCGTTTGATCATAAATCAGCGAACCCGATGCATTGTAAAGCATTAATCTTAATCTGCCTTGGTATAAGGAAACATAGAAAATCGGCTGTCCTGGTCCATGTCTGGTATTAAAGATGGGAATAAAATTTTGACCAATGGAATAAGTTGTCGGGTTAATCCATCCACCCACTACGATTTTTTCTCCTAAATCACTAAAAAAGCTACCGTCATTGGTAGCCACTAAATGGGTTCTTTCACTTGTAGGGTTGACAATGTTTTGCCTGAAAAATCTTCCAAGTCTACCTAAGACCAAACTAGCTGAAGTTCCTGACCATCCGGAAACAAAGAAGTTTCTGTTATTGCCTGACGCATCTAAAAGCATGGTGTTTCCATCTGGCGCTGATTCATTAAATCTCCAAAGTCCAACGGTCTGATCACTTACTGGATACTCGCCTGTAAAATCTGTTTGCACTGTTAAAATCGACTTAATGGCCACCTGATCACCTCCATCTGCTTTTAGCCAGAATCCTTAATTCAGAAAATGTTGCTCCCGCCACAGTGATTGTTATTTCATTATCTCCCTTATGAAGAACAGGAAAATTCAGCTCATCCAAGCCTGGTAAACCATTTCTCAATGTGTTTCCGTTTGTATCAGTTATTTTGGCTGTCACTAGTCCACTGTCAATGACAAGAACTTCATCTGCGGTCAAAGCTCCAACAACTCGTAATTCTTCACCATTAGTTGTAATCGAGATATAGGTGGAGGCTGAACTGCTTATTGTCCCCTTAAGTTGATAAACGGGTTCTGAGTCAGCATTTCCGGTTAATCTTTCAATCTCATGATTGCCTTCGCTGGAAAGTGTAAATTGCTCATCAGTTAAAGCATAAGCATGAGGATCTGGGCAGATAAACTTAAGATCAAATGCCCCTGCCGTTCTAAGTAGCCTCTCACAATCCACCTGTTCAGTAAGACGGGCATAAAAGTAACGATCTGGAATATCATCCAATACAAGTTGTTTCAAACCATTCATGGGGTTTAACCATTCAGCTAACCCATCCAATACATCTACTAGATCAGCAAAACTTTTTTGTGGGTATACATTACAATTAACGATGATGATTCGCTCTGAGCTATCACAACCAAAATCAGCAACCCCCGCTTTACCCGGCACCATTTCATAAGAGTTTCTAAGAGCGGGCGATGCCTGCCAGCTTGTGAGTCTTGCTTTTATCTTCATGTTCTTTGAACTAATGCCGTTATAAATAAATCCCATACATCGCCCTCCTTTACGTCGTTATAAAGCGCCCCTGTGCTCGAGAACCGGTCTGCATTAAATTGTAGAGTTCTTGTGATATCTTTCTAATATCATCTTCACTGCGTACAATCATCTGCTGAATGGTAATTAAAGAGCCGCCAAGCATTCCATATCCGCCACCTGCACCACCATTTACATTTACATCGGAGTCTAATTTAAAATCTGTGGGGATGACCTTTTGCATATCTTCACTAACATCATCCATGGCCTTCTCAAATCCTACACCGATACCTTCACCCATGTTTTCACCAATACCTGCAAAAACTTGAGATGGAGATCGGATGCCTAAAATCCCCTTAACTCCTTTGACAATTCCACCAACCATATCACTGACTTTGTTTTTAAGCCAAGTCACCATGGAGGCAATACCATCCCAGAGTCCTCTGGCGATGTTTTTACCCACATCAATAATGGCCGGAATGGCTTTCCCTAAACCAGTCAATATTGCTGTAATAATCTGAGGAATTTGTGCCACTAACTGCGGTATAGCCCGAATCAATCCTGCCGCAAGCTGAATAGTAAGCTGAACACCCATCTCAATAATCTTAGGTAGATTTGTGGTGATAAAAGTAATAATGCTACTAATAATTTGCGGTAAAGCCTCAATTAATGTAGGCAGTGCATTTAAGATACCTTGTGCCAAACCACTGATAATTTGGAAAGCCGCTTCTAGGACCAAATCCAGATTATTAATCAATGTTTCTACAATCAAAATCACTGCTTCTACGATGGATGGAATTAGTTCCGGCAGTGCTTCACCAATGCCAGTGGCAAGGGTAACAATCATCACAAGTGCCGCTTCAACAAGGGCAGGGAGATTGGCAATGATTCCATCCACTAAAGTTAGTACCAATTGAAGCGCCCCTTGAGTTATCTGTGGCAATGCCTCAATAAGACCGCCCACTATGGTCATAATAATATTTGTCGCTGCATCAATCAGTGTTGGTAAATTATCCAAAATACCGTTAACAAGAGCAATGACTAGCTCAGGAGCAACTTCTGCAATGGCAGCTATCAGTCCAGTGACCACATCTAAGATTTGAGGAAGAATTACTGCTATCTGGTCAACTGTTTCTTTGGCTCCTTCTTTTAACTGTTCCGCTGCACCTTCTTGCCCTGTGATTAGACCTGTAAGACCATCAAGGATCATGGTAAAGCCGGGAAGGAGTTGGGAAGTGATATTGTTTTTCACACCGGTAAAAGAACGGGTAAGATTATCCATGGCATCGGTATACTCGACTGCAGCATCGATGGATTTATCACTCATCACAAGCCCTAGCTCGCTGGCTTTGTTCTTTAAGTCTTCTGTGCTTTCTGCAGTTTGGTTTAAAAGAGCTGCTAGTTCCACTGATGAGTTTCCAAGGAGATCATTGGCAATGGCCGCTTTTTCGCCTTCATCAGCAATCCCCTGCAGTCCTCTCACCGTCATCTCAAAGATTTCTTCTCTTGATTTCCCTTGGAGATCTTCCATCGAAATTCCTAATCGCCTGAATTTATCAGTGGCAGAAGTACTACTATTGATGGCATCATCAACCGTGTTATTTAGTTTTTTCATGCCATTTTCTAAAGTAGATATGCTTGCACCATTTTGCGAAAGCACATAGTCCCACTCTTGATAGCCTTTTCTGGAAAGTCCAATACGTTGACTTGCTTTATCAATCTCATCTCCAGCTGCGGCAGCATCATTAGCCATGTCATAAAGCTTTTTACCTGCGGCAACTGCGGCAGTTCCAATGGCAGCCATAGCCGCTCCGATTGCCACACCGATTCCTTTGACAATACTGCCTAGTTTCTCAAATTTTCCTCCCGCATCATCTGCAACGTTGGCACTCTTTTTTATCTCATCACCAAAATCATCCGCTTCATTTCCTGCTTCATCAAAACCTTCACTGGCTTCATTTAGTGCTTTGTTATTTTCATCAAGCTCCCGTTCCATCTTATTTAAATCAGCGTTGGCATTATTAAGCTGGATTTGCCAAGCCTGTGTTCTTTTATCATTTTCACCAAAGGATTCAGCGGCATTTTTAAGGGCAGCTTCCAAAGTACCGATTTTATTCTTTTGTGCATCTATTTCCTTATTTAAAACTTCATTTCTTGCCGTTAAGGCTGGACAGATTTATCCTGCTTATCAAACTGTGAGGATACCAGTTTCATCTCAGATCCCAGAACCTTAAATGTCTGATTGATGTCACGAAGTGCACTTTTAAATTCCTTCTCGCCCTCAACACCAATTTTGAGCCCAAAGTTATCTGCCAAAATCACCGCCTCCTTCCTAAAACGGGCATAAAAAATACCCGGATCTCTCCGAGTATAAAAAAAGCACCTATTTTTTAGGTGCTAAAACTTATCACAATCGTTTGCTATATAATAAACAAGTAAGCGATACAGCTTTTCCTTGTAGCTCCATTTTAATTTCTTTTTCTTCTGACCTTTCAAATCCTTTGTGTTCGTAAAATTGGTAAGTACAATTATCATCTGTGTATAAATAAATCAGTTTACCTTTTTCTCGTCTGCTTAATTCTTCAAGCAGTTTTGTTCCGATTCCCTTACCGTGCATGGTAGGATCTGCTGCAAGAAAGCAAATCTCCCCATCAGGAATAGCTCTATTTAAATATTTTTGATACATCGCCTTGTTTGCTTCGTCATATATATCTGCTCCTCCTTTAACAACAACCGCCATAATTGCTTTGAACATTTTCACATAGAGTTTTCTCCAAAAAGAGGAATACTGCTTCGGTTCATTTTTCATATCAGCCATTAGAATACCCACAAGCTGATCTCCTATATATGCCGCAACTACCTGTGATGCACGTTCCAATTCCAAATACAGAAAATATCTGCCGTATAAACGAAGTGCTAGTGGGTTATCAACATATCTGTTAAAATTCATTCCTTTGATAGCAAAGTCGATAACTTTACCAAAATCTTTTCTCTGTAATTGCTTGATTTTCACTTCCATGCTTCACACCTCACTATCACTTATTTCTGCAATTTCATCTTTGATAATACCACTAAGCTTTTCTGCTGTTTCAATAAGAAATAAACAGGTATCTTCTCCCAATGAGGAAAGCACCTTTTTCTCAAATCGTTCGGTTTCTTCGAAAATCTTAGAAAAAAAGCCTCTTCCTTCTTCAGTAAAAATAACAAATTTTTCTTTCTTGTTACTCTCAGCTACGAGGGTGACGTATTGTTGTTTAATAAAATCAGATAAAATGCTATGAACAGTAGACTTCGGAAGATGTAACGTGTCACATATCTGTTTTTGCGTAATGTTTTTAGATTCCTCTAACAAATACAGCATCATTAAAGAGTTAAAAGTCAACCCATGGTTTTTTGCAATCTTCGCATAAGCTGAATCAATATTATTGAGCGACTTATTTAATCGCGACATAGTCTCTTTATAATTCATTTGATAACCTCCTCGATTTTAGTGCGAAATCGTACTATATTTATTATAGTACGATTTCGCACCATTGTCAAGGATGTTCTAGTCAAATTCCATAGGGAATAACATCATCTATGGAAATCTCCCTTTTTTGCTTGCTCAGTCCAAGGAACTGTTTGTGACATTCCCATAAATCCATCAAAAGCCCAAGAGGTGTTAGCCATGTTTCCTCTTCAGTACGATTTAAATGGACTGTTCCGTAATATAAAAGCCGGGTAAAGAGCTCCTCCTCATTTACCCGGTTTGTGCGTTTTTTGAGTCATCTTCCGATGCAATATTTCGTTTCGTCCCTTTAAACATCGCTTCCATCAGTGCGTTTTTATATGTGGCAAGCTCCAAAGGTGAAGTAAGAAGTTCAATCTCTTCTTGAGTGAGAAGACTCTTCTTATCATTCGGATTTCGTAGGTTATAAATAAGCAAACTTTGATTGGCCATTAATGTAATCAGCCAGACAATCTCATCCAGTGCCATCTCGAAGTTTTCTGATTTCATGAGCTTTTCACCCAGGTTTTCAAGCCCACCATATCTTCCTGCAATTTCTTTTGTTGCCCTAGTCGTTAAAATAAGTTCATACTCCTGACCACTGATAGTAATCTTTGCGCTGCGTTCGTTATCCATGGAACATCCTCCTATTCTTCAGTGCCACCAGAGGCGGCAAATGTAGGTTCATATACTTCGTTGTACCATTCGGTAATAATTGATTGTGTGACTCCTTCATCACCCTCGTTAACTTCTGCTTTCCAAGGATGTCTGCCCTGACCATCCAATTTGTTCCTGCGTAGCACTGTCCCTTCAATGGTTGGAGTTGAAAAGGTAATGCTATCGCCTTTAGTAGCCAGATTAGTTGCTGGGATACCAAACTTGACACGATACAGCCAAAAATAACGATACTTTCCGTTTGCTTTTTTAGCCCTAAAGCCTACCGCAACAGGGTCACCGCCATCTTCACTGGTTGAAATAAGCACATGATTGTCATCAATGGTTGCTCCTGTAAGATCTCCTGCAGCAGTCACTCCAATATCATCAATACCAAGCGCTAATGTGCCGCTTCTAAACTCTTTAATGATTTCAGCCGCACCATCATCGGCATAAAGCGTTGCCTCAGCAAGCTCTACCGACAGTTCTGCACTGATGGCTTTTGCCAAGGGCACCGGGGTTTCATAGGTTTCATCACCGTTTGCATCCTCAGTGATTTTTGCATAATAAAGTCTATCAAGACCAATTGTAGCCATATTTTATTCCTCCATTTCTAATTTAAATTCATAGGGTTTTGCCACATCAATGGCATAGTGGTGATAGCCGGTATCATCTTCATGGCCGATATACCTGCGGTCTGTTATTGTAAAATCTGCACCCAAAAGAGTGCGGACTAAATTATTTTTAATGCCTATATAGTTACCTTTTACAAATAGGGAAAGTCTAACTTCCTGCACTTCATATTCAGGCTTGTTATCAGCATGAACCTCAAACAAATCGACAAGAGGTGTGATTACAAGATAAACATCAGGAGGCACACCAGAAAAAACACCTGTCTCTACTGGAATGCTACACATGTCTGCTATGAGATTTAATTCTTTTAAGATGCTCATATCTTATCCACCTCTTCATCAAATCGCTGTTTCATTGCTTCTATACAGGCTTTTCTTGAAGTCCTTCTTGCAGGCTTTAAAAATGGTTTTGGTGGTTGACCGGATTTCCCATACTCTATGATATTGGCTATCTTGGCATTGCTTTCACCATTTTTTCTTGGTTCTTTAAAACCTACTTTTACATTAAAATTACCGTTTCGATCTAGCTTAGCAGGAGAGACACCAAGGGAATCGACTAGTTCACCCGTAGACCGGCTTTTTTCTTTTGTTCCACTACCAATAGTCCCTTGTAAATTTGACTTTACCCTTTCTAGAACTACTTCCCCTCCTGATTCCAGTACCTTCGGTATAATTTCATCTGTCTTATCACCCAGCTTTGAAAGTTTTAGAAGAAAATCGTCCGGCATTTTAACATCTGCTTTAGCCACTTGATGCCACCACCTTTTTCGCCAAAACTTCAATATACATACCTTTTCCTTTTACATCCTCCACACTTGTGATTTCGTATCGTCCATCACTGCACGCTATGACCATCTTAGTAGACACCGGAATATCTGGTATCTTACGAAAGCAAAACAGTGCGGTGGCTTCAGAGAAGGTTGCTCTATTGGCCCATTTTTCATTCCCGTGACGGTCTTCCTTATAAGCACGAACAGACGCAAGAATGGTGTCAGTGGGTTTACTAAATCCCTCACTGTCTTTCATTGTTTCAATAGAAATAATATCTATAAAGGTATTCATTTTTCCAAAGCTCATACGCTACACCTTCCAATCCCGATCAAGCCTGAGCAGTAAATTTACCGTATTCCAAACCTGCTGGCCCGCCTGCACATTGTCAGCAAAAAAGCCACCCGTACTGCCATCCCGACTTTCATAGAAGTGGGATGACAGCATGATGATGGCTTGCTCCGTAGTTGGCGGCATTGCATTTTCGCTATAATGACCTTCCGGCAGATGCTGGTAACTCTCGGCATAGGAGGTTGCAGTGGTGATGTATGTCTGAAGAAGTTCATCATCACGATCATGCTCAAGAATTAGATTTGCCTTTACCTTTTCAAACAGTGTCATCACCGTCACCTTCCTTTCTCTACGGAGTATCCTCTACCATTATTCCAGTGGCTTTTAACTTGATTAAAAGGGCATTAAAGTCCGTTACCAAGTCCTCTACAGTAGCCGCAGTGCTTGCTGGTTGATTCTCAAGAACAGGGAGTCCGGTTACTTTGGCCCCCTCTTCTATGACAAGTTCACCACCGATTACGGTCTTTTCTCCACCTTGCTCTGTATAATTCTTCGTGTTATAACTCATCATTTGCACCTCCCATTAAGCCTTTTGCTGCAGGATTTTAACAGCTTCAGGAAGGATCAATTTACCATCCACACGTTGACTTGCAAGGAAACCAACTTGACCAGTGGTTGCAAATAGCTCATTTAAACGCTTGAAAGAACGTCCTTGTCTGTCCGCAATCCAGTAGTAACCAAAGTCACCAAATGCGATGCTCTTTGCCCCAGCCTCAATAATTGGAGCATAGGCTGAAGTATATACTGGACGGTTTAGCAATGTATCTGGAGTACCCGCAGTCAGCGAAGGCTGCCATAGATATTGGCCCTGTCCGTCTTTTAGTTTACGGATTGCTTTCACCGTTGCATCATTCATTAAGAACACTGCATTTTTTCTGTATGGTGCTTTTAATGAGTAGACAAGATCGATAATCTCATCTGCTGTAATAGCTGTAGCCGAACCTGCAGTAATCCCAAGCTGTGCTCCACCCGTAGCATTGAAGATGCCTGTAGGTTTTCCATCAGCATCTCCAACAAGAAATGCTTCCTCTTCCTTTGCTCCAATTCTTCTGGCAAACTCAGTGGAAATATAGCTTTCAAGATTAAATACACTATCGTTTAAGAGTTCATCCGAGACTTTAATCATCGTACCCAACTTATATGCACCAATGGAAGTCTGACCAAATACAGAATCACTCTCATCAAATTCCTCGCCTTCATCAAGCCAAGCCGCAGTACCTTTGGTCACTACAACAGGAATTTTTCTGTCACCGCTTGAAGTCTGAATAATCTTTGCCAGCTTACGGAACACATTTTCTTCCTCAAGGGTTTGAATTAGGGTACGTTCAAATTCATCTGGAACAAGATATCCACCCTCAGAATCAGTTCCTACAGATAGGGAATTGAGTACATCATGTCTAGGATTTTTACTTCGCATGACATTCCAGAATGCCTTCTTATAATCATCACTTGCTCTTCCAGTCTTTGTTTCCATCCCTGGAATATTTGGTTTTCCAGTAAGAGGCATATTCACAGGTTTATTAAGTTCTGCTTCAAGTGCCTCTTGGCGTTCCAGTCTTGCTATTTCCTTACCAAGATTAACAATGTCCTCTTCCATTCTGTCGTAGGTTACCGCATCCTCTGCAGAAACAAGCCCGTCACTGCCACGTTTTGAATCAAGAAATGCCTTTGCCGCTTCCCATGCTTTTGCGCGTTTTTCACGCAGTTCAAGAATTTTACTCATTTTGATTTCCTCCTAATATTTTAATAAATTAAGCCGCTCATAAAGCGGCTCGGTTGATTGTTTAACAACTGGTTTTTTAAGCTTATCCATTAATGAATTGGTCACTGCTCTTCGGCTAAACACAAAACTATCTTGCACAGTACTTTCTCCAGTTCTAAACATGATGTCATCAGCAAAACCAAGCTCAATCGCTTTATTGGCATTAAGCCATGTTTCTGCATCCATCAGATGGGATAGCCTTGTTCGTGATAAACCGGATTTCAGTTCATAAGCATTGATGATACTTTCCTTTACTTCATCTAACATTTGCATTGCCTTTTGCATCTCCTCACTATCACCAATGGCTATGGTGAATGGGTTATGGATCATCATGAGTGAGGTTGGTGACATCAAGACTTCTGTTCCTGCCATTGCTATGACCGATGCGGCTGATGCTGCAATACCGTCAATTTTTACAGTGACATTGCCCGTGTAATCCATCAGCATGTTATAAATCTGTGATGCTGCGATACAATCGCCACCGGGAGAGTTGATCCAAACAACAATGTCTCCTTCGCCACTCATAAGCTCTGCTTTAAAAGCTGCAGGAGTAACATCATCTTCAAACCAACTCTCCTCTGCAATTGCACCGTTAAGGTAGAGGGTTCGTGTTTGTGTATCTAAATCACGCACCCAGTTCCAAAACTTTTTCATTTAGCTGTTTCCTCCAATCCTTCTTTATTTGCAAATATGCCCGCATCCGCGAGTTTGGTCATATTGCCGTTAATTAGGTATAAATCTCCTCCCAGCTCAGGTGGAATTCGGTCTAGGTTCTCAAGCTCCCTAATATCATTGGCGCTCATCCATCCGTTTTGTCTGGCGGTTGCATAGCCGCTCATTCGAGAAACATAATCTCCACGAAGTAAACCATCTACGTTAAACTTGGAAAAATACTGTTTCTTTTCATCTGATCTTAAAAGCGCCCTGCTTATGGCCTGTTCCCAGCGAATGACCCAAGGGTCCAAAGTGTATTTCACAAACTCCAGTGATTGCTGTTCAATATTAGAAAAACTCGACTTTTCCAAGTCCCCAACCATATGTGGAGGTACGCGGAAAATTCGAGCGATTTCATTGATTTGAAATTTCCTTGTTTCTAAAAACTGAGCTTGCTCCGGCGAGATACCAATTGGCTGGTACTTCATGCCTTCTTCAAGTACTGCTACGCGATGAGAGTTGCTACTCCCTTGATAGGCTGCATTCCAACTTTCCCTTACTTTCTGAGGGTCTTTAATGGTGCCAGGATGTTCAAGTACCCCTCCTGGTGCTGCCCCATTCGCAAAGACCTTAGCTCCATATTCCTCACATGCTATTGCCATGCCTATAGCATTCTTAGCCATAGCAATCGGCGAGTAACCCACAAGACCATCAAAGCCTAAACCTGGAATATGAAGTACATCGCTTGGTCTTAATGTAACCGCCACACCATTCATCGTTGGTGCATCATCGGAATATCTGGTGTAGGAATAATAGAGATTGCCACTGGAATCTCGATCCACAGACATTCGATTTGGCATTAATGGATACAGTGCTATGACTTCACCTTTGCCGTTTCGAATAATCTGAGCATAGGCATTGCCCCATAATAAAAGATGAGTCATCATCGTCTCGCGGAAAACGAAAGAACTCATCTCTGGATTTGGCTCATCATGTAATAAAAAATATAGCGGATGAGAAAGTGCTTTCTCCTTACCACCGCTATCGGTGTATTTATATAGATGAAGGGGAAGCCCTGCCACAGCCTCTGCTAATATCCTCACGCAGGAATACACTGCAGTCATTTGCATGGCTGTATGCTCATTAACAGGCTTGCCGCTTGTCGAGCCGCCAAAAAGGAAACTATAGTTGCTCCCTGCAGTTCGATTTTGTGGTTTGTCACGTGCTTTAAAAATATTTGTAAATAGCCCCATCTGCATCACTTTCCTCTCCTAAAACACGAGTAATCCCCGACCGTCATAAACCGAAGCACTCGTATCATTGCCACAGCGAATTGCTCTATCCAGTGCCATAATAGTGGCTACAGCACCATCTATTTTTTCTGTTGACTTCTCTTTATCCGGTTTAATGTTGCCCGCCGGATCAGTACGAATAAAAATATTATCCATCATCCATCTAAGAACAGGATGTCCACCATGTGCGACCTTTTCCTCCAAGGTTAGTTTCATAAGTTCCTTGGTTGGTGGACTCATATCTTTAAATCCCTGTCCAAATGGAACAACGGTAAATCCCATGCCTTCAAGGTTTTGTACCATCTGGACTGCACCCCAGCGGTCAAAGGCAATTTCTCGAATGTTGTACTTTTCACCAAGACTTTCAATAAACTTCTCAATGAAACCATAATGCACCACATTGCCTTCTGTAGTCTTAAGATGTTCTTGCTTTTCCCATACATCATAGGGAACATGGTCACGATTTACTCTGAGATTAAGGGTTTCTTCCGGTAACCAAAAATAGGGAAGAACAACATATTTGTCATCTTCATCTTCCGGTGGAAACACGAGTACAAAGGCTGTTATATCTATGGAACTTGAAAGGTCTAGACCGCCATAGCAAACTCTTCCAAATAAGTCTTCTTCATTTACGGCAAAAGCACATTTATCCCACTTATCCATTGGCATCCATCTAACTGCTTGTTTGACCCATTGATTAAGTCTTAACTGCCTAAATGTATTCTCTTCTGCAGGATTTTGCTTTGCAGATTCACAAGCGGCTTTTACCTTGTCGATTCCCACTGTAATCCCTAGGCTTGGATTTGCTTTTTTCCATACTTTTGGATCAGTCCAATCATCAGATTCGTCTGCTCCATAAATAACTGGATAAAATGTAGGGTCAACCTTTCGCCCTTCCAAGAGGTCTTTCGCTTTTTGATGTGTCTCATAGCAGATAGATTTGGTGTCTGACCCTGCAGTGGTAATAAGAAAATACAGCGGTTGGGTTCTTGCATCACCAGAACCCTTGGTCATAACATCAAAGAGTTTTCTATTGGGCTGGGTATGAAGTTCATCAAAAACAACACCGTGTATATTAAAACCATGCTTTGAATAGGCTTCAGCTGAAAGCACTTGATAAAAACTATTTGTCGGCTGAAAAACAATACGCTTTGTTGCCGACAGGATCTTAACTCGTTTACTAAGTGCTGGGCTCATACGCACCATATCAGCTGCAACTTCAAATACTATCGATGCTTGCTGACGATCTGCAGCACAACCATAAACCTCCGCTCTTTCTTCACCATCACCACAACAAAGAAGTAGGGCAACAGCAGCCGCAAGTTCTGATTTACCCATTTTCTTTGGTATCTCAATATAAGCTGTATTAAACTGTCTATATCCATTTGGTTTAAGTGTTCCAAAAATATCTCTGATAATTTGCTCTTGCCAATCTATGAGTTCAAAAGGCTTTCCTGACCATTTACCTTTGGTATGGCTTAAGCACTCAATAAAGTTGACCGCATAGTCTGCAGCATCTTTATCGTAATAAGAGTCCTTTGCCATAAAAGCTGTCGGTTTATATTTCTTCAACTTTCTAATATGCGGTCACCTCCCAACAAGCATAAAAATAGACCTGCATCAAGCAAGCCTTATCATTCTATCCATACGAGAAACAGAGCCAACTTTGGCACTGTCCTCTTTTACTATTTAGTTGTGTTCTAGCAATAGGATTGCAAGCGCAATTTCTGCATCCTCATCCACAGGTTCAATGTCCCAGCCCCGGTCATAATTTGCAATAATCTTTCCGTTACGTTTAAGCATCAGCTTAGAGATGCGTCCTTCGTCAATTCCAAATTCCGAGCCTTTCTCATAGCACTTTACCCAATAATGGATGATACTGTCATGAACTTTGATGCTACCTTCTCTCCACATGGCTTTATTCCTCCTTACCGGTCAGAATGAACCTGGAATAAGCCCCAATGTTATCTGCAAGGTAAAGAAGCAACTCGTCATATCCTTCCCTTAGAGCAATTTCCTGTACTTTTCCCACATCAAACATATTGGTTTCACCTGTGTCACGAATAGCAAGAATCTGTTGTTTTATCTTATCTGTCATCGTGAATCCTCCTGCACAGGTCTTCGCCAAAAGCTACTGAGAGGCTGGAGCCTGAATCCCAACGCACCATAATAGAACCAATATCGTCAACTCCTACTACTGTTCCTTTTGTACCAATCTTTGGAGCTTGAATATCATCCATCTTTAATAGTTCTACTCGACATCCAGCAGGGTACTTCTCACGAAGGTTTAGCAATTCTTCTTTACTGATTATCCTCATTTTTTACTCCTCCTTTGAATGCCGCAGAACCGGTTAGATTTCTGAGCAATATTTTTCGTTCTTCTTTATACTCTTTGCCAATAAAGCCAAGGCGGAGCAAAAAGCATCTAAATGCGTATTTTTCATTTGAGGTTTCCTTTTCTTTTGCAGTAATGCGTTTCTGGTTTCTTGCCATCTCGCAAAGTGCAGAAATAAAATGGTTGTAAGCCTTAACCTCTTCTGGTGTTGGTATTTCTTTAAACCATGGGAATGAAACTTCATCTTCAGAAATTTCAATCGGTAAGTCTTCTGCCTCAAGTGCATGACGGATAAGATCGCCTTTTGCCTCAACAATCTCCTTTAGGTTTTCAAGTGCCTTTTCTGTAAAGCTACTCCTTGGCATTGATACATAAAGGCTTAAAGCCTCACTGTCTGCGGTTTGTTGGCCCTCTGTGGCGTTAATTTGTTCCTCTGCGATAAAACCCTCCCTTGCCAAACACTGGGCCACGTTTTCGATTATTTCGCTATCCGCCTTATCACTAAATTCAAGGCTCCCATTTTTGTCGATGATAAAGGCATCCACCTCGTAAGCCATGCTGGGCATTCCAAGGTACTTTGCTTTAACACCTGTGATGTCGCTAAGTGCTGTCACTAACCTCTTTCGCTCTGACCCTGTTACGTTATAATTAATGATCATGTACAAAACCTCCTTTGTTTTGGTATGTACATATATCACTCTAAAACACTTATTTATCAAGCTTTTTATCGATTATATGGTGGGAAATTATATAAACATTCGCTTACTCATTAGTTTCCTTGAGTTCATCATAGTTGTAGCTTAGTCCAGCCCTTTGAACACTGACTTCTTTGGAAGTTCCAACCTGTTCAATGTAGCGTTTAATAATGACATCGCAAAACTTCTCATCCAGTTCCACTGTGTAGCAAATACGCTCTGACTGCTCACAAGCAATTAATGTACTTCCACTTCCACCAAAGGGATCGAGTACAATTGTGTTACTCATAGAGGAATTCAAAATAGGATAGGCAAGAAGAGGAATCGGCTTCATCGTAGGATGCTCACCATTTCTCTTTGGTTTATCAAACTCCCATATGGTAGTTTCTTTTCTTCCCGTATACCATTGATGTCTTCCTTTTTTCTTCCAGCCATAAAGCACTGGTTCGTGTTGCCATTGATATGGTGAACGCCCAAGTACAAGGGAGTCCTTTTTCCATATACAGCACCCGGATAAATAAAAACCGGCATCCGAGAAGGCTTTTCTAAAATTAAACCCTTCGGTGTCGGCATGAAATACATAGATGGAGGCATCGTCTGCTAATACTTCTTCAATATTAATAAAGGCATCTAAGAGGAATTGATAAAAGGCATCATTTGTCATATGATCATTTTTGATTTTCCCTGCAGAGCCTTCATAATTTACGTTGTAGGGAGGGTCTGTCACACACAAATTCGCCTTGTTTTTATTCATCAGCACATCATAGGTTTCTTTTTTTGTGGAGTCTCCACATACCAGTCTGTGCCTCCCTAATGTCCATACGTCACCAAACTTGCTGATTGCAGGCTTTTTTAATTCTTCATCCACATCAAAGTCATCATCGTGAATTCCATCTTTGATGGTATCTTTAAATAAGTCATCCAGTTCTTTAGGATCAAATCCAGTAAGCGAAACATCAAAATCTGCACCTTGTAAATCAGCAATCAAAAGGGCAAGCTTATCCTTATCCCAATCACCGCTAATTTTATTTAGAGCGATATTGAGGGCTTTTTCCTTTTCCTCATCCATCTCAATGATGACGCATTCGACTTCTGATATACCCATATCAATGAGTACCTTAAGTCTTTGATGGCCACCTACAACATTGCCTGTCACCTTATTCCAGATAACCGGCTCCACATATCCAAACTGCTCAATCGAGCGTTTCAGCTTTTCATACTCTGCATCACCTGGCTTTAAATCTTTACGAGGATTGTATTTAGCAGGAAGCAGGTCTTTTGTATTCTTTTTTTCAATCAACATACCTTTTTACCGCCTCCCTTAGTTCTTTATAGCAATCTAAAAACTCCCAAGAATGCAATCCATATCTGAAATGACCGTAGGTAGCAGTATCCGCATAAATGACATCGGTCAGCCTTAACTTTTCGATAATTGCTGCAGGTCTAAGATTAAATACTTCTTGAACCGCACTACAAAGGATACTTTCAGCAACTTTGCCTGTTCCAAATGTATCAATCTCCACAGCAACTGGATCTGCTTTTCCAATCGCATAAGAAATGGCAACCTGGCATCGTTCTGCATACCCACACCAAATAATGTTCTTTGCGATGGCTCTTGCCATATAGGCACCACTGCGATCCACTTTTGTCGGGTCTTTACCGGAAAAAGCACCGCCCCCGTGGGATGCAATGCCGCCGTATGTGTCTACCATTATTTTTCTTCCTGTCAATCCTGTATCAGCGGCAGGTCCACCTTCCACAAAGCGCCCGCTTGGATTAATGAGTATCTCCGTTTCATCATCAAATGGATATTTTTCAAAGACAGGCCAAAGCACCTGAGAGATGATTTCATTTTTTAAATCATTTAAGTCTTTATCAGCACCGTGCTGAAGGGAAACAACAATGGTCTTGATTCGCTTTGGCTTATCATCTTTATACTCTACTGTAACTTGTGCCTTACCATCTGGACCGATGTTTTTAATAACACCATTCTTCATAACTTTATCCAGCTTTTCACAGATAGCATGAGATAGAACAAGAGGTAACGGCAACTTCTCACTTGTTTCATTGGTGGCATAGCCATAAACTGTGCCTTGATCTCCTGCACCTAGCATGGAATACCAGGAAGTATCGCCTTCACGGGATTCCAAGGCTCTATCAACACCACCTGCGATATCTTTGCTTTGCTGATGTACATGGACAAACACGAGAAACTTTCTTGGATTGTAGCCGACATCAGTTAGAACATTACGAACTACTCGTTTGATATCAATTTTCTTTGAACAGGTAATCTCACCGGCAACAATGATACGTCCTTTGGTTGCCATCACCTCGCAGGCCACACGAGAGGATTTATCTTTTCTCAAACACGCATCTAAGATGCTGTCAGAGATTAGGTCACACAATTTATCGGGATGCCCTTTACACACACTTTCACAAGTTCTATATTTTTTCATTATCATTTTCCTTTCCTAGCAGATAATAACCGCTCCATTAAATCATCTTGTGGACTTCTGCCACCAAACTCTACAGAGCAGTTTTCTTTTACAATCTGGTAAATCTGATACCAACACTGATTTACTTGTTTCATGTATTCACGGCTCATAGCAACATACGGTGATGCTATGGCTGCTGATGTAGTAGGATGTTTTGCAAGAAATCCATATTCTGAAATACACTCCTCGCACTGAATCCAACGAGAAACACTCATGGCATATTGCTCGATCAGCTGGTTGTTTACTAACATTTCGCAGCTACGATCCTTTAACCATTTATATGTTTCTATATAAATATCTTCTGCACAGAGGTCTTTACCGTTTTTCTGAGTCGCCTTTAGATAATCTTTTACTGGAGGAACATCCGTGCCTTCCATTTCTGCTGGCTCCGGTAGTACTTGAGCCCCGTTTAATCTGCCGTCAGTAATTTTATCTGTTAGAGCTTTTGACTTTCTTCCTGCGCCAACACGCTGGCCACCTCTTGCTGTACCGTCCTTTGCCATTTTTCCACCTCACTTTTCTAAAAGTCTTTAATACCCCCTTTGATTTCTGATTTTTACACGCAAGACCCCAGGCCGTTGTCCGCTATAAAAGGTGTAGAGATTTGAACCGCCCCTGGCTCACTTACGAATCTGTCTATCACCAAGTTCTAAATGTATCTTGTTGTGGCAGGACTTACATAAAGACATCAAATTACTTTTGTCATGCGTACCGCCTAAAGAAATGGGGAGGATGTGATGTACTTCTTCAGCAGAGGTAAGCCGTCCGTTTTCCTCGCACATCTCACACAAAGGATGTTCCCTAGCATATCTGTCACGGATTCTTTTCCAGGCTCTACCGTACTTTTTATTGATATCCGGTGAACGTTCAAATTTATCGTAGCGCCTGCGCTCTACTACTCTATGATCCTCACAGTACCTCCCATCGGTTAGGTTAGGACATCCTGGGGTACTGCACGGTCGCTTTGGTCTTTTGGGCATCATTTCACCTCGCTTTCCGGGCACAGAAAAAGCCCTGCGAGGAATTCCCACAAGGCTTGGTAAATATTCTATTTTGCTGATTATATACTAACACAAATGCAATAGAGGTATCTTGTTGCAAAGTGTTGCAAGTTGTGCAAACTATATTTTAATAGGATCTTTAGGAAGAGTTACATGGTTAAGAGCTGCATTATGCCATCTATAGACTGTTGTTCTATCTGCATTAAGTTCATCGCCAATTTGCTCCCAGGTTAGGTTATGAACATACCGATACCGTAATACCATGCGCTCATCAGTGTCTGGAACTTCGTTTATAACACGCCTTATCTGCTCCTTGAGTGCTACAAGATTATCTACTTCCGTGTTTATTTTTCTTTCCAAATCCATAATCCGCTCCAAACACCTTACAAACCTGGCATCGGCATTTTGTGAGGTTTGAACTTTTTCATCCCAACTTGGTGATGATACACTTGTTGCCATTTCTCTTAAGGATTCCATTTCTTCGATGTCTGATTGTATTCTTTTATCAAGCCTGTAAGCTTGGTGTAAATATTCCTTTACTTTCATATCTCTCTTACCTCCGATTTTAATTTTTTGATTAGGATGTTCCCATCAACAGAGGTAAGTTCTCTATACCAATCAGAGCGGAAGAACCTCTCCACCTCGTTTTTCATTATTTTAGCCGGCTCATAGTTTGGACGCTTTTTAAGTTTCTTTAACGCAGACCTATAATCCTTAACTGCCATTAAAATGATAGCATTGGCTAAGTTTTCATAAGGTGTGGTCATCGCATCACCTCCAACTTTGCCTTTACAGCATCAATAAGAGAGGCTTGTGTTTCTTCTTTTTTTGTAAGAGCAGTCATTACATCTTCATCAATAGTACCCTTGGTAATTATGTGATGGATAATAACCGTCTCGTTTTGACCTTGCCTATAAAGTCTGGCATTGGTTTGCTGATATAACTCCAATGACCATGTAAGTCCAAACCAAATGAGTGTCGAACCACCGCTTTGAAGATTAAGACCATGTCCTGCACTTGCTGGATGGATCACAGCGATAGGGATATTGCCGTCGTTCCAATCTTCAATATCCTTCGATGCTTTTATTTGCCTCACCGAAAATCTATTCTTAATTCTCTCTAAATCGTGTTTGAACCAATATGCAACAAGGACAGGTTTGCCATTTGCGCCTTCAATTAAATCTTCCAGTGCATCAAGTTTTTTGTCATGAATGATATGTGTCTTGTTTTCACTATCATAGACAGCACCGTTCGCCATCTGTAGAAGTTTTCCTGAAAGCACAGCAGCATTAACTGCATCAATCTCCTCATCACCTAATTTCGTGACCATATCATCTTTAAATTTAGAGTATATGTTCCATTCTTTTTCATTCAGAGAAACAGCCACTTCATTTACGATGCATTCAGGCATTTTAAGATAGTCTATGGATTTCATGGAAATCGTAATATCAGATATCTGCTTATAAATTTTGTCCTCAGCACCAGGTAATGGCTTATATGAAAATATAACCTGTGCATTACGTTTATCCGGAGTGAAGTAAGTATTACGGTAGTGAGTGATATATCTGCCAAGTCTTTGACCTAAGTCTAGAATGCGAAACTCTGCCCATAAGTCCATTAAGCCGTTACTCGATGGAGTTCCCGTAAGACCTACAATTCTATTAACAGATGGCCTTACTTTTAGTAGACTTTTAAACCGCTTTGCACCATAGGATTTAAAGGATGACAACTCATCAATGACCACCATATCAAAATCAAAAGGAATGCCACTCTTGTTAACAAGCCAATCCACATTTTCACGATTGATGATATATATTGTTGATCTTGTCATAAGAGCATCGATTCTTTCTTTTTCTGTTCCAACCGCTACAGAATAGGATAGACCTTTCAAATGCTCCCACTTTTTAATTTCAGAAGGCCAAGTATCTCTTGCTACTCGAAGTGGCGCAATGACCAAGACCTTTCTTATTTCGAATTTATCAAGGCATAAATCAAACAATGCTGTGAGAGTAATTGCTGTTTTTCCTAACCTAAGCCCATATCAAGGAATATTGCAGATATTGGCTTGCTCTCAATAAAATCAATTGCATACTGCTGATAATCATGTGGTATGAACTTCATTCGGCATCACCTCCTTCCCAAAATGCACGATCCCTTAAGTGTAGTTTTGCGTGTTCTGACTGTGAGGGCAAAATAATCAAATTACACTCATCGTTGTTACGTTTGTTTCCATCAATATGATGAACAACTTCTTCCATACGGAGGGATCTCCCTAATATTTTTTCTGCAACGACTCGATGTTCATGTACTCCGTAGTATTTTGAATAAGTAACTCCGTTCCCACAGTTTAAACGGGCATTTCTAAGCTTTTGTCTTGTTTCATTAGTCATCCTTGTAGGGTTAAGTTTCTTATTTATTTCAATCATGTTTTTTGACATCGATTCATAATTTTTCAATTTTGAGTATCCATTAGGATTCTTATTTTTGTTGCTAAAGTCAGCCAAGCACTTACGGCTACAGAAGTTATGCTTTTTTATTTGTGATGGGTATCTTGAAATTTCTTTTTCACACCAATCACATTTTATTTTTGATTTCATCAAGCACCCCTCCAATCTGTTCTACACCGTCCAAGCAATAAACCGAAAAACCTAATGCCTCCAGTTGTTTCTTTCTTTTTTCTTGTATAGGGCGCATCTTTTTTCCCGTTGCTTTACACTCAACAAATGCCATTCTCCCCAAAGGAAGTAGTACAATGCGATCTGGCACACCATCAACTCCAGGACTTACAAACTTCAGTGCAATACCTCCCATGTCTTTAACTGCTGCTACAAGTTTTTTCTCTATATATTTTTCTTGCATAATATCCTCCCATCTGACACAAGAAACACAAAATCACAACCATTCCCCTATATTTACTAACGCGCGTATACGCTCACAGTTATTTTCTATCTACTTTTAAGAAAAAGCATTTTGAATATAAGGGAAAAAGTTGTGTTGTGTCGCATTCTTGTGTTCCCTATCCACCATAATGATATAATCGCTGCCTACCATAAATCGGCAAACGCTTAATACTACTGGTTCGTTCCCAACCGGCAATCTGAGACATAAGTGCTGCAATCTGATAACTGTCGGTAGTCTTTAATTCTGGGAGACTACGATTAAAGCATTCACACCAAATTTCCGCATTGCTTACAAAGGTTCGTGCAACAGTACCTGTATGCTTGGCTCCACCAAATTCGCTACCGCTTAGGTAATTCCTACGGGCAAATAAGTCCATACTATCCCAATCATCTGGAAGTAGAGTATTTAGGTATTCTTCAACCATGCCAACACGCTCATCAGCCTCCATCGCACCTTTCTGTGCTTTTTCAGCCTCCTCTAAAACATCACCCTCGAGGTACAGTTTTTCACCCGATTTCCATATTTCTTTAGCTTCGGCCCAGAACTGCTGCCTATATGCTTCAGTAAAATTCCAGGTCTTCTTCTGCTTTTTCTGATGTACCTTAATAATCCAAAAGCGGCGGTTTCCTGTGATGTCACGTAAATATCCTCGCTCTCCATTTACCGTTGCAATGACAATGCATTGTCTGGGATGGCTTTCAACAACTCTGCCATAAGACGGTCTGTATTTATCATCTGATGTAGAGAGGAACGCTTTTACTTTTTCAATATCCGCTTTCTTCATTCCAGCAAGTTCTCCGATTTCAACCACCCAGAATCCTTGCAGTTTTTCAGCACCAGACTTATCATCCATATCCGTAAGAGATAATGTTTCAGAGTAGAATTCTGCTGTTACAAGGTCTTTAATGATGGTGCTTTTCCCAATACCCTGATCGCCATCAAGCACAGGAACACAGTCAAACTTAATTCCAGGAACATATACCCGTGCAACAGCAGCTGCAAAGGTCTTTCTGGTCACTGTGCGTATATACTCGGTATCATCTGCCTGGAGATATTTGATAAAAATATCTTCTACACGTTTTACTCCATCCCACGCAGGGAGGGAATCAAGGTAATCCCTTATAGGATGGAATCTTCTATCATCAGCAACCTTGGTAAATGCAACATCGTGGTTTCTGCTTGAAAACGGAAGGTAGCGAATATCCATAATGGACTTAAGCTGGGCTGTGTCGGCATCTCTCCAAAATACGTTACCTTCTGGTCTTTCCCATGGTAGTGATCCCGTGACCTGGATACGGTTCGACAGCTCGTTATATGCAAAGTTCTTGAAATCGGGGTCATGATTAAGAATAAGGTTTAAGTTGTATACGCTGTTTTCCAGTAAACTTGATCTAGGTTGATACCTAAGTCTTGACTTCCAATCATCTCCACTGTCAGTGAAATCCACTTCAGCCTCTGCTAGTTTTTCATTGGTAGCAAAGACTTTTACTTCATCAATTTTCATGGCAAAATCACACATATTCTTAAAGGACTTCTTATCATCCTCATCACCAAATTTATGGATACGAACGATGTCAAAGGCATTGCATAATTTTAGGTATGCCGGGTCCTTGGCATGATGGCTATACACGAACTTGCCACCTTCTTTGATTTCAACTCCAGCCATACTGCTTGACTCTATAAAATGGTAGCGGTCCTCATTTTCTGTAGGCTCGTAGACGTCTGATAAAAATGCATCGATTGCTTTTGTAACAGGGAAATAAACTCTATTAAAAAGGCCCACAACACCCTCCTTCGCAATAGGGTCCTGTACCTTCTCATGCGAAACTGTATTTGCCTTGCTCTCCCTAGATGAAGTCGGAAGTCTTGTAGGATCAGTCCATTCGGGATGGGCTATTAAAATATCATCTGGATTAAGCCAAGTTTTGTCTACTTCCTTATATACAAATTTTCCGTTAGATGGAGTGCTTGGCCAGTACATCAGCTGGTTTGGTAGATAGGAGCATTCATCGAAATAATCCATGCCAAGCATCTGTGCTAAATATCTTGAAACTGCTACAAATTCCTCTGAGGTTACATCTCTTGTTAGGGGAAAAATAAGACGCACCCGTGGATTTTCTTCTGTGCTACTATGGGTTGAATAAAGAACAGAGGTATATGCAGCTTTCGATTCATAGTTTTCAAGAAATTCTTTATTAATTTTGTCACCATCTAAAGCAATCATTGATCGAAGTTCCACAGTATCGTTTTTTCTGCGACCACCTTTTAATACACCTGCAACAAAGCCACCATGGTCTTTTACAATATCCTTTTGACCTTTACTGAACTTGGCATATTCTTCAGCTGATTCCGTGGTCCTAATTGGAGTCTTCAATCTATCTTTTAGCGCATCAAAAGTGATTTCTTTGTTGACCCACTTCTTTGCCTGTCGGCTGTTCCCATAAGCAATGGCTAATTTTCTCAACTTAAAGACCTCCTTTCAAACGAGGTCTTTGTCCATGTTCAAATCTTGCCTGTATTGCCTTTATTTTTTTCATAAAGCCTCTACCTCCTCAAAATCCTTATTGAAATATCTGACCGGTTGTCTACGTTTCTTTGCCTTTTCAATTTCAATACTCATGCCTTTTGAGATGACATCACCGAGCACCCAGACTTCCTGGCACTTGCCCATAAGGATGATGTCCATGAAAATAGCAAGATCACGTTCTTTCTCATTACTGTCATCCATGAAAGGGAATAGAAGGTGCGGAGTCAGCGGGATACATCCACGATCGAAAGCAAATTCTGCAAACTGAGTGGCTTTTAATACATTTTCCTTAACAGCTCCGTGAAAAGGGGCACATATATAAACCAAAGGACGGAAGGCAGGTTTTGACGCTGCCTTTTCCTTTTTTACTATATTAGTTAGTGCTTCATGCGGAGTAGGGTCATAGTATCCTTCAGCATTGAATTTATTTATGTTCATCACAGCTACCTCCGGCTCTAATTTTTTTACTACATTCGCTACAATATACTGCAGTACCAAATAAATCACTTTCACCATCACCTAGGATTTCTGCAATATCCACCATTACTTCAACATCACACATCGGGCAATGGCAAAAAACATTCTCATCTGTTATTTCAATAGATATCTCCATGGAATCATTCAATCTTTCTTTCACATAAAACATAGTAAGAGCCCTCCTTAATTCTTCTCTATTTTGGTTTTGTACCATTCCAAGTAACGCTTGCGCTGCCCATAATCTGGAACAGCTACTAACAAACCAACATCTACTTTTTGTAATATGTCTAGCATTGTAATCTGCTCATCAGATAAGTAAGGTCGAATGCTTTTTCCTTTTGCAATTCCATTTGCTAATCTAAACTGCTTTGCCGTCATTCCGATAACGATGCGATTTAACATATCGCATTCATTACTGAACTGATATGGCTTTGGATTTTCATGAAGTAACTTAATGTTGTCTGTTAGTAAAGGGAACTCCTTACGAGCCGAAACAAGAGTTTTAATGAACTGCTCCATTTCATTAAAGCGTTTGATGTATAACTCTTTGAACTTCATTGCTTTCTGCCCTGTATATCCCATAACCAACATAGTGAATCCATCACGAGTCATGGCATAAGCCTTTTGCTTTCTGTTCCAACCATCCGTGTATGAGGTCGGCTCAAAATTGAGCTGAGCAAATTCTGTGCTTAACCCAGATTTGGGGTCAGTGATTTTAGCAATGTCACGCAGAACATTTTTATGTTCCTTCTCAAAGAACTCTGCTACAAACAAACTATCCGCTCTTGCCGTATCTTTGGTGTCGGCAAACACACCATATTGATCTTTAGGTATTAATTCTCTCATCAGAATTACCTCCTTAAATTTTTTTGGAGGTCTTGACCTCCTACCTGGTAGCCTTGGGAGAAGGTCAAATCTGACGGTTTTTATATTCTTGTTCCAATTTTTTTGTTGCTCGTTTTAACTTCTGAGTAATGTTGTTTTCATCAGCACCTATGGAGTTGGCATATTCGCGGATTGACATACCGTCTATGCGAACTGCGATAAACATATCCGCCCAATCTTCTTTTTTACCGAGTACCTTGCGTATCCATTTACAAACATCCTCGTACTCGTATTGGTTAGAACGCTCTATTTCTTGAGAGTTATCTGCAAATGTATCCATAACATCTGTTTCATCTTCAGCCTGATCATCTTTACGATAAGGTGTCTTCGGATTGCCAAGATGCCTATGATAGCGGCGCCAGTGGTTGTATTCTTTGGAATTCATTAGTTCGAACATTTCCTGTAAAGTCTCACAACGCTTAACTTCTGCTTTCTTTTCAGGCTTTGCCTCTGCAAGACGTTGCTCATAGTCAATGTCCAGCATAACGCTGTAATCTCCATCTGGAATTTCAATTGTGGTGTAGTTCTTGTGACCATTTTTGATGTTGTCTTCATATAAAACTCGAATCTTCATAAAGTATTCCTTTCCGTCCTGGCATTGGGCGGCGGAATACAAAAAGAGCCTGTGATGAAGATGACCACAGACTCCGCTTGTCCTAAATAAGGGCACACGAAATTACGGTGGGTGCATCTTCATTCCAAACACAGTCTTTATCACTGTGTTCTGAACTCTTATGCATCCCGCCGTCCGTATGCGCACTAGGACTTTGAGATTGATTTTGTTGAGCAATAAATGCTCTTTACTGATTACTACCTTTGAGGAAGATAGGCAGGCTGATTATTCAAATCTGTCTCTGCCTATCACTGAAACTATTTCTTTTTGCTTAGTCTCGTTTGACTTAAAGCACTGCCAGCAACTGATTTAGAATTTTTGCTGTAACGTCCATCGTTGAGAATTTTACTTGCCTTTGAAGCAACTTTCTTGGATGTTTGGCGTGTATTACGTTTTGCCATTTCTTTTCCCTCCTTCCTTTTCCTCGATATGCCTTTAATGGAAATCAAGCATTCGGTATCTTGCTGAAGAAATACTGAACAATTGCTCTTAAGATATTTACAATCGTGAATTTCCCCTCTGGAAATGTGTGAATTTTCATGATATAATCTAAAAGACTTTAATAAATTACAATTCCTTCTCCAGAGCGTTTAATCACTAATAAAATTGTACAAAAAAAAGTCCAACCATTAAGGAAGGACTCGGAGGGGTTCGGAAAGATTCGGAAATATAGTTGGAGGTGGCAGATAATGCTCTTTAGTGAATTTGCGAATATATTATTTAAACATAGTGACACAACGTACAAGCCACATGAATTTTTTCTGTCACTTTTCGACAACATTATGAGAGATCCAAAATCACCAGAAGAAATAAAACTATCAGAGGAGAATAAATATAATCCTTTTGACTCTCTTGCACCGGATTCTTTGGATCGTTTTTTTAAAGGCACTCTCCCATTAAGTAAGAGAAACGTACATAAAATTATTAGCCGCAAAGATACAGATAAATTTGCAAACTATATAAACGAATATAACGATCATAACCAAATCGCTATTGAAGAAGAAATCAAAACAATGATTCCAGATTTCAATCCTGATGATGTTTTAGGATACGCCTGCGCTGATTTATTCCTTCAGATTTTAGATGATATATATGAAGGTCGAGAATCTTCTAGTATCGTTACTCCCAATAGCTCAACTCTCCCTACGAAATTAACTGCCCTACCTACTCAAACTATTTATTATGATGAATCCGATGGCAAGTTACACATAGGAGATGTTGAAATATCTATTCCAAAAGAGATTGAGCCTCCACAGGATATTGCTCCAGAAGAAGAAATTTATGTTCGTGAGCTTCTGGCTGCCTACACAGAAGCCATAGGATCTGGTGAGATTACGAAGAATGATTTGGATTCCTTGCATATGAAGTATAAAAGGAACTTTTCTGATCAAAGAATCAACTTTTATAGTGCTGTACGTATTGATCGTTTTATACGTGAATCCTTTGATAAAGGAGAGGAACATGCGAAGAAATGGAAGTCTGAAACGCATGATTATATTAAGGATACCCTATGGGATGATTACGATGACGGGTACAAAAGATTGTTAGCAGTAATGAAAAAAGTGGTGGACTGCTCTACCACGGCTGTTGTTGACAATATCCAAAATCTTGTTGGCCCAAAAGAAAAGAAAGGGACCTGTCACCTATTAGTAAATGACGGTTGCATCCGCTGGGTGGATGAAGATGAATAATAAAGTTTTTAATACAGTATTTGAAATATCCATGAGATTGTTGCTTGTTTTGTCCTTATCAAAAAAGAAAAAGCTTACACTAGATAATTTAGTAACAGTAGATTTCATATCAAATTATTCAAAGGAGTTCGGACTGTCGGGTAGCAATCTTCATGGTGATAATGAATTTAGTTTTTCTGAATTCTCTATCCGGAGAGCATTAGTACAAGATGCAATAAAACAGCTTGTACTTGAAAATATGATAAAGGTTTCATATTCAAAAGAGGGCTTCATATATTCCATTACAGAACGTGGACGAATATTTAGTAACTCTCTAACTTCTGACTATGCGACTGAATATAGATTACATGCTCAAAAAGCTCTTGAATATATAGACTCAAAAAACGAAAAAGAACTTCTCAATTTAATTAGCCGAGAAGCCTCTAAATCATTAAGGAAGGAGTAATCCCAAATGGCATTTTATATAACAAAGGTTACAGCAACTGGCCCAGGGAAAGCCCCTGCCACAGTAACATTTAGAAAAGGATTAAATCTCATCTGCGGGGTTTCCGACTCCGGAAAAACCTGCGTATTAAAATGCATACAATTTGCTATGGGTGTAATCAAGAAACCTTTTGAGAAAGAGCAAACAGGTTATGATAGTGTTAGTCTAGACATTATGACTCCAGATGGTCCTATTCACCTTTCTCGAATACTTGGAAAGAATGTAGTAAACGTGGTCACTGAAATTGCTTCAATTGATGGTGGCAACTATGACATAGACTATAAAGGCAAGGGAAATAAGAACCCTGTCTTAAATGAACTGTGGCTCAAAGTAATTGGTATTCATAAACTTCCAATGATAATAAGCACCCAGGATTTCACTAGGCAACGCTTAAAATGGAATACTCTTATGCGACTTTTTTGGTTAAAAGAACAAGATATTGAGAATCCAAAATCTGTACTTTTACCATCAACACCTACACAACACCCTTATTTTTTTGCATCTTTGCTCTACCTTATCACAGGAGATAATTACCCAAATGGTGAAGAGCAAGATAAAGATGAAATCAGCAAAGCTAAAAGGGATGCTGTTCGTCAATTTGTGAATAGTAGGATTTCACATATGTCTAAAAAAAGAGAAGAACTTCAAAAAGCATTATCTGCTTATAATAACTTAGATGTCGAAGAAGAAATGCAAAAATTAATTGACAATTTGTCCGAAACTGAAGAAGCTATCGCAGCCGCCACAGAGGAAAGCAAGGATTTACTTAGTACTTTACTTAATTTAAAAGAAAAGGAAGCAGAAACCAAAGTAACTCACTCTCACTTTCAGGCACTAAAAAGCCAATATACAGCTGATATAAAGAGGCTTACCTTTATTGTAGATGGAGAAGTACATTTACACTCTGTAGGCAATAATAAAAAGTGTCCTTTTTGCGACGGAAGTATTCCACCAGCAGAAAGGAAATCTTATATTGAAGCATCAAAATCCGAACTAAATCGTATAATCACACAATTGCAGGGCTTAGCAGAAAGCGAAAATGACGTCATTTCAACTTTAAATGAAGTTAGAAATAAGATTAAAAATTTAGAAGAACGAAGATCCGAAATTGAAAAATGGATTGAAACAGAACTCGCTCCTCAAGCTGATAAATTAAGAGAAGGCATACAGCAATACCGCTCTTATATACAATTACAACAAGAATCAACTGTTCTGCATAACGTTTCCCAGGAGTGGATTACAGAGCTACAAAAGCAAGAAAATAGCGAGGATTTAGATAAACCCAAATTTAAACCAAAGGAACATTTTCCCGTAGACTTTAATTCACGTATAGATGAGATAGCTTATTCAATATTAACTGACTGCAAATATGAAAATCTGAATACAGCTCATTTCAACATGGGAACCTTTGATTTAGAAATAAATGGATATGCCAAAGAAGATAGTCATGGCAAGGGATATTGGGCATTTATCAATACCGTATTAGGATTAACCTTTAGGCAGTATTTACACGAGGAGGCTATCTACAAACCAGGAATTTTTGTAGTAGATACTCCCTTACTTGGTTTAGATCAAGGTGTTGAAGATAATGCTCCTACAAGCATGAGAACTGCCTTATTCCAATACTTTATTGATAATCAATCCGAGGGACAAATGATAGTTGTAGAAAACACAAAAGACCTGCCAGAATTAGATTATGAGGCAGGTGGTGCTAAGGTCATAGAGTTTACTCAAGACAAATACAAAAGCAAGTATAAAGAAAGTCGTTATGGTTTTTTACATGATGTATATAGTAATTAGGATGATAATCCTTATAACGGAGGTGGCAATATATGCTACGAATAAGCTATAATAAACTTTGGAAAATGTTAATTGATAAAAATATGAACAAACAGGATTTAAAAAATGCCACCGGAATAAGCTCTGCCTCAATAGCAAAGCTAGGTAGAGGTGATAATATTACGACAGATGTTCTCCTTAAAATATGCGAAACTCTAGATTGTAAGGTAGAAGATATTATGGAGACTATTGATGATAAATAATGTCTGTTTAACCATTATTAAAGGAGGAAAAATATATGATTTCAAGAACATTCGGTTGGGTTCAGAATCCCTCTGATTTTTCAAAACTAAAATTAGTCGTACAAATTTTTGATAACCAATCAGAACACTACAAAACCCTAAGAGATATACTTGTCCCAAACTTGATTTACTTTCCAGAAGTTAAAAATCAGTTGTTAACAAAGTTAAAAAGTAACACCGCCGATTTTTCATATTTAGAACTTGTTGGTACTTCAAAAGGAAAAAATGGAAAATCACCAAATAAACGTTCAGATGCTGTTGCTGATGCGCTAATTCAAATTACAATTTTGCCTCAGTCCCTCAATACAACTGGAAAACGCTGGACAGATAATTGGACATCTGATGGCTATTTACGTTGGGCACTTAGTCTAAACTTAATCAAACATGATAGAGAAACTGATATGTGTTCGATAACACCTTTAGGTCTTGAATTTTCACGCACAGGAAATGATTCAGATGAAGAGACTGAGATTCTTCGAAAAGCACTTTTGTGTTATCCTCCTGCTACACAAGTACTGAAAATTATTAGTGAATCTAAGAAGCCAATTACTAAATTCGCTATTGGTAGTCAACTTGGTTTTGTTGGGGAGAAAGGATTTACCTCTTACGATGAAGAGCTCATGCTCGATTGGTTTAAAACCGCAAATACTGTGGAACAAAAGAAAATAAAATCAGACATTGAAGGCACAAGTGATAAATATGCAAGAATGATTGCTTCATGGTTGCAAAAACTGGGTTTTGTCGAAAAACACAGTACAACTATTGAGACGAGAAATGGGGAAAAAGCCGGATTCCAAGAATTTAGTATTACTGCTCGTGGGCTACATGCACTAAAACAGAGTAACGGCAGCTCAAAAAATACTCGTGTTTCTAAATTTTTAACATGGGAATTTCTTGCCGTAGAAGGAAAAAACCGTGATTATATACGTACAAGAAGATCTTATATTCTTAAATGGTTCTATCACGAAAATAGTGGGTAATTAAGCTGGAGTTAAATTAAGTTTACCAAGGGCAATAAAGATAGTGATTTTTAAATTCTTTAATGTTTTAAAACCAAAAGCCCTTTTAGTAAATCCTCTAAGTTTAGAGTTCATACCTTCTATTTTACCGTTAGAGATATTCGTTTTTATGTGCAACAAGATACCTTCTATGTGATTTAAAAGAGTCTTAGCAGCTTTAATCATTTCAGGTATATTTGATTCTATTACCTTTTCATACCATCGTTTAAAATACTTAGCTGCATAAGAAGGTTTCTTGTAATCGAACATCTTTTTGAACTCAAGTACCAATCCGTAGGCTTGAACTGTATCAAGGTGTTGATATTCCATCAATTCATCGAGTCTAACTTTATCTTTCTTGGTAAGGTTGTTAGGATTTTTTAATAGCAAGTATTTTGTCCTTTTGAGTATTTCATGGTACCCTTTATTCTCTCTGGCTCTTACTTTATCAAGTTGGACACTTAATACATTAAGCACATGGAATTTGTCAAATACTATCTTTGCTTTTGGAAAATGTTTCCTGGCTCCAGCTTTGAAAGGTACCGACATATCCATGCATATGGACTTTATGTCTTTTGGATCACCGTTTTTTTCAGTGTATCTTTCTTTGAATGATAGGAAGGTTTCTGCATCTTTTCCATCAGCTATATGTACAACCTTTTCTCGTTCCACATCTAAGAAATTGGTTAGATATACATGATGCTTTTTCCTTGCTATTTCATCAACAGATAACGTTTTTATCGGTTCTTTTGAGAAATCTTGTTTTTCTAATTCCTTTGAAACGTAAAAGTCTAATATTCTCCACAATCTATTTTGGGTTGTATTATACTTTTTAGCTATCTCAGCAACCGTCATGTGATTGTACAACTCGAGAATAAACGCTTCAAACAATAAGGTGAATCCAGAGTTTTTTCGAGCCCAAGGAACCTCTACAGTCTTTGTCCCATCATCTGTTTTTATCCTAGGTACCCTAGCATGTATATATGTTTCATATTGGAATAAGTTTAAGTGTCTCCAACTTCTTTGAACCGTATCGTATGCACTGTAATATTTACCGTTGTATTCGAACTTTGCACCTTTTTTGAAATCCACATATATGTTGATTGTATTTCCTTGTTGCTCTATCTTTTCTATGTACCATGGATCTGTTATATTCAGTATCTGTTCAAAGAATTTTGGTAGTTCTTTTCTCATCTGGCATCACTCCTTGTGTATTTTTGTGTTTTCTTACATGATACCAGATTATTTAATCATTTGTTCATGTTTCATTTTTTCTACCCACACTTTTTGGAAGAGAACCTCTTAAATATTTGCAAGAAACAAAATCTTTTAATGTTTTGATTGATAAACTCCGTCAAATTGGCTTTCAAGATGATATGAAGATTATTGAGAATGATATAAAAGGGTTAAATACATTTGGGATTAGAATTGATATAGATGGTGATAAACTTGAGTTGAAAGATTTGCTTGTTGATTTCACTATCCCTGCTCTTAACCTTACTCAAGAACTAAAAGATTTAGAAACAGAAAGGCGCAAAGCGGAATTCATGAATAAAACAGACTTATCAGCGAAATACATTGAGTTGCTAGAAATTGCATACGATGGAAAGCGAAATCGAGATTTTGAAATAGTTACTGCTGAACTCTTCAAAAAAGTTTATGGATTACAATCTATCTTACTTGGTGGTGGACGCAAACCTGACGCTATAGTATTTACTGACAAGTTTGGATTTATTATAGATACTAAGGCATATGGAGAAGGCTACTCAAAAAGCATTTCTCAGGCAGATGAGATGATTCGCTATATTGAAGATAACAAAAGACGTGATATAAATCGCAATCCTACTGAATGGTGGATTGATTTTGATCCGATAATCCCACAAAATCAATTCTATTTTATGTGGGTTTCTAGTAAATTTGTTGGTCGCTTCCAAGAACAACTTGACTACACTGCTAGTCAAACTAGCACAAATGGAGGTGCACTAAATGTAGAACAATTACTTCTTGGTGCAGACGCAGTTCTAAAAGGTATTCTCGATGCAAATACTTTACCTTTGTACATGAAAAACAAAGAAATCGAATTTATTTCTTAATAAAATAAAAGGAGCTTGCTTTGGCTCCTTTTATCTTATTTGTGTTTCGTAATAGTCGTACTCCATATTCTTCAATTGAAATGTATTTGTGTCATAGTTTGTTACCAACACTTCTATACTACCGGAACCTACCGTATTGTGTGAAGAGTTATCATAATTATAGTCCAAATAATTCACATCCACATTTGAATTTTTTATAAAAGACTTTAAATATTCATTAGACCGGCCTTTATGTTCTATTACGTTGCTTAGTGCCCAGCGGACACCCTGTCCCGTTAGTTTTCTTAATAAATCATACATTGCATTTTCTTGTTCCTCATTCCAATTCACAAAACCACGATTCCCATCGTTGTAATTACCTGTAGTAATAAGATAGGGCGGGTCTAAATAAACAAAGTCATTTTCAGTAAGGTTTGATATCTCTAGGTCTGTAAACAAACCATCTACAAATGTCGCGTCTATATTATCAAGTTTAGATACAAAAGAGCGTAAATTCCTTTCCATGTTTTCACTAAACTGACTTCGATTACGTCCAAAGGGATTATTGAATTCCATAGAATTATTAAATCTAAATTGATAGTTATAGCTATATGATACGAGAACATACAAATCTAATGGATTGGGGCTATTGTTATAATCAGATCGAAATTTTAAGTAAGCTTCTTCATTTGTCTTACTAAGGCCGTATTCATTAATTCTAGTTTTAATTCTTTCAACCAGTTCATCTGGTTTTTTAGTTGCAAAGTAACGGAACATCTCATTAATACGATCATTCATGTCATTAAAAACATAACGTTTAGCATCTACATTAATCCCTACATTTGCCCCACCACTAAATAAATCAACAAATGTGTCTATATTCTTGGGGAATAACGGTATGATTTGTTTCAATAATTTGTATTTACCCCCGATATAATTCAACGGACTCTTGATGTAAGAATTATTATTTGCTTTCCATTTGTCCATTGTCTTAAGAGTTGCTGCAATCACTTTACCTTTTTTTATAGGTTTTTTTTGAATATAAATAAGTGTTTCACTTAACTTATCTCTATTTGACGGTATTTTAGATTTATACTTGCGATAATCAATATGCTCAATATCAATTACACCCTTAAAGGAGTATCTTTTCATTAAATTAGTTAACTCATTGATTGGTATAATTCCTTCATCATTATAGCTTAAGACAATATGTGTTGCACTTATATTGCTAATCAAGTCATCCATAGCATTTAAAGCCTTACGCTTCATAGCATAGTCACTACGTAAATTTGACCAATCAAAAATTTTCGTTTTACCACTTAAACTTGGTTTATCATTCCTAGCCACGTTCTCTAATAGGTGGTAATTAGAAGCATACTGCCTATTATTATATGGTGTATCAATATAAGCTATATCAACATCAAGTCTTTTAATTAGTTCATTTGCATCTTCGTTAAAAGCTTTATTCTCTTTTTTATTATCTTTCACTTCTAAAGGAATTAATTCTAAATCTTTTAATGCGCGTTTATCCCAATGTTTTAAATATGCACCATAGGTTCCGGTTATATTACTCACAAAAGGAATAGCTTCTATCAGTGAAGATAATAGATAAAAATATTCACCTTCAGTAATCCACATTTTATTTTTCCATAATTCGATTGTTTCACGAATGTAATCTATCCTTTTTCCGTTTTCTACAGTAAGGTACATACTATCTCCTGTAGGAGTATAAGCTTCTTCATAATAGTGGCTTCCTGTAAAATCCATCTTATCTGCGTTCTTTTGTAAATATAAGATTGGGTCTACGATTCCATTATGTTGTAATCCGTCAAAAGATAATTCTTTATTATTTTCAATAATTGCTCTAGCATTAACATAGCTAAAATATAATAAGTCATTAGAATAGACTGTAAAATCTTTCTTGAAATAATTTCCAACAATATTTGTTCCTGCAAATAAGTCAAGGAAAGTTTCCTCGCTACCGTTAGTATGCTTAGAAAGTAAATTTTCTATATTTTCAACCAGTAATTGTTTAGATCCTATAAATCTCAAATTAACATCCCCTTTCATCCTTGTCTAATATAGAATACTATTATTTGATGAAATAATCAACTATAAAATTAAAAAAACAATATCAAATTAGATTTTATATATTGCTTTAATATATTTATATACACCACTTTTACTAAACGGTTAAACCATTAAAGCAAAACTTCATTTGCATGGGTGAGCTCAATTCATCAACTAAACCATATTTCCTTAAATCTCACTCATAATCTACAACTTTACCCGCCATCAGAAACAAAGAACCCCCTGACAACACTGAAAATGCACCATTTTCAAGGGCCTATACATCTATTATCTTGTCAGCAGGCAGAAGATTTCAAGTATTCTCTAAGGAAATAGCAATTGAATCTGGCCTCCTGATTAGGATTAATAAAAGTGATAACTATTTTATCAACTCACCACGTCTTTGCCAGCAATCGTGTCAACTCACCACATCAATATCCATATCATCTTCTTGATCATCTAACCCGCCTATCTTGGACAAGTTCCCACAAAGAAAAATCCCGTGATTATCCTTCCGGCTTGGAGCCAGATCTCAAATCACGGAAACCCTTTATTTATAAAGTTTTTTATCCCTAAAACATCGTATTTACCTTAACCCTTGACATCAATACTACCGTCTCAACGTGGTCAGTGTGTGGGAACATATCTACCAGATGAAAATCTGAGATTGTGTAGAGATCGGATAATTCTTTTAAATTGGGTATTAGAGTTTTAGGGTTACATGAGATATAGATAATTTTATTAAATTGTTGGGTTTTTATGAATTTTATAAGATTTGGGTGTAATCCAGCTCTTGGTGGGTCCACCACTATATAATCAGGTTTTTCTGTACCGCTTTGTTGTTTAACAAAATCTTTTACATCCTCATTTACAAATTCTACGTTGTTGATATTATTTAATATGGCGTTTTGCTTAGCTGCCTCTACTGCTTCTTTTATAATTTCTATTCCATAGACTTTTTTCGCCTTATTTGCAAGTAATAGGGATATTGTGCCCGTTCCAGAATAAAAGTCATATACAACATTTGAATTTTCTGCATAAGATAACGCAGTTTGGTATAAGATCTCTGCTCCTTTTGTGTTTGTTTGAAAGAAAGAGAATGGACCTATTTTGAAAGTTAAATCAAAAATTTTTTCGTAAAAATAATCTCTACCGTATAGTATTTCCATTTCATCTGCTTTGACAACGTTGGCTTTAGATTTAGTCTTACTTTGAATTATGGAGACGATATTTCCTTTTAAGTTAGTATTCAACGTTTCTTCTTTCCATGTTTCTACTTCTTGATAATAATTATTGTCTAAAGAAGTCACCAAGTTTAAAAGTATTTCCCCAGTTTTTAATCCTTTTCTGATTCCCAAATTTCTAAGAAAGCCAGAGTGGTTTTTATAATTTCTAAAAGGTATGTTTTTGTTTAAGAAAAATTCTCTTGTTTGCTTAACGATAGTGTTGAAGTCATCGTCCACTAACTTACAATCTTTTGTGTAATAGACGTCGAACTTCTTACCTTTTCCTCTTAATCCCAAAACAAGAGGACCATCTTTGTATTCGTTACCAAAAGAGTATTCCATTTTATTTCTGTATTCATATATATACACAGAAGGCGTAATACCGTGATAATTATTAGGTTTTATGTGGTATTGATCAAACAACGAAAAAACGATGTTCTCTTTTATTTTTAGTTGTTCTTCGTAACTTATATTCAATTTACTACATCCACCACATTTTTCAAAGACTGAACATTTCTGCATTTTATGACTCCCTTTTCGATAATTAAAATAAAAAATACCCCCGAACAATTCAATTTTAACACTTTTCGGGGGTAAATGGTTATTTTCTTACTTTAACCTTATTTAAAGAAGAGGGCTAATAACTAATTATACTTTCTTCCATGCCAGCTATTGGGTCTAAATATTTTGTTAAATCATCTTCGTTCCCTGAAACTGCTTTAAAGTGCTGATATGAACCAACTTCTTGACTATCAGGATACCATAAATCGTTCCAGCCTTCTAAATCTGATAAATTGGGTATTTCATATTCGTATGAATCTGCACTTCCCAACCAACCAGAGGATAATACTATCATCATAGTCCAATTAGCATTTACTAAAGAGGTATTATAAAATCTCAATTCATGATTGTTGATTTGGGGATCATACTGATTCCATGTGAATGTATTGTTTGAAAAGACAGGTTTTTCCCAGTTAGTAGAAGGAAGGGTGTCCAAAATTTCAATATCAGACGGATAGTCTGTAAATTTTGTAAATAATCTATAAACTGAGTTTTCAGAATCGTTGTGACTTAATTCTAAAGCATATAAGTCATCTGAAGTTGCAAGAGATTGAGGGATTTTTACCTTGGAATTATCTTCGAACCAAGTAAATATTGGGGTTGTTCCACCCACTAACAAACTACCCCATGCGGTTGCATCGTTTATGGTGGTTGTAGCAATGTATGTTGCGAAGTCTTCAAAGTCAGACCATGAAATGTCTTCGTTGTCGGTACCAGCTGCTATTGATCTATCTCTGTCTATATATATTTTTGAAAAATCTTCATTTTGATCTCCGGCTAAAATTACCAAATCATAGGTGCCAGGAATCGCTTCTAGTTGGAATATTAAATCATCCACAGTACTAAACCATGGAAATCCATGACCTATACCGTAAAATGTGCCAGCACTTTTCCCTATAAAATCATTTCCAAAATTCAAATTTAATGTAGCATCAAAAGTATCTGGCCAATACTCGAAGATTATTGGTACTTCTTTTCCTTCTGTGGTGTTGAGATTCATTACTTGAATGTCGTAGTTAAATTCCTCATTCCAAGGGTCATACCATTCGTTGACAGCATAGATGCTAAAATTCCCATCTGCTGATTCAGGGGTAAAAGTATACACGCCGTTAGTTGAACTTAATTTTTTCCAGGTTCCATCTTTCCCATCTTGATAAGCTAAAAACTCCACACTTTCTCGAACAGTGCCAATAATAAATGGGCTTTCTCCAAAAAGTCCAATAAATGTGTTTATAACTACTTGATTGGTTATGTCATCTCCGTTGCCATCTCCGTCGATTGGTAAAGTTGCGCAACTTACAAAGAGCAAACCGATCGCTAAGATCATAAAGAACATGCTTAATTTCCTCATTTAAAATCCTCTCCTTTTATTAAAAGTTGTTTATTAGATTTTAGTAAAGAGATCTAAAAAAAATCTAAAACAACTTTTTTGGAGAAGATTAATAAATTTGGAATTCTTTGACGAAGTAATTTATTTCTTTTGAATTAAAAGCTGTTCCTAACTCTTTTTTGTACAACTCATTGATATATTTGTAATAATCCAAAGCCTTTTTTCTTTCACCTTTTTTCAGTAGAAGATTGATGTACTCAATGTTCATTTCGTCGGCGAAAGGTTCGATCCGTAAGTATTCGTCTAAATAATTTTCTGCCATTTCAATGTCTTTCTCTTTTTCTAAAGAATACAAAATAGCAAGTATTGACAGATAAGATTTTTCAGCATCTTCTATCTTTGGGATTGCCCAATCGTCGTAAATATTAGATGGTAAAAGGCCATAGGAATAGAGTTTCTTAGCCTTTAAATAATGTTCTTTAGCTTTTAAGTATTGCTTGTTTTTAAATGATTTATTTCCTTCTTCAAAATGGAGGATAAAATCTTCGTAATCCAAGTAATAAACCTTGTTTACATTGAATTTGTAATTTTTATTTTTTTGAAGTATGTATTCCTCAACCAAACCAAACTCTTGAAATCTCTTTCGTATGTCGTGAAGTGCTACGTATAAACTTTGACGACTTTTTTCAAAAGGTAAATTTGGCCAGAAATTTTCAATTATGAGATCTTGAATAATCCATTGATCATAATTCAAAGTTAAAAATTTAAAAAGTTCTAACGCTTTTTGATTTCTCACCTTTCTCATAGTTAAAACCTTATCGCCACATACTAATCTAAATTCGCCAAAGAGATAGATTTTAGGGTATAAAGCTTTTTTGGATTCAAGATAAGAGATTTCTTGTGCATCTTCCAATCTCAATTTAAATGAAGTAACTAAGGAAGGTATTTTAACTTCTGAATTAATTTCTGTGAGATCTCCAATTGAACTCGTTATTTCGGGATATTTTTGTAGAATGAACCGATAATTGTTGTCTGATAATAACTCTTTAAATGTTTTTAAATCATCCTTATAAGAAGACAAATTAAATGATTTACTTAAAAATAATTTTAAGAGTAACGCTTGAGTTAGTATTAATTTTGCTTTCCCTTCTGTGGCAATCTGAATAATTTTTCCAATGTATGACAGGGCTTTTTCGAATTGTTTTAAATGTATCAACAACCGAACTTTTTGTAGTTCAAAGTTCAATATCTGATATTCGTTGAAAATAGTTTTAGCAATTTTGATTGCCTTTTCAACTGTTGAAAAAGACTCTTTAAGTTCACCTTTTTTTAAAAGATACAGTGATTGGACGAAGTAATAATTTGCTTGTAGAAATTTTGATCTTGAATAATAATTTTCAGCTTCCATTAAACTTTTTTGAGCAGAGTTTAATTCGTTTTTTTCTACTTCTAGTTTAGCTTGCAAGATTTTTAGAACAGGTAGGTAAGCAATGTTTTTAGTTTCCAAGTAGATATTTTCAAAGGCTTTGAGATGCTCTTTAGCTTTGTCATATTTTTGGGTTTCAATATAAAAATCGGCAAGATTCGCATTTAAAAGTGCTTTTCCGTATAGATCTTTTGAATCCTCAAAGCTTTTTAAAGATTTAATAAAGAAATTTTCCGCACTTTCTAAATTTCCTTCGATTAGAAAAATATTGTAAGCAAGGTTGTTGAGAAGCCAGGGTTTCATTTCTGTATAATTGAATCTTTCACATAATTCCATAGCCTTGTTTAAATACAGTTTCCCTTCATCTAATTTTGAAAGATAAGAATAACTGGTTCCCAATAAATTGTACAAGGAAGTTAAGCTCTGGTAGTTTTCATTTGGTATACTTTTTAGCAATTCATTTCCCATTTCGATGACCTTTTCATATTTTTCCTGATGCCAGTAAATTCCTATTATTTGTGTATCTATATTCTCAAGAATACTTTTATTGGAAATTTTATGGATATTATCTTTTACAAGCCTATAATCTGAAAGAGCTTCATCAAACATGGAATATTTCTCTTCTATAACGCCGCGGTAATAGTACAATTCAATGTTGTTGCTGAAAAAAGAGGTGGGTATTAAATCTAACCATTTTTTGATGATTGAAAAATCTTTTATCAATAGCTCAGAATGGTTGAGAAAGAAGTCATAGACTTTTTCTAAATCTTTCATATTTAGTAAGCAATGAAATTGTCCATAGTAATCTTGCTCTTTTTGATATATGTTAAAAAGCGTCTGGTATATATCGCTTTTTTCTCTTTCTCCAATGCCTTTAGAGATAGTTCGACGGAATATTTCGTTCATATAGTAATAATGCGGATCTTTTTTTTCTAACATGTTTAGATCGTATAACTTTTCAAAAGACTCGTGAATTTTTTCATCGTTTTTGAGATTGAAATATGCTTTACAAATCTTTGGCTCTATTTCATTCATTAAGCTGAAAACTTTCAAATACTCTCTTAAATCTTCTGATAAGGCTTCAGTTAGTAAGTTTATATATTCATCTATTTTTTTTGCTGAATCTATAAGCGTTTCATAATTTTTTAGATTTGTTTTTTCTATGTATGTGGTTAAAAGGTTAATAAAAGTAGGTATTCCATCGGTCAATTGGTATAGCTCTAACAAGTTTACTTCTGACAAGTTAATTTTTTTTGTGCTGATATAATTTTTAAGTTCATCAAAAGAAAATTTCAGTTCCTCTTCTTGAATAGTGTAAACATTATTTGCCATAGCAAATTTTGTTAAAGGAATTGGAAACTCTTGGTTAGTAGTAAAAAGGAAATGGACGTTTTGGGGTATGAAGTTTAATAACAATTTGAGAAGATTTTCATTTTTTCCTTCAAACATAACATTTTCGAAGGAATCAACAAATATAAATATTTCTTCTTTACTATTTGAAAAGGCGTTTAACAGTTCAACAACCTTCTCTTCTTCCGTAAAAAAAGAAATATTATTTTTTAAATCATCATCAAATACTTTCAGATTTAGAGTTTTGGATAAAGTATAGATTAGATGATTTAGGAAGGTGTCAAAATCAAAGTAATCCTGTGGGCAACTAATCCATACTTTCGATTCTTTCAATTTATCAAAATACATACTAAAAGTAATGCTCTTACCGTATCCTGAAGGAGCTTTTATTAGAATGTAATTTTTACTTTTATTATCGATCAAAGAATTAAGTAACTTTTCTCTATATTGATGATGTGGTTTTATTAAGAGAGGCTTAAAAACCGGGTCTAATATTTTCATATTAATCAGCACCTTTGTATATTCAAAAAGGGGAAAATTATAATATATCTATTATTAAGGCGATATTATTTATCCCATTGATGGTGGTATTTCCAAAAATATAGATAGAATTTTGATTTTCGGGCTTTGATATACTGATTATTTCAAAATCATAATCGAGAGTGTAAGTGTTTAACTTTTCGAATTTTTCCTCTTCGAAATTTACCTCGTAGATGATTCCGGCTTTTTTCCCATTTTCAATACTGTAACCATATGCTAGATATTTTCCATCTATTATAGTAAAGCCTAAAAATTTATTCGATCCTTCTAACGGAAATTCAAAAGAATCTCCAAATCCATTTAATTCATCTACTTCTAAAATTCCGTAACTCATAGGTGTTGAAGTAGTTTCGAATAATACGTAGTATTTTCTACCGTCTTTGATAACCCCTACGGGGATGTTGTCGTTAGAATCACCGTAGACGTTAGACCATTTCATATTTCCATAGTAATCAATTTTTAAAACGTATATATCAAAACCACCTGCACCAAAGGACCTTGAGGCTCCAAAAACCATGAAACCTTGATCTTGAGAGTTTTTTATATCCAAAGCAATCTCTACATCGTTGCCACCAAAGTTATTAGTCCAGATTCTAGTTCCATCGTTTAAATACTTTGAAACGAATATATCTGATAATTTTTTGTTGATGAATAAATTTCCAGTGACTGCGTAACTATTTTCGTCAATGTTTGTAATACTTATACCGCTGTCTCTACCAATATCCCCGTAATCTATTTGGTAATTAACGCTGCCATCTTCAGTCAAAGAGACAATGTAAGCATTACCGTTTAAGCCGTAAGAAAGGGTATCGCCAACGTAGATTATATTCTTAGTGTTATCGGTAGAATCTTTAGTGAGTATGGCATCTCTAAAAAAGTCTGTATTTTGTGCATATAACGACGTTTCGTTTAAAATATTTCCATATGGATCCATTTTCCATGTTTTTGCATCCCAATTGTCATTTTTGCCTTCATAACCATATAGGTAAAAGTTTTCTCCATCGTACAAACTTCCGTAGATATATTCATCAAAACTTTTAGAGAATATTTTAGTTAGTTCTGTCGCTTCAGCCGTTGATGGCGTAGGTTCAACAGTTATATCAACAGGAGTAGAAGGTGCCGTAATATCTTCTTCTTCTAATGGTTCTGGTATTGTGATTTGAGTAGGTTCGGGCGTTGTCTCCGTTGCCTGAGGTGTTGATGGAGTAGGTTCAACGGTTATATCAATAGGAGTAGAAGGGGTCGTAATAACTTCTTCTACTGGCTCAGGTACTGTGATTTGAGTAGGTTCGGCTGTTATCTCCGTAGCCTGGGGCGTTGATGGCGTAGGTTCAACGGTTACATCAATAGGAGTAGAAGGAACGGTAATAGTTTCTTCTACTGGCTCTGGTACCGTGATTTGTGTGGGTTCAGGCGTTATTTCCGTTACCTGGGGCGTAATGGGGGTAGCTTGGACAGTTACTGTTGATGGAGGTGCCACTATTTCTTCGATTGGTTGAGGTAAAGACATTTTTTCTTTGATGTATCGAGTAAAATAGTATTGAGAATCGAAATCATCATAAAATATTAAAAATCGAGTTAAAAAGTCTTTTACCCCTACCATTAAACCTTTGTCGTATACTAAGGGTTCATTGATTATTTGGAATTTATTAATGGTTGAATAATTCCAGACTAAATTCCCTTCCAAATTGAAGGATTTAATACTTTCTCCTACTAATATGAATCTATCTTTGTTAACAGGGACAAAATAATTGAAATTTTCTTCATATGTGAAAGTTCTGATTAAATTTAATTCAGAATCATAAAAGTTAAGATTTTTTGAACCGGATAATAGAACTATTTTGTCGTAATATGTGTATATCTTTCTTTGATATCTTTGAGTTTCAATTTGAAAGTCGAGTTGTGACATTTTTTGCAGGTTGGTGTCTAAGAGTATAATGTTATTATTAGTCAATATGGGGAATAAAGTCATATTTTGAATTTCAAGATAGTCGAAATCGAAAGTTTTATCGTTAAAATCATAACTTTCAACGGCCTCAAAATTACTATTCATTTTAACAAATTTATCCTCAGTTAAAAGATAGATATATCCATCTTTTACTAAGGCTTTTTGAATATTGTTGAAATCGATTTGTTTTTGTATTTGGAAATCGTCGCTTATCGAAAAGATTTCATTTTCACTGTAAAAGATATTTTCTCCTGCTAAACCTTTAATCTTAACGTTTAATTGTGCCTTTTTTTCTAAAGAATGGTCAAGTACAAAAGTTTCGCTTTGAGTAACTAGAAAAACAGCGTTACTTGTCAAGAATCCATCTTCAATATTTTGTTCAAAATCAACCGTTTTTACTATAACTTTATTGGCATTCATTAATTCAACTTTGTTTTTCGATATGCCCAGGAAGTTATCATCTAAAGGAAGAATTTTATCAAACTCTTCAAATATGATAATATATGCATCCCCAGCACGTAAACTTCTTGTAGTAAATTTAGCGGTTTTACTGGAGTACACGTTTCCATCCTGATCAACTCCTTCTACTTTCCAGTAATAAGTTGTTTCAGGCTTTAAGACGTCTCCCGTATAAAAGTTTGAAAAAATATTTTCCAATTTCAAATCTTTTTCGTCTATATTGGCATCTTCAGAGATATAGATCTTATATCTAAGCTCTTTTCCTTCTGCGTCTATGGTTTGCCATCTAAAAGAAGTTCTTATATCGACGTTTTGGGCATTCTCTTGTGGGGAGAGAATATTTATATTCAAAGCAAAAGTAATAGTGGAAAATAAAATCACTACAAATATTATTAAATAATTTTTCATGTAGCACCTCTAAAAAATTTATTTTTGGTATGGAATTTACTGCAAAAAAGAGTTGGAAATCGAGTTAAGATTCTGTATGAATAAAGATAAAATTTTTGTGTTATGATCTTTGAATTTGACTGAAGTTATTTCTTCGGCTGTAGTTTGTATTCTAGACATGGACAAAAAAACTTTTAGAGCATCTTTAAAGTTATTTATTTTAAAATCTACTATCGAGTCGAAATCCATCAAATGTTCTTCGTAATTAGCAAATATTTGGGCAAAAGTAAAAGACATATCTTTGATTTCTTCCACATTTTCTTGAATAAAGTGCTCTAAGGGTAACGATTCTCCTAAGATTCGATCTTGGTAGAATCTTAAGAGTAATCTACCGAAAGCTAACCCATCACCGTCTTTCCAAAGAAACTGTGATATAGTTGTTGCTACCCTTTCCGATAGGCCGTAATTAAAGCCAGAAAGAAGTAGGCCGTTTGTGAGTAATTCAACACCATCTGGATATGACTTTGACTCTATTGAACTCTCTTTTAACCAGCTAATGAATGGACGTTCTATTCCTTTAGCTACCAGATGCTCCGACAAAGTAAAAGGGTCGATGTTGCCAAATTCGTCTATACTTTCAAATATTGAGTCAGAGATATTTTTATCTGTAAAATCTTCAAGTTTGGAGATGTAAAAATCTAATCTATCTAATTTATCTATTAGTAGAGTAAAACTTGATACGGATTCTCCTAATAATATCTCTTTCACTTTTTCTACTCTACCTTGGGATAATTCGAACAATACTTTGAAATTAACAGCAGCTTCGTGAAAGTCAGAATTCAAATTTAAAATTTCAAAATATTTTTCCACTTGTTCTTCGTCTTCTATTATTACATAGAGTTTTAATAAAGTTAAAACAATAAGGTCTTTATTTTCTTCTGAAGCTAATTTTAAAGCTTTTTCCTCTGTTTCAATTGCTTGTAAGTATCTTCCCATGTTTTTATATTCCAAAGCTAATTCGTGAAGTATATAATCTGTTTCATTCAAAGAGGCGGCTTTTTCTAAAGCTTTTATTGATTCGTTGTGGTTTCCTAATCTAGCCAATGAATGAGCATCGTTATAATAAATTTCATATCTATTGCTATCTATTTCTAAAGCTTTTTGGTGGACTTTGTGTGCATCTTTATAGCGTTGAAGCATATTCAGAGCAACACCCAATCTTTCATAGGCAGGAACGAATTTTTCATCAATTTCTATGCATTTTTGTAGAAGGGGTATAGCTTCTTCAAATCTGCCATTTTCCATGTATACATCTGCCATTTTCAGAAACCCTAACGTAAAGTCCTTTTCAAGTTCGACGGATTTAGAATAATATTCTATTGCTTCGTCGTATACATTTCTTTCATACATAAGATTACCGAGTTCATAATAACCATATGCAAAATTTGGCTTTTCTTTTATTGATTGTTTTAAATGTAACTCTGCCAGTTCAAGATTTCCTAATTTTTTGTAGTATAATCCAGTATAAAAATGCAATCGATAATCGGGGTAAGTTTTACCTGCCTTATCTAAAAATTCCTTAGCCTTTTCAAAATCTGAATCGTTGAGGGATTTTTTAAAAGCTTCATAATAATAATAAACCAAGTAAGATAAGTAATATCGATTGTTTTTATCTATATCAATTTGAGCTTCTAATCCTCTAATAATTATGTCCAAAGGTATTTTATTGGTTTTTCTTGCTTTTTGAAAATCTTCCACTAAAATAGGTAATTTTACAGGGAGATTATTCAACTTTGCATAATTGGGATCAATATTCAGGTAAACTATAGCATATTTTACTTCTTTCAAAAGAAACGCACCTCTTCATACTTTTTTAAACTAATTGAAAGCCTTATATTTGAAGGCAAAAAAAAAGAGAACCACAAACGGCACCTAAATAACTTGCAACCATGTCTAAATGGCTATATGTATGATAAATACTGAATTTTTGAAAATATTCTGTTAGTAAGGGAACTAAAAAGAAAAAAAATCAAAAAAAGTATAAAATAAGATCTTTTACTTTTTTTGAAAAAAGCCATAAAGAAAAAATCGGCACCCAAAAAATACGAAACAAAATGAACTATTTTGTCTTCTCCTTTGAAACTACTATAATTAATTATGGGTTTGGAAACCGATAGATATATAATAAAAACTATGTATAAAAGGAATAAAGCTTTCCAAAACATATCTTTTATTTTAGTTATATCTTTATTTTTATCATCCATTTGATTACCTTTCTCTAATTTTATTTATAACTTATAAACCTGGGGATGCTGCCCCAGGTTTGACAAATTTTTTTTAACTCTATTTTTCATTCCATTCTAAATGTTTCGGTTCTATCATGATCTTCAATTATATGTTTATATCTAGCGTAGGCAGCTTTAGCCATTTTTTCTAAAATGCTTGGAAGATCACTATCAGTCCAATCTTCAACTAAAAAATTCATCAGTTCTTTTTTTAATTTAAAATAAGGCTCTTTATCTGGATCGAATTCTATATAACTTTCTATAAGTTTTCTATCTAAGTTATCTTCTCCATAAATGTTTTCTAGTAACTTGCTTACACTTTCTGAAAAAAGACTGGGGATCTCTTGGAATTTTTTGGTAAGGTCTAATTTGTTTTGATATAAAGGTTTTATTTCATTGTAGTACTTTATAAACGATTTCACTGGGGATCCCTCCTTTCTAGTGCTTTAATTAGTTAAAGAATATGTTGAACTGCTAAAAAATTCATCTTTAAAAAATTTAAATTCGTCATTTTCTATAGCTTCTCTCATTTTCTCTACCAGAGAAATGTTGAATCGCAGATTGTGAATGCTTAAAAGGATTTTCCCGAGTACCTCATCTTTTTTAAAAAGATGGTGTATGTAACCACGTGAATGATTTTTACATGTATAACAATCACATTTTTCATCAATAGGTTTTTGATCAAATTTAACCTCTGAGGATTTTAAGTTTAGTTTTCCTTTCCAGGTTAATGCTGTTCCGTGTCTTCCCATTCTTGTTGGTAAGACGCAATCGAACATATCCAAACCGTTTTCTACAGATAAAAACATCATAGTGGGAGAACCTATCCCCATTATGTATCTTGGTTTGTTTTCAGGTAATTTATTTCCAAAAGCTTTTAAAATCTTTTCAGAATCTTGGTATTTTTCTCCTACGGCTAATCCTCCTAAGGCATAACCATCGAAATCTAAAGAGGTTATCTGAGACAAACTGAGATTTCTTAAATCTTCAAAGAGGCCTCCTTGAACTATACCGAATAATGCCTGTCCGTTGCTATTATGATATCGTTTGGATCTTAAAGCCCAATTAAAAGTTTTTTGCACACTATCTTTTACAGCATCGTACCCAGACAAGGAGTTTATACATACATCTAAAACCATTGCAATATCTGATCCAATTACTTTTTGTATATCCAAAGATTTCTCGGGAGTTAACTCTATTTGAGAACCATCCAGTGGAGATTTGAAAATTACTTTTTCATCAGTTAATCTAGTGTTTGGTAAGGAAAATACCTGAAACCCTCCGCTATCTGTCAAAATCGGCTTCTCCCAGTTCATGAAGTTATGAAGACCTTGAAAATGCTCAAGAACCTCTAAGCCTGGTCTTAAGTAAAGATGAAAAGCATTAGCTAATATTATCTCAGTATTGATATCGTTTAATAACGAGTTAGTTAAAGTTTTTACGGTTGCATTCGTACCTACAGGCATAAAAACTGGTGTTTCAATAGTGCCATGTTTTGTGACGATTCGCCCACGCCTAGCCCCAGTGTATCTATCAATATGAATTAATTCAAATTTTATAGGTGAATCATCCATTAATTTTTTATTTCCTCCTTCAAATCCTTTAACAAGGAATCCGCTTCATTCTTGAACTCTATTGTATCATTTAAAAGGTTTTGTCTTACTTTTTCCTCTTTTATTTTTTCTAAATTTGCTTCAACAGAAATAATGGCGGAATTCAACGTTGCCCATGCTAAATAACAAGTGATTTTTGCTTCTGGTTTTAGTACGGGGTTGCCATATTTGTACAAGGTAAAGCAATTTTTTAGAATGTTATAAGATGATTTTGCCATGTTGAAAGAAAATATGGCGGCACCTGTTAAAGATTTGTCCTTATCTTTTCCTTCCATGACATTCTGGATCCTTTCTGAATATTTAGAAGACTCTTCAGCGTATTCCATAAGTTTTTCTTTGATGTCTATAAGATTTTCTAAAGCTACTTCTAGCGTATTTTCATAATCCTTGTCATTTTCATTGGAGATAGTGTAATTTGCAACCATGTAACCCAGTGCAGACGCTAAAGCCCCTACTAAAGCTGTGACAGTTTCTCCAGCCGAAGCTGGATCTGTGGATGAAATTTTATTTAAAATTTCCTCAAAAGTCATATTTTTATACATTCATCCACCTCCTATCTCAAAAAAATTGAAGTATCTGTACTTTTATTATACCATACTTTTAGGATTGTTAAGTGTGAAAGAAAATCAAAATGAGTTCAGCGAAGCGGAGGGTACTAACTAAATTAGTGAAAAAAGACTCTAGTTTCAATTAGTAGCAAAGAATTGATCGAAAGCATAAGAAGTGATTAAATTACCAAGAAATCTTTTGGATACCTATTTAATACTTCACAACCATTATCAGTCACCAAAACCAGATCTTCTATTCTTACTCCGCCGACACCAGGTAAATAGATTCCCGGTTCTATTGAAAAGATCATGCCAGGTGTTAGAATTTCTTCGCTATTTGAAGATATGTAAGGTTTTTCATGAATCTCTATTCCTACCCCATGCCCTGTTCGATGAGTAAAGTACTTTCCATATCCTTTGCTTTCTATATAATTACGCGCGGTAGCATCAATTTCAGACGCCTTAGGGCCAGGTTTTATTTTTTCAATAGCTTTTAAATTGGCTTCTAAAACTATATGATAAATATTTTTCAAGGTTTCAATAGGTTTGCCAAAAAAGACTGTTCTTGTCATATCTGAACAATAATAATTTTTTATGCAACCCATGTCTAGTAATACGACATCTCCATCTTTTAACTTTGCATTAGTAGGCATATGATGAGGATTAGCAGTATTCTGACCGTATCCTACTATAGGTTCAAAAGAAACACCATCGGCTCCTTCTCTTTCGAAAATATTTTTGATGGCTTTGGCTAAGTATTTTTCTGGAAGCATCTCTGATACTAGGTCTATAACCTTTTCCATAGCTGAGTCATTTAATAAAGAAGAAGACCTCATTAACGCTATTTCATCAACATCTTTTACCATCCTTAATTCACTAATTATTGGAGAAAGCTGTTTTAAAGATAAATCTTTAATAATATCCATTAAACCTAAAAGAAAACGGGTTTCCCAACTTCCATCTATGCCTATAGGTTTATCTTTTTCAATAAGAGAAGATAAAATTTTAAGGGGATCTTCTGAATCAGAATATTTGATTAAATTTTCTTCTTCAACAGTATTTACCGGGAACAATTCGTTGACTAGCAATTTAACTTCGCCAGAAGTATTTACGAATAATACCAATAACCTTTCTCCAGGTTCAAACCACTCATTCAGAAAATAGTAAAGAGAAGGTGGTGAGGATATTATTGCCTGATAAATATTATTTTTTGCCATCTTATTGAGAAGTTTTTCTATTCTATCTTTACGCAACCTTCAAAGCGCCTCCCATGAATAGTGTCTAATTTCATTCGATTTATATTCATAATTGTATCATAAAAAAGTAGGAAGTAGATAATATCTTATCTACTTCCTACTAGCTGGGGTTTAGTATTATTCTTTAACTTCTTTAACCTTTAGCCACCAATCGTATCCTTCTTCGGCTGACGTTTTTCTCTTCATTGCTTCAGCATAAGTTGATGCTGGTGGAATTATTACTTTACTTCCAAATATCGAGTTTTCGGGCCAATTGGCTGGGGTTACTACCTTGTTTTTGTCTGCCAATTGTAAAGCTCTTACAGCTCGGTATATTTCCTCGATGTATCTTCCAACCTCAGAAGGATAGTACATGATCAATCTAATGGTTCCTTCAGGATCTAAGATGAAAACTGCTCTAACAGTTGCGGAACCTTTTTCGGGGTCTACCATTCCCAATCTTGAGGCTACTCTTCCCATTGTATCAGCTATTATAGGGAAAGTAATTTCTACTCCAAGGTTATCTTTGATCCATTCCATCCATTTGATATGTGAATGAACGGCATCAACAGAAAGTCCTAAAAGTTCCGTGTTGATCTTTTTGAAATCTTCATGCTTTTTTGCAAATTCAACAAATTCTGTTGTACAAACAGGTGTAAAATCTCCTGGATGGCTGAAGAGCACCAACCATTTTCCTTTGTAGTCTTTTGGTAGTTCTTTTGCACCGTCCGTTGTTAATACTTTCATTTCAGGAAACTTTTCTCCAATTAAAGGAATCCTTCCTTCCATATTTACCTACCTCCTATTTGATGATTTTTTATTTATGAAATATCTATTTTTAGGTCTGTCTAAAAAAATTATATACCTAAAAAATAGAAAAGTCAAGTAAAAAAATAAATAAAATTTTTAAATTTATATTTCTTTATTATTGCTACAAAGGTATAAAAGTCTTTGGAAAAAAATAATTTTGCTACAAACTTCTAATGTTATAATAATTGTGGACGATAATACATATGAAATTCAAATTGTTGAAAGGAGGGACTAAATTATGGATATCAACAATATCAATCCTGCTGATGGTAATAATTTAGATAAAATAAATCGAAAAAGGCTTGATAAGGATTTTATTAAGAGGCAGGTAAAATCTGAAAACCTAGAAAGTGCAAATAGGATTACAGGAGAATCAAAGAAGTATATAGAACTATCAAGTAAGATACCAGAAATTCGACAAGAACTGGTATCGAAATTGAAGGAATCTATTGAAAATGGCTCGTATAATATCAATGTAGACCAAATTGTAAACAAAATGTTTGAGTGAAGTAGGTGACCAACATTAGTAATGATTTAGAAGCGATAAAAAAAGTATTAAAGGAAGAGAACGTTAGTTTAATAGAGTTAAAAAAATCTTTTTATAACCTTAGGGAAAGCTTAGTAAAAAAAGCATCTATCGAAGAGATTAATTCAACCCTTTTGACGATTGAAAAATTAGCAAGTAACTTTAAAAAAATAGAAGGTTTAAGAGCACAGTTAATATCGAAAATATGTTTGGAAGAAAGAATACAGAACAAATTAGAATCGATTATTGATTATTTTTCAAAGAATGATTATGAAATTGCACTTCTCTTTTCAGAACTAGTTAAAAATTTAAAGGAGTTAGTGAGTGAAATCGATCTTTTAAGTAACATCATTTCATTTCAATCTAACTTGAACAATTTTATATATCAAATTTTGAATCCTGAATCGATTACGAACAGCAAAACTTACTCTCAAAAGGGTAGTAGATTGAACAAAGATTTAACTTCAAGAAGTTGGAGGGGTTAGCGTGTGTGCAATGACTTTGAACGGCCTATTGAACACGGGTTTACTAGGAGTTTATACCAATAAAATCGCTATGAGCGTTGTCGCCCATAATATTTCTAATTCTAATACCCAGGGCTTTTCTAGGCAAAGTCCTGTTATTGTGACTACCAACCCTATTAATTTAACAACGATAGGGAGTGGGGGAGCAGCTTTATCTTTTGGAACTGGTTCTACGGTAAGCGATATTCAACGAGTGAGAGACGAATTTTTAGATTTGCAATTTCGAGAAACTTCTTCTCGTTTGAATTATTGGGAAAATATATATTCTAATGTGCATTATATTGAACAATTGTTTGGTGAACCTGGAGAAACGGGTTTGAGAAATATGTATGATTCTTACTGGGCATCAATCGAGGAGTTGAAAACTGATCCATCAAATGAAGCCGCTAAAACTCAGGTTGTATCTCGAGCGGAAGAATTAGTTAACACCATGAAAGATCTTAACTATAGGTTAGAAGAATTAAAAAATGATATAAACAATGAAATAAAGCTCAGAATAGACGAAATAAACGGTTATTTGAAAAGGATTGCCGATTTAAATCAAAAGATACTCACATCAAGTTCAATGAGTGGTTCCCCTAATGATTTGCTTGATGAGAGGGATAGATTGTTGGATAAACTTTCAGAACTTTCCAATATAAGAATAACAAGTCATTCAAATGGTCAAATTTCTTTGAGTATGGGGGATAAAGTAGTTTTAAATGGAAGTAGTTATCAAGAGATAAGATCCTTAACCATTGCAGAAACAAACGATGCCTATTATGCCTATGTAGGCAGTAATTTGTTGACTTTTAACGATGGAAAAATGTCTGCACTTTTTGAATTGAGAGATGAAATCATCCCTTCTTATCAACAACAACTCGATGAGTTTGGTTTGTATTTAGTAGATACAACTAATCTTATTTATAAAGAAGGGTGGGATTCAACAGGAACTATAACAGGGGCCAACTTTTTTGCTGATATAAGTACCAAAAGAGGTTTTGAAAATTCAAGATTTTTCAGGATAGCAGGAAATTCGGACGTATTCCATCCAGACGAAATTAAGCACGTCACGAGTTTAAGCAGTTTTTATAGTGATCCTTCAATTGATTTAAATAATTTCGATCTTTACACTGTAGATGCTGCAGCTTTGCCTTTTCATTATAACGATAACAATTCAATAAAATATGATTCAACAAATAATGCTATTTATTTTGATGATACTTCTGGTTTTCAAGACAAATTACTAGTTGATATAGAAGGAGATTTTCTCAGGGAATACGGTTTTCCTACTAAAGAAATTAAGGCATACAAAATAGATTCTGCAAAAGTTATACCTGGTAACCTTGAATTTGAAATGTCCGGTGCTAATTATAATATAAATTTTTCTAATGCTGTAGATTTAGTATCAAATATAAACAGCGGTTCTGGAGGTTACTTGAAAGCAGAAGAAATTGATGGATTTATATACATATTCCCCACAACGAAAATTCCAAATGCAGACTTGGATACCATCGTTTTAAACGACATAGATGGGTCTCTTTCACAAATGGAAGCACAAAAAGTTACATTGGATGTCTTAGATACTTCACAACCTACTTTGAATAATTTATTAGGTTCAAATGAAAAAATAGAAATGAGTATAAATGGAATAAAAATCGAGATTAACCCTCTTAAAGACACTGTTTATGACTTGGTTGATAAAATCAATGCCACAAACACGGGGGTTACCGCTTCTGTTACTCCACATGGTTCATTTGTGTTGAGAGCTGGAAATCTAATAGATTTTGACTTAAAGAACGTTACTATAAAGGGTCCCGAAAAATTATTCAATGCTTTAGGATTTATCGAAGATGATTCTAACAATATCGTTACACTGATTTCTCCAGATATAAGCCCTGAACAAATAGATGAAAAGTTTTCTAAAGCGGATCTTTTACGAATTGATAAGGAATTAGGAATAGTCAATCAAATTTCTGTATCGTCTAACTTAAAAGAGAACCCTTCTTTACTTGCTACCGATTTGGGTTATTATGATATTAATTATTCTCCCACTGGTGCAGGAAACGTTAGTGTATGGGATGAAATATCCAAGATGTATGATAATTCCGTATTAGATAATGGAAGGGTTGGTTTTTCAAACTTTTTGGGAAATATTGTTACAGATATAGGAGTTAAGGGAGAAACCGCGGATAAAATGAGGCTAAACAGTGAAATGTTGAATAGTGAAATCAGCCTTGAAAAAGAAAGGGTGATGGGTGTTTCTATCGACGAGGAGATGACTAATCTTGTGAAATATCAGCAGGCTTTTAATGCTTCTGCCAGGGTTATCACAGCGGTCAATCAAATGATGGAGACGGTTATTAACAACTTGGGTGTTGTATAATAGAGTGAATAGTACTTGTTTGGTTGGTGAGGAGGTAAAAACATGAGAATCACTGAAAATCTTTTAAGTAGTAGAACACTTAACGATATTCAAGATGTTTTAAGGAAATACAGTGATTTAAATTCTCAATTAACTTCAGGAAAGAAAGTTCGATACCCATCAGATAATGCAGCTGTTGCGACAAGGATTTCCGATTTAGATAGCCGATTGAGGGAAATTGAACGTTATAAAACTAATGTGGAAACAGCCCAAAATTATGTGAATATGTATGATACAGCATTACAGGAAGTGAGCTCGATATATCTTAGAGTTAAAGAGCTTGCAGTTAGAGGAGCAAATGATACATTAACTAAAGAGGATAAGGTAGCTATATCAGAAGAACTTAACAAGATAAATACGCAACTAGTTTCTATAGCAAATACAGAAATTTCTGGAAACTATGTGTTTGGGGGAGCTAAAAACAATCAAAAAGTTGTAGAAATAGATGGTAGTGGGGATTTTAAAATAACAGTACCATCACAAGCGAATATCAGGCAGAAGATTTCCGTTGGCGGGCAAGGTATAGAATACGGTAAAACAGTTTATGATGTTTTTGTAACCGATAGTGGTGCGTCTATTTTTGGTATAGTCAAAAGACTATCCCAAGCTATAGAATCGGGAGATAATACTTCAATCCAAAATGAGTTAGGAAATATTGAAGAAATACAAGGTAAAACGTTAAAGAATTTAGCCGAAGTTGGTGCCACTCAAAGAGTTTTAGAAATGACTTCAAATAGAATGGAGGACTTCAATACTTTTTCGACTGAATTTTTATCCAACGAAGCTGATGCGGATATCGCTCAAGTTGTCATGGAATTGGCAATGCAGCAAAATGTTTTACAAGCCGCTTTAAAAGCTGCTGGTAATATTATTCCCCCAACCTTGGCAGATTTTCTATAAGGAGGTTTTCCAAAATTATGATAAAAGAATATGAAACGAAGTTGGGAAGTGTGAAGATAGATACTGAGCGAACGATAATTTTTGAGTATGGTATTCCTGGTTTCGAAGATCTTAAACAGTTTGTTTTGCTGGAACCGGAAGATACTTATCCCATCATGTGGTTAGCTTCGTTAGAAGATAAGAAAGTAGCTTTTCCTGTTACTTTTCCTCAACTTATAAGAAACGATTATCAGTTTGCTCTTCCTCAAGATTTAACAGAATACTTGGAATTAGAGAAATCAGAAGATGCTATAATACTAAGTATTTTGACTATACCTGAAAAAGAAGATGAAATAACTATAAATTTAGCTGCTCCAATTATTATTTCGCAAAAAAATCATAAAGGGGTACAATATTTAATTGAAAATGAAGAATACAAAATTAGACATCTTTTGAAAGAAGAATTGGAAAGAAGTAATGCTATACTGTCTGTTCAAAAAGATGGTGAATAGATTTGTTGATATTATCTAGAAAAATAGGAGAATCCATCGTAATACAAGTAGGAAATAGAAAAATAAAACTCATTATGGTTGAACAAGATAATGGAAGTATAAAAATCGGTTTTGAGGCACCTAAAGATATAAAAATTTATCGTGAAGAAGTGTATGAAGAAATTGTAAAGCAAAATAAAGCCTCATTGGAGAGCGATGTTAACAGATTGGGAAAAATAAAGACCAGTATCCCAAAACTAGTAACAAAAGATAAAAAACAAAATACTTAGATACAAGGGAGGAAAAAATCGAATATGTCGCAGGAAAAAGCAATAATAGGTAAAGCAAAGGAAGTTAAACCTTTAATAATAAATAATGAAATGACTAAAGATGTTGAAAAAAGAATATTAATAGGGAAGAGTAATTATGGAGCGCCTAATTTTGTTATGAGGCTATTCACTGTTAAACCAGGTGGATATTCTCCTAAACACTCTCATAGATGGGAACATGAAATATTTATAGTTAAAGGTAAGGCAGAAGTTTATGATGGAGAAAAATACAATACAGTTGAAGCTGGAAGTTTTGTTTACGTCCCTGGAGGCATAGAGCACCAATTGAAGAACGCAGGAGATGAAGATTTAGAATTTATTTGTGTTATTCCAACATCTGCAGATGAAGAATGAATTTTTCATAAAAAAGTGGCGTAATAAATATATCGCCACTTTTTATGCTTTTTGAAAGCAGGTTAATTATTAATAACTTCGTCTATAGCTATCTTTTCTTCCTCAGTCAACAGTTTATCTATATCTAATATTACTAACATACCATCTTCTAAACGTGCTATGCCACTTATAAAATCAGCTCCGCGCATTCCACCTATATTAGGTTTTTCGTTTATTAAATTAGGGTCGATACTTCTTACGTTTTTTACATCGTCAACCATTATTCCCACACGTCTTTGATCGATTTTTAAAACTATTACTTTAGCGTGAGATCTGTCTTCAAAGTCGGACATTTTAAATTTTCTTCTCAGGTTGATGATAGGTAAAACTTCTTCATTGCGATAATTTATTACACCTTCGAAATAGTCAGAAGCATTTGGTAATTTAGTGGTCTCTTCATACTCAATTACGGCATCCACATTCATAATATCGAGGCCAAACTTTTCTTTACCAATGTTGAATGTGACTATTTTCAACTCGGATGGCATTTTTACTCCCCCTTTTTAAAATCAAAATTTTGTTTCTAAAATGGTTAGTTATAATTCAATAAATTTCTAAAAAATTATATCATAAAAGTATTTAGAAAAAAAGTTGTCTCTGGGCTAAAGAATATACGAAAAAAATTATGTTATAATTATATTAAAATTATAACATATTGGGGTGTAACCCGTGCGCAAAATTATTAAGAATTATACTATTTTAGGCTTTTTAATTGTTTTAATTTTGATAATGACTTCGGTTGTAATATTTTACATCCAAATTGCAAAAGAAAGGTCTGTTCAGGGGAGTAGTACTCAAGTAGAAGAGGTTACTAATCCGATTGTTCAAGAAAAAATTCCTATTTCAACAGTAAATGCCAAATACGGAGTAATAATAGGAGGTTACGAAGGATTTTATGTTTTCGATGTTGAAAAGAAAGAAATAATTGCTTCAGTAACAACCGGTAGTTATGTTAACGATGCTCAAATTTATGAAGATTATCTTTATCTTGTTGACAGAGAGGGATTGAAAATTTATGATTTTTCAGATCCCCAAAAAGTAACTTTATTAAACTCTTACTCCACATTTGGTGATTCTTTATCCGTTGCAACGAATGGAGAATTATTATTTGTTGCGGATGGTGAAAATGGCTTGATAAGCTTCGATTTGAAAGATAAGGTGTATATAAGATTGAAAGAACATATTCGTTTACGGGGCATGGTAACCCAAGTTGAAATGTTTGAAAAGTATTTATTTGTTATTGGTCCAGGTTTAGGGATGAAGATTTATGAAGTCAAAGAAGATCGAACAGTTGAAGAAATTAATCATTATGATCAGTTGGTTTCACCTAGAATGATTAGTTTGAGTAAGGATTTTTTTGTAGTGAACGACGATTTAATGGGTATACAAATATTTGAAACAAAAGATTTGACCACGACAAAAAAACATGATGTGAAACCATTGTATATATGGGATGAAGATGCTTTTTCTATACATTTAGCAGATGATTTGCTTTATTTTTCTACGAATAACGGTGTATATAAAAGAAGTTTGGAATCATTAGAAACTCAAGAAATTATTACTGGACAATTTTCTAGACCAAATATTATGATAAATGACGGGTATATATACTTAACGAATAACGAAGACGGGCTGTATATTTATGACCTAAATACTAAAAAATTACTTAAGTATATTAATACAGTTGACTCAATTGATGAGTTTGTCACATTAGAATCAGGAGTATTAATTGATGAGGGTGGAAAGATAGTTTATATAGATAAACAAAAAGAAAAGTTATGGGAGAAAAGATATATTGGGGATTTGATAAAAGGCGAGAAGGGCTTTTACGAACTCAATGAAAATGTAGTTAATTTCTATGATGCTACGAATACAATTACCAAAAGTTTTCCTGAAAACATTGTAGGTATAAAAGAAACACAAGAAGGTGTATTCGTTATTGCCCAAGAGAATATATATTCTTTCTTTGATGGAACAAAGGTGTTTGTAGGAATGGCTCAAGATATAGAAATTATTGATAACTTTGCGTATATAGCTGAGGAAGATAAGATAACAGAGTTTAACTTTTTAACGGGAAAGAGTAGTTTTAAATTTTATTCCAAAGATCATATTGAACAAATTCATTCAATTTCTGATGGATTTATCCTTTTAACAGAAAAAGGGGTATTTAGGACAGACGTAAATTTTAACATTATCGATTATTTTAGCTTTGATTATTCGCCCGATATAATTGCTCTGAATGATAAATATATATTTTATTCTATAGGCTCTCAATTGGCGATCGTTGATCTGTCAAATTTTGATTTAAATAGAATCATAGATTTAGATCTTCCAATTTTAAGTATGGATTGTAAAAATGGATATCTTTATATTTCTTACTCTTCAAAAGGAATAACGAGATATAATATTACAGATAAACTTCAACTAGTAGATGAAGAAGTTGTTGTAAATATTTTCACCGCTAAGAATATGATTTTTTGATATTGAATTTTTCGTAAATTTAATAATGAAAGGGGTCTTATGTTTTGGTAGTTACTATAAATCATAATGATTACGAAGCTGAACCAGGCCAAACTATACTCCAGGTTGCAAAACAAAACGGTATCTATATTCCTACCATATGTCATAGTCCACATTTATCCGATGTAGGTTCTTGTAGAATGTGTTTGGTAGAATTGGAAAATAATCGTAAATTAGTTGCCTCTTGTGTTACACCAGTAACTGATGGGATGAAGGTTTTAACGGATAGTGAACGGGTTATCGAGGCTAGAAAGACGGTTGTAGATTTACTAGTTTCTGATCATCCAATGGATTGTATGACATGTGAAGCTAATGGAAACTGTGTCCTTCAGGATTTAGCTTACGAATATGGAATTAAAGAATCCACCTTCGGAACAAAGAAACTCCCACGTTTTGAGATAAAAGCTCAGAATGAATTTATACAGCTTGATCCAGACAAATGCATACTTTGTGGTAAATGTGTACGAACATGTAAAGAGATTCAAATGTGTAACGCATTGGATTTTGTCAATAGAGGTTTTGAAACTAAAGTTAGCCCTCCATTTGATGAAGATCTGGGAGGGAAAGATTCTCCATGCGTCTTTTGTGGGCAATGCGTTGAAATGTGCCCAACAGGGGCTCTTACTTATATTCCTTCCAAAGGGAAGGGGCGTTATTACGAATTTAATAAAACTATAACGACCTGTCCTTACTGTGGGGTTGGTTGTCAATTGGAATTAAGAACCAAAAACAATAAAATAATTCAAGTTGGTTCGGTTTACAACGAAAACTCTCCAAACCCCCATGGAGAAAGCTGTGTGAAAGGCCGTTTTGGTTATGATTTTGTCAATCACACGGATAGATTGACTGACCCTTTGATAAAGAGAAATGGACATTTTGAAAAAGTTAGTTGGGAAGAAGCATTAGATTATGTTGCAGAAAAACTATTGAATATAAGAGGAAAGTATGGAAGTGATTCAATAGGTGGGTTGAGCTCAGCAAAATGTACAAATGAAGAAAACTATATTATGCAGAAATTTATGAGGGCAGTAATTGGTACAAATTCTGTAGATCACTGTGCCAGACTTTGTCATGCCTCCACTGTTGTTGGATTAGGGATGGCATTTGGTTCGGGAGCCATGACCAACTCTATATCAGAAATAGAGGGAAGTGATGTAATATTTGTTATAGGTTCAAATCCAATGGAGAATCATCCGGTAATTGGAAGCAAGATAAAAAAGGCGAAGAAAAACGGGACCCATTTAATAGTAGCAGATCCTCGGAAGATAGAACTTTCTGAAATTGCTGACATTTCATTACATCACAAGCCTGGAACAGATGTGGCTTTAATAAATGGAATGATGAATGTTATCGTCCAGGAAGGGTTACTTGATAAAAAATTCATTGAAGAAAGAACGGAAGGATTTGAAAGTTATATAAAAGTAATAGAAGGTTATACACCATCTAAAGTATCCCAGATTACAGGTGTGCCAGCAGATAAGATAATCGAAGCTGCAAAAATGTTTGGTTTAGCCGAAAAAGCAGCAATATATTTTGCAATGGGAATAACTCAACATAAATACGGAACTAACAACGTACTTTCTCTTACGAATCTTGCACTCTTAACTGGGAACGTTGGTTTTGAAAGCACAGGAGTCAATCCATTAAGGGGACAAAACAACGTGCAAGGTGCTTGTGATGTAGGGGCTTTACCTGATGTTTATCCTGGTTATCAAAAAGTCAGTGATCCCAAAATTAAAGAAAAGTTTGAGAATTATTGGGGTGTAAAATTAACTGATAGAGAAGGATTGACTTTAACAGAAATGTTTGAAGAAGCTGGTAAAAAGATAAAGGCTCTCTACATAATGGGTGAGAATCCTTTTTTGTCTGATCCAGATCAAGACCATGTTAAAAAAGCTCTAGAAAGTTTGGATTTTTTAATAGTGCAGGATATATTCTTGACTGAAACTGCACAATTTGCAGATGTAGTTTTGCCAGCGGCGTCGTTTGCTGAAAAAGAGGGTACGTTTACAAATACCGAACGACGCATACAAAGGGTGAGAAAAGCGGTCAACTCTCCTGGAAGGGCTAAAGCAGATTGGGAGATATTAACTAAATTGGCTAATAAAATGGGTTATGAAATGAAATATAATTCTCCTTCTGAAATTATGGATGAGATCGCACAAGTATCAAAATTATACGGCGGAATAAGTTATGAAAGATTGGAAAAAGGTGGTTTGCAATGGCCTTGCCCTGATGTTAATCATCCAGGTACAAAATATTTGCATAAGGATGGTTTTTCTCGTGGGAAAGGTAAATTTTTTCCAGTTGAATTTGCTCCTCCAGAAAAAGAAGCTGATGAAAAGTACAATTTTATATTAATGACGGGAAGAATGTTATACCATTTCCATACGGGAACTATGACCAGGCGATCCTATCCTATTGACAAGCATGAACCAGACTCCTATGTTGAAATAAATATAGAAGATGCAAGAAAATTGGGGATCAAAGATAAAGATAGAGTTAGGATAACTTCGTCTCAAGGAACGGTTGAAACCTATGCAAAAGTTGGAGAAAGAGTTAAATCTGGTCAACTTTTCATGCCTTTTCACTATGCGGAAAGTCCAGCAAATAAACTTACCAATCGTGTTTATGATTTAAAAGCAAAGATACCTGAATTAAAAATAACCCCAGTTAAATTGGAAAAAGTTGAAAAAAGAGTTTCACAAAGAGAGGTTTTAATTGATGAACGCTTTACTTCTATCAGGAGGCAAGAGTAGCAGATTTGGAACTAATAAAGCAATGGAAACAATTAACGGGAAACCTTTGATAGAACAGATCGTTGAAGGTCTGCAAAATGCATTTGAAAAAGTATACATAATAGGGAACGTCAAAGAGTATGTTTTTTTGCAAGATGTAGTTTTTTGTGAGGACATCATACCAAATAAAGGTCCATTAGGAGGTTTGCTTACTGGTTTAACCTGTTCTGATAGCGAGTACAATTTTTTGACAGCCTGTGATATGCCTTTTTTGACAAATGAATTTTTTGAATTTGTAAACTTACAGAAGAAAGATTATGACGTTCTTGTGCCCGAGTATAATTCTTACCTTGAGCCACTTGCCGCTGTTTATAGCAAAAAATGTTTGCCTTTTATCAATGCTTCACTAAAAAATGATCAATTAAAGTTGAAGAGTTTTTTCCCCAAAGTAAAGGTTAGAATAATAAAAGAAACCATTATAAGAGAAATTGGAGAACCCGAAAAACTGTTTTTCAATATAAATTATAAGGAAGATATTGAAAAAATGGAAATGAATATGGAAAGGAGTGAAAAGATTTGAAAATAAAATTCTTTTCCCTTATAAAGTTTGATTTGAACAAGGATGAAGTTGATTATCAATTATCAGGCTCAAAATCCGTTAAAGAAATAATAAAATTATTGGATCGTGAGTTCGATAATTATTTTAATAGAAAACTACTAAAAGATGGAGAACTTAAAAGCGGTACGATTATATTATTAAATGGAAGAAATATTCTCCATTTACAAGGTCTGGATACGTTGGTAGAAAATAAAGACGAAATAACGATCTTTCCACCTTCTGGAGGAGGATGAAATGGATTACTTGGAAAGACAAAAAATGTTGTTCACAGAAGAAGAGGCTCTAAAGTTAAAACAAGCTGTTGTTTATATTGGTGGAGCTGGAGGTCTTGGAACCCATCAGGCGTTGGAGTTACAAAGGGTTGGTGTAAAAAAAATATATTTGGTGGATTATGATAAGGTTGAGCTTTCTAATTTAAACCGTCAAGTATTATATGGCATGGATAGCATCGGCGAATACAAAGTCGATCAAGCTAAAAAAACTCTTGAATCTTTTAACTTACCAACGATAATAGAAACAAAGGTAGAAAAAATTTCAAAAAAGAGTAAAATACCAAAAGATGTGAACGTTATATTAGACGCTCTTGATAATTTCGAAACGAGATATATTCTTGAACAACTTGCTTGGGAATCCAACACTCCTTATATACACGCAGGGGTTAATCAATGGTATGGTCAATTAACAACCATAATACCAGGTAAAACTTTGACTTTAAAAGATATATTTGGAGAAATTGATACAACAAAGGAAAAGGTTTCTGTTGTCTCACCTGTAGTCTCGATTATAGCATCCATTCAAGTAATAGAGGCAATTAAAGTAATAACAGGAAGAAAAGATACCCTAGACAACAAGTTACTACTCATAGACTTAAAGGATTATTCCCTTGAAATAGTTAACCTTCAATGAAAAATAAGACTTTCATTTCTCTATTATTCCTTGATTTTCAGGATAAGATTAAGAAAAGCGCTTATTTGCAAGAATTTGCCTTCTAATTGAAAATAATCGTCCCTAAACGCTTCTAATTGCCAATAAATCAAATTGACTTTTTTTTACATAAGAGTTAAAATAGGTTCTATCACGAAAATAGTAGATAATGAAGGTTGAGTTAAAGCAAGTTTATCAATGGTGAGAAAGAATAGCAATATAAAAAAGAACTCCAAATACTGAATGAAAGCACAGAAGGTGAAAAATGGGCGTTTTGAAAAAATCGTTTTTTAAAAACGAAATGATAAGTGTTTTTAGAGTTTCTGAAGACACTACATTTTGAGAATAGACACTTTAGAAATAGAAAAAATTATGAAAAAGGAGATGGTTTTTATGAGGGTTTGAGAATACGATAAAATGCCTTGCTTTTCAGAGAATTAGTAAAAAAGAGTTTCAAATATTGAATAAGAGCGTATAAGGAAAAAGGAGGTATTTTGTAAAAAGTTATTTTTTAAAACCATGATGTAGTGAGTGTTTTAGAGTTTCTAAAGAGAGTATTTTGAGAATGAGAGGAGGTGTATTATGAATTTTAACGAAAACAAGATTGATATCAACAAAGTTTTCGCGTTGCAACCTGCTCGGCCTGTTACCTATTTTGGTGTTGGAGCGATCAACAAGATTGAGGACATTGTTAAAAATTTGCGGAACAGTGGTCATGGCAAAATATTGGTCGTAACAGATAATGTTGCTTACAAAGCTTGCGGAGCATGGGATATTGTAGAACCTGTGCTGAATAAAGAAGCGGAGGGTTTTGAGCATTACAGTGGTGTCCGGCCTAACCCCACTTATGATAACTGTGAGGAGGCTGCACAGGTGGGGGAGAAGATGCAAGCCACCGCAGTTTTGGCAATTGGAGGAGGTTCGGTTATAGATACGGCCAAAACTGTAGCAGTGCTGATGTATCACTCTGGGAAAAAAGCAGTTGACTTTTACGAAAAAGGAGAACCGATTACTGGAGCTTTGCCCATTGTGGTCATTAATACAGCTCATGGAACCGGTAGTGAAACAGATGCATTTGCTGTAGCTCAATCTGACGGAGATGATAAGCCGGCTATCAATTCTCCTCACATTTATCCCACTTATTCCATTGACGATCCACAGCTTACTTTATCTCTGCCTCTCAAACAAACTATATCAACAAGCATTGATGCCATAAATCATGCCACAGAAGCGGCAACAACGATTACTACAAACCCTTACTCGATAGCTTTAGCTCGTGAAGCTATTCGACTAGTGTCCAAATATTTGCCTCAGGCAATTGTTGAACCAAAGAATCTCGTTGCGCGTTATTGGTTGATGTATGCTTCTGCTATTGCTGGAATTTCATTTGATATTGGTCTCTTACACATAACTCATGTATTGGAGCACGCCATGAGCGCCATCAACCCAGAAGTAACTCATGGGGAAGGACTTGGGATTCTTCTGCCAGCTGTGGTCAAAGAAATTTATCACGCTGTACCTGAGGTTCTGGCTGATATATATCACCCAATTGTGCCTGAGCTTCGAGGCCTTCCTGGTGAGGATAGCTTTGCTGCCGAACGAATAAAAGAGTGGTTATCCATGGTTGGACAGCCTACAAGTATGGGGAAGTACTTTTCGGAAAAGGATATATCCAAGTTAGTAGAACAGGCTAAAACCTCAATTGCGGGAAAACTTATGCTACCCTTGGCACCTATTCCAGTTAATGATGAAGTTTTACAAAGAATTTTTCAGGAGTCTCTGTAATAAGGTGAACTTCTCAGGTAGATGCGATTATTCAATCGCATCTACCTGAATTAAATATGTAAAAGAAAAAGACAGATGGTGAACCTTCGATGAAAAAATAGAACTTTCATTCCTCTATTAATCCTTGTTTTTCAAGATAAGATTAAGAAAAGCGCTTATTTGCAAGAATTTGCCTTCTAATTGAAAATAATCGTCCCTAAACGCTTCTAATTGCCAATAAATCAAATTGACTTTTTTTTACATAAGAGTTAAAATAACAACAATATAAATTTTTCAAAAATAGGAGTTTGAATGTAACAAAGTTTTCTTTTTTTTTTAGTTAACTGTAGTTCAGTTAACATTTTAAAATATTGAAAGGAGGAGTGTGCATGAAAGTATTGATGTTGGATCAGGCAAAATGCACGGGATGTAGGGCATGTGAGTATGCTTGTTCTTTTGAGCATACGGGAAAGTTTAACCCCCTTGACTCTCGAATCAAAGTGAACGAGTTTTGGAAGATTTAACCTTCGTCCCAAGTGTTTGTCTGCAGTGTGAGAGAGCATATTGTGAAGAAGTATGCCCTACTTCCGCTCTGACTAAGAACCCTGAAACAGGGGTGGTAGAACTTAACAAGGAAAAATGTATCGGATGTAAACAGTGCATCGTAGCATGCCCGTGGGGTTCCATAAAATTGGATCACACAGGGAAAGAGGTAATAAAATGTGATAACTGTGGTGGGGATCCAGCGTGTATTAAAGTGTGCTATCCAGGAGCTTTGTCTTACGAAGAAGTAGAAGATATCACAAATGTGAAAGTAAGGGAAACTGCCACCCGCCTTAAAGAAATCGCAAAAGATTTAGTAAAGGGGGGAGCTTAAAATGATAAAAGGTGGATTCAAAGGTAAATTATTGAGAGTTAACTTAACAACCAAAGAAGTAAAAAGTGAACCATTGAATGAAGAGTGGGCTCAGAAATATTTAGGGGGCAGAGGGTATGGGACTCGTTTGTTGTTGGAAGAAATCGATCCGAAAGTAGATCCTCTCTCTGAAGAAAACAAGGTCATTTTTGCCACTGGTCCTTTAGATGGAACATTAGCTCCTTCTTCTGGAAGAACTATGGTAATCACAAAAGGCCCTTTGAATGGAGCTATTGCGTGCTCTAATGCAGGTGGACATTTTGGCCCCGCTTTGAAACACACAGGATACGATATGATCGTTGTTGAAGGAAAATCAGCCGAACCTGTATATATATGGATTAACAAAGGTAAAGTAGAATTCAGATCCGCAAAGGAAATATGGGGGAAATTGGCTGACGAAAGTGACGAATTGATAAGAGAGCAAACACATCCCTTGGCTGAAACCATGACGATTGGAGCGGCTGGTGAGAAATTATCTCCTATCTCTAGCGTAATGTTCAATGGTCATAGGGCTTCTGGAAGAACCGGTGTTGGCGCCGCAGTTGGGAGTAAGAATCTAAAAGGTATAGCCGTTAGAGGGAATGAAGATACTCCAGTGGCTGATCCTGAAGCTTTTATGAAAGCAGTTTATAAGGCTAGAGATATTTTAAGCAAAGATGCCTTTGCAGGTCAAGGGGCTGCTATGTTAGGTACCGCAATGTTGGTGAATGTTATCAATGGTGTTGGTGGGTTCCCCACTCGTAATGCCCAAGATGCTTATTTCCCAGAGGCAAATAAAATTAGTGGAGAAACTCTAAGGGAGAAAAATTTAATTAGAAATGAAGGATGTGCCGAGTGTCCAATAGCTTGTGGTAGGGTAACGGTAGTAAAAAGTGGACCGTATAAAGGAACTATTGGAGGAGGTCCAGAATACGAATCAGTTTGGTCGTTTGGTGCAATGTGTGGTGTTTCAGACCTTGATGCAGTGATAAGTGCAAATCATCTTTGTGATAAATATGGAATCGATACTATCGCTATGGGTTCAACTGTCGCCTGTGCCATGGAATTGTACGAAAAAGGATATATGCCCAAGGAAGATGCCCCTTTTGAACTTAGATTTGGTTCAGCAGAAGCTATGTTAAAAGCCGTGGAATTGGCATGCAAGCAAGAAGGAAATTTTGGGAAATTATTAGCTCAAGGTTCCTATCGCTTAGCAGAGCATTATGGTCATCCGGAACTTTCCATGTCGGCAAAGAAACAGGAGTTCCCAGCTTACGATCCAAGGGCTATCAAAGGTATGGGTTTAGAATATGCAACTAGCAATCGTGGTGCTTGCCACGTCAGAGGATATGGAACAGCCGTAGAGGTATTGGGAGATGCTGATCAGTACGCTTATGAAGGCAAAGCGGCTATAATTAAAACCTTACAAGATTTAACCGGTGCACTTGATTCTTCTGGAATATGTTTGTTCACGACTTTTGGTCTCAGTGCTAATGAGTTAGCCGAGATGGTGTCAACTGCAACAGGTTTTTCAATAGATGCCCAAGAGTTCATGAAAATTGGAGAAAGAATTTGGAATATTGAAAAGCTTTTCAATCTTAAAGCTGGTTTTACAAGACAGGATGATACCTTACCTCCAAGAATATTAAATGAACCAATCAAAACGGGTCCTTCAAAAGGCCATGTAGAGGATCTTGGAAAGATGTTGGATGAATACTATCAGTTAAGAGGATGGGATAAAGACAGTGTTCCCACAGAAGAAAAACTTAAAGAATTGGAGGTCCAGATTTCAAAATGAGATACGTTATTGTTGGAGCTAGTGCAGCTGGCTTAAATGCTGCTCGAACATTAGAATCTCTGGATCCTCGAGGGGAAATTACTATATTATCCGCTGAAGAAGTATTCCCCTACAGTAAAATGTCTTTACCTTATTTATTATCGAATAAATTAAAGAAAAGAGATTATCTGTTTCTTCCCCATCCATCTAAGGCTAAACTTCTACTAGGGCAAAGGGTTGTCAACATTGATGTTGAAAGAAAAAAGGTAGAAACTGTACAAAACCAAACATTTTCCTTCGATAAATTGTTGATAGCAACTGGAGCAGAACCGTATGTTCCAGATATGGAATTAGAAGGATCCCCGCTAGTTCTAACAGTGCGAAACCTTTCAGATATGGATAAATTGAAAGATAAGTTGAAAAAAAGTGACGTTAAAAGAGTAATACTTTCTGGTGCAGGATTAGTTAATTCTGAGATTGCTGATGCCCTAGCGGAACTAAATATACCTGCTACTTTTGTTATAAGATCGCGTAGAATGTTATCTCAGATCGTTGATGAAGAAGGTTCGGATATTATTGCTGAAAGAGCTATAGAAAGCGGAATGGAGTTAATCACGGGTGAAAGTATAACTAAGGTTCAAGAAGAAGGAGATCACGCAAACATCTTTCTTGCATCAGGCAAAGTAATTCAAGGCAGTTGTGTTGTTGTGGGAAAAGGAGTCAGACCAAGTATAGATTTTCTCGAAAAAACGCCTATCAAATGTCACACTGGCATCTTGGTAAACGAATATATGGAAACATCTGTTAAGGATGTTTATGCGGCAGGGGATGTGACTGAATCCATAGACTTAATTTCAGATGAGTATGAAATGCATGCCTTGTGGCCTGTTGCGATGGAACAAGCAAGGATAGCTGCCACCAATATGGCGGGGTATTCTTGGAAATATCCCAAAGAAGTATCTAGAAACATAGTAAATTTATTTGGAGAAGTTGTTTTCACCGGAGGTATTAGTAAAGAAGATGCTTACGATGTTTATAAGGAAAAAGAAGGTAGAAGTTACCACAAAATTCTGGTAAGAGATGGCAAACTTGTTGGTTTTATCTTTGTTGGAGGAGTCCTAAATCCTGGAGTTTATTTGGCAGCGATGAAAAATCAATGGGATATAAGCCATCTATTGAATGAAGCAATAAAAGGTGCGTTAAGTTATTCGATGTTTAAGGCTCCTACGAGAGAAGTTGTGAATATATAACTTTAAAATTTAAGTTCTTTTGAAAACAATTTTTTTCATATACATTTTATAATGTCTTCGATCTAGGTTACCTACGGAATTCATTCTATGGTGACTTAGACGATAGGGTATAGAAGGAAACTTCTATGCCTCCCGCATTAGGAAAGGAGACACATTATGAACCGGTGTCTTCACACGCCGGTTTTTTTATTTTGTAATGTCATTAATTTTTTTAAGCTGCTCTCCTTTCCTCAATCTTCTAGGTTGATGTAACAGTAAAGGGTTGCTAAAGTAAGTTTTAGAGTTTATAAACTTAGATAAAAAAATTTAGATAAGGGGAGAGGAAATAATGAAGAGCATTTATAAGTACACATTTATGTTATTTGTTTTTTTATTTGGGACGTTGATGATGGCTGAAGATATAACTGGAGAGATTGTAGTTTTCCATGCGGGATCTTTAAGCGTTCCATTTGCACAAATTGAAAAAGCCTTTGAAAGTCAGTATCCTGGAACAGATGTTATTAGGGAAGCAGCGGGAAGTAGAGAAGCTGTTAGAAAGGTTACCGATCTTGGAAGAGAAGCGGACGTTATAGGTTCTGCGGATTATACGGTCATCGAAAATCTGATGATCCCAGAGTACACAGAATGGTACATAAATTTTGCCAACAACGAGATGGTGATAATGTACACAGAAGATTCTCGCTACAAAGATGAGATTAATTCTGACAATTGGTATGAGATTCTTTTGCGCCCAGATGTTGAGTACGGTCATTCGGATCCAAATGCCGATCCTTGTGGATACAGAAGCCAGATTGTTTGGAAATTGGCAGAAAAATATTATAAAGTGGATAATCTATATAAAAAACTCGCTGATAACTGTCCACCAAAAAACGTTAGACCAAAAGAAACAGATTTAATCGCACTATTAGAGGCAGGAGAACTGGATTATATTTTCATCTACAAATCTGTGGCGTTGCAACATCGAATGCCCTACGTGGAATTACCAGAACAAATTAATTTGAAAAGTACGAAGTATGCCGATTTTTATGCAACTGCTTCTTTTGATGTAACGGGCAAAGAGCCTGGTGAAATGATAACCCAAATAGGGCAACCTATGGTATATGCTCTAACCATTCCCAATAACGCTCCAAATCTACAGGGAGCAATTGCCTTCATCAAATTCGTCATTGGTCCACAAGGCCGAGCCATTATGGAAGAAAATGGGCAACCGCCAATTAATCCCCCAGAAGGTGTAAACATAGAAAAAGCTCCCCAGGAGATTCAAGATTTCTTAAAAGGTGGAGCGAATGATTAAAAAAGCATGGTTCGAACTAATACTTAGTTTTTTGGGGATTCTGTTGTTGTTTTTCATAGCTGCCCCGGTAGCCAAGCTTATCTTTGGAGTTGAACCGCAAGTTCTTATTGACACTGTAAAGGAAGAAGAAGTTTACAGCTCCATATTGCTTACTTTCAGTGCATCGTTAGTTGCCACTTTAATTTCCATATTGTTAGGGGTGCCTTTGGCTTACTTGCTTGCTCGTAAAGATTTTTTTGGTAAGTCTTTTGTTGAAAGTTTGATAGATATCCCTGTTATAATACCACATACAGCGGCTGGAATAGCGCTTTTGACAGTTTTTGGCCATAGATTTTTTCTGGGAAGATTCTTCTCGATATTTGGAATAGAGTTCGTTGGCGAATTTGCAGGAATAGTTGTTGCAATGATGTTTGTCAGTATGCCTTTTTTGGTGAATGAAGTTAAAGAAGGGTTCAGATCTATTGATGTTAAACTTGAAAAGGTTGCTAGAAGTTTGGGCTCATCCCCTGCGAGAACTTTCTTCAGAGTATCGCTACCTTTGAATTTTAACCATTTAATCTCTGGTTCACTTATGATGTGGGCAAGAGGATTATCTGAATTTGGTGCGGTTATTATATTAGCTTATCATCCAATGACGGCGTCGGTACTTATCTACGAGAGGTTTACTTCCTTTGGATTGAAGTATTCAAGCCCCGTTGCAGCCATTATGGTGATAACAAGTCTCATTGTGTTTATCTTTTTAACACTCATAAACAGAAAGAATTCAATAGAAGGTAGAGAGAAGGAAAACGAGCTTGATTAAAATCGTGAATATATCTAAGAGATTTAAAAAGTTTTCTTTAGAAGATATCAATTTGAATATTGAAGATAATGAGTATTTTGTAATTTTGGGGCCAACAGGTGTAGGTAAAACAGTGATTCTTGAGATTATAGCAGGTTTAATAAAACCCGACTCTGGGGATGTGTTTATAAATGAGAAAAGAATCACAAATTTACCTCCTGAAGAAAGAAATGTTGGGATGGTTTATCAGGATTATATGCTTTTTCCACATTTAAATGTAGAAGAGAATATTATTTTTGGATTAAAATCGAAGAGAGTTAAGAAAGATGAAGTAAGATATCTGTTAAACAACATAGTAGAGCTTTTTCACATAGAACATTTACTCACAAGGAAAACGAAGAATCTAAGTGGAGGAGAGAAGCAGAGAGTAGCTCTCGCTAGAGCTTTAATTACTTCTCCACAAATTTTGCTGTTAGATGAACCTTTAAGTGCATTAGATCCTCAAACAAAAGAAAAATTTATAGAAGATTTGAAAAAATTACACAAACAGCTCAAGACTACTACAATTCATGTAACACATGATTTTAATGAAGCATTTTCTTTAGCGGATAAAATCGCTATAATGAAAGATGGGAAGATCATTCAAGATGGAAATTCAAACGAGGTGTTCAACAAACCGAATTCTGATTTTGTTGCTCAATTCACTGGGGTTAGAAATATTTTTAGAGGAGAAATAGTAAAAGATGATTCTGGTACCTATGTTTCAGTGAATGGATTGAAAATAAGTGTGGCCAGTGAAAAGAAAGGGAATGTTAATATCTCTATCAGACCTGAAGATATATTGTTATCTATAAATCCTTTTGATTCAAGCGCTAGGAATGTTTTCCCTGGAGTGATAAAGCGGATTTATGAACAATTATCTATAGTTCATATTACCGTGGATATCGGTATTCCTTTGGTGGTGTACATAACAAGGCAATCGTTGAAAGAGTTGAATTTAGTAGAAAACAAAAAGGTTTTTGTTACATTCAAAGCCTCTGCGGTGCATGTTTACTAAGATAGGAGGGACTTTTTTGGTTACAATCGTTGTTAGTGGAAAAACGAGTAATGTAGGTAAATCTACTTTAATTTCACGAATGATAAAGAATTTAAACTGTCACGTTGGGGTGATAAAAACATCTCTCCATAAAACTAATAAGGAAATAGAAGTTACAGCTGATCCTTCAATTATCAATGAGAAAGGTAAAGATACTGCGCTTTTTAAAGAATATGGAGCCCAAAATGTAATCTTACTAAAAACAAATTATCAGGGATTGTTGGAAGGTTATAGAAGGGCACGCAAACTCTTAGATGAGGATATTGAATATTTGATCGTTGAAGGGAACAGTATCCTAGATTTTATTAGACCAACTTTGGTTATTTACATTGATTCTGATGATACACAAAAAAAAGAATCGGCGACTAAAGCCAAAAGTAAAGCCGATATTATAATCGATAAAGAAAACCTTGAAGAATTAATCAAAGACGGAAACAGTATGAAATTCAAGATTAATTTTGAACAAGTGAGTTGTTTTAATGCACACGCTATCTGTAAGGCATTGAATATCAAATTACCTAAATTTGGGAAATTGTTGGATGATCAAAACATCAAAGTTCGGTACTGCCAGCTTGGTTTATTCAAATAAAGACGGAGGCTAAGTATGTCTGAATTCTTGGATTTAAATACTTCAGAAATGTTTTGGGAAATTGTGAATAAAAATATAAATATTGGTTTATTGCCATCAGAAACGATAAACTTTAAAGAGTCCAATGGGAGAATTTTAGCCCAGGATTTATTTTCTCCCATCGATCTTCCACCTTTTAGTCGATCAACTGTTGATGGTTTCGCTGTGAAAGCGGAGGATACTTTTGGTGCCTCGGAAAGTATGCCTATCTATTTGAACGTTAAAGGTGAAGTGTTCATGGGGCAAGAAACAAAGATAATGGTAGAAGCTGGTGAAGCTGTAAAAATTCCGACGGGTGGAATGTTGCCAGAAGGATCAAATGCAGTCGTTATGATAGAATACGTTGATTACGTTGGCGAAAAAATGATTGAAATCAATCGTTCTGTTGGAGTTGGTGAAAACGTAATTTATAAGGGTGAAGATATTCCTAAAAGGAAGGTAATTTTAAATAAATACCATAAGATCAGGCCACAGGATGTGGGAGCTCTAGCAGGCCTTGGAATAATTGATGTTGAAGTTTATAAAAAACCAAAAGTTGCTGTAATTGCAACAGGAGATGAATTAGTTTCCCCGGAAAATGTTCTTGGAGTAGGTGAAATCAGGGATATAAATAGTTACACAATAGGAACAACATTAGAAGAAGTAGGTGCAGAAATTAGATACGTTGGGATAATTCCAGATAAATTTGATTTTCTAAGGGAGAGTATAAAAAACAATTTAGATTGTGACTTGATCCTGATCTCTGGGGGTAGTTCTGTAGGAGTCAAAGACATGACGGTGGAAGTTTTAAATTCATTAGGGGAACCTGGTGTATTGTCTCAAGGAATTACGATAAAGCCTGGTAAACCTACGATTTTTGCAATGGTTGAAGGTAAACCTATTTTAGGCTTACCTGGCCACCCTTCATCGTCGTTTATCATTACCCAGGTGATTGTTAAACCATTGGTAGAGAAGATAATGGGTATAAAAGAAAAAAGAATAAAATGTAATATTAAAGCAAAATTAAGTAGAAACCTAGATTCAGATAAAGGGAGAGAAGAATATGTCCCAGTTCGATTGATTGAAAGTGCTGAAAGAAATTACATTGCGGAGCCATTAGTCGGTGAATCAGCAATGATATCTACATTTGTTTATGCCGATGGTTATATAATAATAGAAGCTAACAAAGAAGGACTCAATAAAGAGGAAACGATAGTTGTCTATTTATATTAGTTCTATTTATCCTTATGGGCAGGATATGGGTTACAGAGCGGAGCCCTGTTTGCGTCACTGTGCAAACCATGTTTTTAAATGATTTTGATTTTGAACTTGATTATGGGGTTTTAAGGGGTTTACCCCTTAACGTCCGGGTGGGGAGCGGGGCGAAGGGGCGCTATATAAGAGCTTTTCAAGGTGGTAAATTGAATTCAAGAAGGTGAATAAATGAGTAAAATATATTTAGAAAAAGTCTCTTTAGAAAAAGCTAAAGAAGAATATTTAAAGATTTTCAAAGACTATTCTGTTGAAACAGAAAATATTAAAGTTGAGAATTCTAACGGTAGAGTTACAGCAGAAGCTATCTATGCAAAAAGGTTTGGGCCACACTATTATGCATCCGCAATGGATGGTATAGCGGTTAAAGCTTCAAATACATATGGAGCCAGTAAAACAAATCCATTGATGTTGAAAAAAGGTTTAGATGCGGTTATAGTTGATACTGGGGATCCGATACCAGAAGGATTTAATGCGGTTATAAAGATAGAAGAAATAAATGATGAAGGTGATTTTTACATTATAGAAAAAAGTGCTACACCATGGCAAAATATTAGAGCTATTGGAGAAAGTGTAATGAAAGGGCAATTAATGTTCCCAGTAAATCACATGATAAGGCCTTATGATGTAGGATCTTTATTAGAAGCAGGTGTGAAAGAAATCAACGTTAAAAAAAAGCCTTTGATAGGAATCATTCCAACGGGTGATGAGATTATTCCTCCCGATCAGGATCCAGAAAAAGGTCAACTTGTGGATTTCAATTCGACTATGATGAAAATTTATGGCGAACAATGGGGGGCAAAAGTTTCAATTACCGAGATCCTTCCCGACAAATATGAAGATCTCAAGAAAAAAGTGCTGGATGAGATAGAAAAAAACGATATTTTGATCATTATAGCGGGTTCTTCTGCAGGTAGGGAAGATTATACCGAGAAAATTTTAAATGAAGTAGGAAGAGTTGTTGTACATGGAATTAACATAATGCCTGGTAAACCAGTCATTCTTGGTGTTATAAAAGAAAAGCCGGTAATTGGTATACCTGGTTATCCTCTATCTGCTTTGCTGAATTATTACATTTTTGTACGAACCCTTGTGTATCAGATGTTAAGTTTGGACGTTCCAGAAACGCCATATATAAATGCGGTTGTTCGTAGAAAAGTTCCTTCACAAGTTGGCTTGGAAGAATTTTTAAGGGTTAATTTAGCTTTTATTGATGGAGAATACGTAGCGGTTCCAAGAAAAAGGGGTTCGGCTGCCATGGAGTCACTGGTGAATGCAGATGGTATTATGCCTGTCCCAGAAAAATCCGAAGGAATAGGTATCAACGAAAAGGTGAAAATATATATTTTGAAACCCATCTCCTCCATTTCAAAAAACGTGTTATTCATTGGGAGTCATGATTATTCATTAGACATATTGGTTAACGAAATAAAATCTCAAAAACTTGGATTTGACTTTAACATCCAATCTGTGGGGAGTATGGGAGGATTGATGTCGCTTAAAAGAGGTGAGTGTCATTTGGCTGGAGCCCACCTTTTGGATCCACAAAGCGGAACGTACAATAAAACTTACGTTGAAGAGATTTTAGGTGATAAAAAAGTAACTATGGTTAATTTAATTTGGAGACAACAGGGTTTAATTGTACCAAAAGACAACCCTTTAGGATTAGGAAAGATAGAGGATTTAATCCGTCCAGATATTAACTTTATCAATAGACAGAAAGGTTCAGGTACCCGCGTATTACTAGACTATTGGTTGAACAAAAAGGGGATACCTTCAAAATCAATTAGGGGATACGAGAGAGAAGAATTCACCCACACTGCTGTTGCAGCAGCCGTTGCAAATAAATCTGCAGATGTAGGATTAGGGATAAAGGCAGCTGCCGATGCGATGGATTTGGATTTTATACCTCTTTTAGAAGAAAGATATGATTTTATAATTCCAACTGACTTTCTACAAGATACCAGGATGGGAAAAATTCTTGAGGTTATTAATTCTGAAAAGTTTAAGAGCCAAGTAATTGCATTGGGGGGTTATAGAACAGATAATACAGGTGAAATAATGTCATAAAAGGAGAGTTCAATTATAATGATTGATAAATACGGAAGAAGTATCGATTATCTTAGAGTATCGATAACAGATAGATGTAATCTACGTTGTATTTATTGTATGCCATCTCAAGGTGTGACTTTCAAGACCCATAGCAGTATTCTACGATATGAAGAAATAATCAAAATCGTTGAAGTAGGTACTGAACTTGGTATAAAGAAAGTTCGTATCACTGGTGGTGAACCTCTTGTTCGACAAGGCGTAGTAAATTTAATCAAAGAATTGAGGAAAATTCCTGCACTTGAAGATATTACTATGACAACTAATGGCGTTCTTCTACCAAAATATGCATTTGCTTTAAAAAGGGCAGGTTTGTCTAGGGTTAACATTAGTCTTGATTCTTTAAATCCCGATACCTATAAAACGATTACTCGAAGGGGCGAATTTTCTCAAGCAATTGAAGGGATTAAAGCAGCACTTGAAGTTGGCTTAAATCCAGTAAAGATTAATACCGTTGTGATGAAGGGTATCAACGATAATGAATTGGAAAATTTCGTTAATCTCACAATAGATAAGGACCTACATGTGAGATTTATTGAGTATATGCCTATGGGTGAAACAAGCCTTCTTTCTGGTAATTATTATGTTTCTCTAAACGAATTCAAGGAAATAATTATCGATAAGATGGGTATGGTCCCTGTAGATATACAAAATAATGGCCCTTCAAAGGATTTCAAAGTCCCTGGGGCAAAGGGAACTGTAGGATTTATTACCGCTATTAGTCATAACTTTTGCTCAACATGTAATCGAATGAGATTAACTGCTGATGGATTTTTGAGGCCTTGTCTTGCCAGCGATGTTGAAGTAAATATGCGCGATGAAGATGGAAAGATCTCTTCAGAAGGTGTGAGAGAAAAGTTTGAAAAAGCTCTTCTTCTTAAACCCATTAGTCACAACTTTTACAAAAATGATTTTTTCCCGAAGAAAAATATGTCTCAAATTGGAGGATAGGTATGAAAGAATTTACTCATATAGACGAAAAAGGTAGAGCAAAGATGGTTGACGTTACAGATAAAGATGAAACCAAAAGAGAAGCTATAGCCTATGGGCAAATAAAGCTAAAAGAATCAACCCTTGAAAAGATAAAGAACGATCAGATAGAAAAAGGAGCTGTTTTAGAAACTGCAAGAGTGGCTGGAATTATGGGTGTTAAGAAAACATCTGAGTTAATCCCAATGTGTCACCCTTTGCTGATAACCGGCATAGATATAAAATTTGAATTTGAAAATGCTACAACATTGGGTATCTACGCAACGGTGAGAACAACAGGTAAAACGGGGGTTGAAATGGAAGCATTTACAGGTGTTTCAATAGCAGCTTTGACGGTATACGATATGTGTAAGGCTGTAGATAAAGATATGGTTATTAAAAATATAAAATTAATGAAAAAGACGGGAGGTAAAAGTGGGACTTATGTTAGAGAAAACGATGATTAGAGAAGGTAAAGTAGTCAAAGTTTGTAAATGTGAAAAAAGAGGAATGCTCAAAAAAGAACAAGATAAAATAAACATTATAACTAACTTTGGTGTAGAGGGTGACTATCATGCAGGAAAAAGTCATAGACAAGTCAGTTTGTTGGGCATAGAAAGCCTTGAAAAAATAGTAAAAGAAAGGAATTTAAAATTAAAAGATGGATATTGCAACTTCGCACAGAATATAACCATAGAAGGGATAGAGTTATATAAATATCCTGTGGGAACCAAATTTAGAGTAGGTGAGAGTGTATTACTCGAAATTACTGAAATAGGAAAAGCTGGAGAATTCAATCCTGACAATATAATGCTGACAGAGGGGATTTTCGCCAAAGTTTTAGAAGGTGGTATCGTGGTTCCAGGTGATAAATTAACGATTGTATCAGAGTAGGGGGTACAGTAATGATTAAAGTTGCAATAATAACAATAAGTGATAAAGGATCAAAGGGTTTAAGACAAGACAAAAGTGGTGAATTACTAATTAAGATGATTGAAGAAGAAGGTTGGATTAAAAGTTTTTACCTAATAATTCCCGATGAAAAAGAAGAAATAGAACAAAAATTAAAAGAAGTAGCCGACAATAATATTGCAGACTTAATACTCACAACAGGGGGAACGGGTTTAGCTCCAAGAGACGTTACTCCGGAGGCTACGAAAAACATTATCGAAAAAGAGGTTCCAGGAATTCCAGAAAAAATCAGATATGCCACGGGGGAGAATACCCCAATGGCATATCTTTCTAGAGGAGTTTGTGGAATTAGAAAATTCACTTTAATTATCAATTTTCCAGGTAGCACTAAAGCGGTTAAAGAATGTTTTGAAGCTGTTAAAGATCTTATCCCACACGGAATTAATATTTTAAAGGGTGAGATTACAGAACATTAAAAAAAGCCATATATCCAAGCAAGGGGAATCAATTAATTTTAAATACAAGGGCAATTTTCTCTGGGATTTTTAGAGATTTTTTGCCGTCGTTATAAGAATTATCTTCTAAATTGAAATCTTTTGTAGCGAATAAAAGATCTATTTTCCCTTCTTTTTTATCGAGTAGCCATAATGGCAGTTCAACATCGATCTCTTTTTCTTCTCTATTTATAACGGTGATTATATTTTCACTTTCATTCCATGAAGCGTAAGATACGTATCCTCCATTCCAATCAAGAAAATCAAAAGACCCCTTTCTCAATGCAAGATGTTCTTTGTACATTTTAATTAATTCTTTTGTGAAATTAAACAACATTTTATTTTCTTCACTTTCTTTTCCCCAAGGGTAAGGTCTTCTATTATCTGGGTCTGTCCAACCTTCTAAACCTATTTCATCACCGTAGAATAATCCGGGTGATCCTGGAAGAGTAAACATTGTGACTAACCCTATTTTGAAAACATCTAAATCCTTTCCAAGGGAAGCTTCTTCATGAGTTTTTGGTCCCAATCTCCCAACTTTTTGTGTGGTTCTTGTCATCCATCTAGAATGATCATGGTTGCTTAGTTGGTTTAAAGCAATAAATTTACTATTCATGGGTAATTGAGATAAAGCCCATCTCACTGAGTTAACGAAATACTCAGCATTTTTTAAGAGCTCAGGTTTATAATGCTCGTTGTGTTTTTCCATGCCTGTAAGAAAATAACTAACCGGATCCATACAGGTTATATAATTCATTATAGAGTCCCAGCATTGTCTTTCTAACCAAGCAAGAGGTGATTTATAAATTTCTGCAAATATTATCGATTCTGGATTTGACTTTTTTACAACTTTGTAGAAGAATCTCCAAAAAGCTGTGTTCATTTCAAAAGATTTACCTAAATCATCCGCAACATCGAGTCTCCATCCATCCGCATTGAAAGGTTCACTTACCCATTTTTTCCCAATATCAGCTATGTATTTCCATAAACTAATATTTCCATAATTCAATTTTGGTAGGGTGTGAAAACCCCACCATCCCTCATAGCTCTTTTGGGTACCGTCCCAATAAAAATAACTTTTGTAGGGAGAATCCTCCCTATGTAGACTACCTTCACCATACAAATCCATTTCGTCTACCCACTTATGAAAAGAGCCACAATGGTTGAAAACGCCATCTAAAATAACTTTTATACCTTTTTCATGGGCTTTTTGAATAAGACTTTTTAGAATTTCATCGCTTTTTTCGAGGTTCTTTATAGAGGTAGTTCTGACTTTGTATTTTTCGTTAAGATCTTCAGAATCTTCCTCTATAACCCCAAAATGAGGGTCTACATGTTCGTAATCTTGAGTATCATATTTGTGCGGACTTGGAGAAACAAAGATAGGGTTTAGGTAAATCGTTTCCACTCCTAAATCTTTTAAGTAGTCAATCTTTTCTAAAACTCCTTGTAAATCTCCGCCATAAAACTCTCTATGACCATTTTTAGGATCTGGCAGTGAGTTCCAATCTTTTTTCAAAACTTCTTGACCATCGTATTGATACTCGTGAGATACTGGATCGTTTGTTTCATCTCCGTTTTTAAATCGATCAACAAATATTTGATAATATATTGAACCATGGGACCATTTTGGAGTTTTAAAATCTGCAACGAGTACAAAGTCATGAATAGTGCGATTTTCTACAATCCCCATAGCGTCATAGAACATTTTTTTGCCCTTTTCTATTAAATCTATTTCGAAATGGTACCTAACAATTCTGTCTGGCATTTTGAAAGTACTTTCAAAAAAATAAAAATAAGTAGTTTCTTTTGAGAGTTGCATTGGTTTATGTTGATAATTTTTTAAGTTTTTTTGAGGAGTAAAAATAACACTTCCGATACTTTTACCTAAGTATTTTGGAATTCTTAGTTTAATCGTGACATGGTCATCTATACTTGGTTCTTCTGGATAAAGATAACAGCTAGTTTGATCAGAATATATGCCTTTCATAATTATCCTCCGTAATTATTGTTTGAGATTTGAGTATGTTGATTTAATTCTTCTACATATTTACTTTCCAGTTTTTGTAGTTTTGTAAGTTCCTTTTCTAATTTGTTTTTTTCTTCAATTAATTCTAACACCTTATTATAATCGTCTCCATACTCAAAAAGTTTAGCTTCAACTGAATCTAACTTTTCAAATAGCAATTCCGATTCAACTCTGATTCTTGAAATTTCTTTGTTCAAAGTTTTTATTCTGTTTTTTCTTTTTTTATTTTGTTCGTATTCTTCGTTTACTTTTTTTTCTTTTTTTATTTTAAAAGAGTTATTTTTTATTTCTTCTAAAAGAGGTTCAATATTTTCAGATATTTTGGATTCACCGTTATCTATCAAAAGGAATTTGTTTGAGATATTCTCGATAAAAGATTGGTCATGTGAGACAAAGATTATGGCTCCCGTGTACTCCTTAAGTGCTTGCTCCAAACTTTCAATCGTTAGGATATCCAAATGGTTGGTGGGTTCATCCAATATCAAAACGTTTGGTTTCTCAAGTAAAATTTTAGCTAATGCCAATCTGGTGAGTTCTCCACCAGAGAGTTCGCTTACTTTTTTGAACACTTCGCTAGAATAGAATCCAAATCTCCCAAGATACTTTCTTACTTCGAAATCTTTCCAATCCTTTACCAATTCCCACGTTTCATTCAACACGTCATATTCTTGAGAAAGATTAGATATAACTTGATCTAAATATCCGATTTTGATATTGTATCCCCACTCAATGCTCCCTTCATGATTTTCTAATTCGCCTATCAATAATTTTAGTAAAGTGCTCTTTCCGCACCCATTTTTTCCTAAGATGGCTAATTTCTCTCCTTCGTAGAGTTCAAAAGAGATGTTTTCTAGTAATTTTTGTTCTTTGTTGTATGAAAAAGATAGGTCTTTAACCTCTACTACCTTGTAACCAGTTTTTGTGGGTTGGGGGATCTTTACGTCTATACCTTTTTCTTCTTCAATATTTTGAATCTCTTCGAGTTCATTTTTCAACTCTTCCAATTTTCTCTCGCGGATTACGGCTTGTCTAACCATTTTTTCTGTAGCCCAACTTCGGTAACGCTCTATCATTTTTTCGAGTCTTTCGATTTCTTTTTGCAAGTTCTGTTTTCTTGAATTTACTGAATTTATATAAATTTCACGTGATTGAATGTATTCTTTGTAAGTCCCTTTGAATTCCCAAATCTTAGAATTGTTTATTTCCCAATATTTGTTACACAACTGTTTTAAAAATGTCCTGTCGTGGGATACTATAACCATCGCACCTTTGTAATTTTTGAGATAGTTGATTAACCAATCGATAGAGAAGAGATCCAAGTGATTAGTAGGTTCATCAAGAAGTAATAAATCGCTTTTTTCAGAAAGGGTTTTTCCGAGGGACAATCTAGTTAGTTCACCGCCACTTAAACCAGAAACATTTCTGTTCCATTGGCTTTCTTCGAAACCAAGACCCACTAGCAAACTTCTGACAGTCTTATCGACTATGTGTTCAGGTGTATTTTTTGAGACACTTTCTTTTATAAAGTCATACAAAGTAGGATCTGTTTTATTTAAATCTAATCTATATTGCTTTAAAAGAGATATATTTAAATCATTTCTCTTGAGCACCCGTCCTTCGATAGGCTCAATATTTCCTGAAATAATATTCAATAAAGTAGTTTTTCCTGCACCATTTTTACCTATTAAAGCGATCCTATCGTTTTGATTTATAACCAAGTCGACATCGTAAAAGAGGTAAAATTCACCAAAATTATGAGACACATTTTCAAGTCTTAAAAGCAAATTTATCACCTTAAGTATTTTATTTCTATCATTGATTTGGGGTGGATATTATATAAGAATATATGTCTTCCAAAGTTGGACGTAATTTTCTTATCGACACTTTGAAATTATTCATTGTAAAGGTACTATCTTTTGAATCGATTATTAATTTTTCTTTGGATACGGGTTTTATTGCCAAAACATCAGAGAGATCTTTTAAATAGGTTAATATTTTTTCATGGTCTTTTTCTTCAAAAGTGAGTTCATAAATATTAATTATAGAATCGAACCTTTTGTAAATGTTTTCTATGTTGTCTTTAATAACAATTTTTCCATCTATGATTATCCCCACACTTGTAGCTAATTGTTCAACTTCCCATAAATAATGGGAGGTTATCACTATTGTGGTTCCATTTTTGATGTTTTCGTTCAGTATATAACGTCTTATAAATCTTGAGGATTCTACATCTATGGCATTTGTTGGTTCATCCAACAAAAGTATTTTTGGAGATTTTAATAATGCCCTAGCTATATTCAGCTTCTGCTTGTTGCCAGAAGAAAGGTTTTTAGTTAATTTGTTTTTATATTTTTCCAATCCAAAACTATGAAAAAATTCGTTAATTTTTTTATCACTATCTTCGATATTTGAGGCTAAAGAAAACAATTTTAAATTTTCATAGGGGGTTAAATCATTTTCCAATACAGAGTAATCAGAGACTAAAGAGATCACTTTTCTAAGGCTTGGTTTGTTTTTCGAAAGATCTTTTCCGAGTATTTCCACTTTTCCTTGTGAAGGGTTTAAAAGCGTGGAAATAGTCTTCATAATGGTGGATTTGCCTGCACCATTGGGACCTATAAGTCCAAAAATCTCTCCTTCGTTAATTTCTAGATCAACGTTATCAACCGCAACCGTTTTCCCGAATCTTTTTGTTAATCCCTTAATTGATATTGCTGGTGAGATTTTTTCAGATATTTTCATATTTTTGTTGTTTTCTAATTCTCCTTTCATACTCTTTTTCTGCAATCTTTTCACGCTTATCGTATTTTTTCAATCCTTTAGCCAAAGCGATTTTAACTTTTATCAGCCCTTTATTGTTAGTATAGATTTCGAGCGGAATCATCGTCAAGCCTTCCTGTTGAACTTTAGATTGCAAACGCCTTATTTCTTTTTTATGAAGTAAAAGTTTTCTAGGTCTTTCTGGATCGTGATTAAATATAGATGCCCCTGAATAAGGGCTGATGTGAACATTGTATAAAATCAATTCGCCTTTTTCTATTTTACAGAAACTATCCTTGAAATTGATTTTTCCAGCTTTGCTGGATTTTACTTCTGTGCCCAATAAAGAAATCCCTGCTTCAAAGGTTTCTATTATTTCATAATCGTGAGTAGCTTTTTTGTTTCTTGCTAAAGTTGTTATATTTCTTCACCTCTAAAATTGTGATGTTTTTACAATATTAAATTGAAAAACTATTAATAGTGTTATTACTTCTTTTCTTTGCTCATTATTTGTGCAGTTTCCTCTTCTATTTCCTCTTTTTCTCTTTTCTTTTTATTCAATGTTCCCAAGATTATTTCCGCCCTTCTTTTGCCGATTCCGCTTATATCTGTTAATTCTTCAAAAGTGGCGTTCATTAATTCTTGAAGGTTTTTAAAACTTTCCACAACTTTTTTTACCGCAGAAGTTGGTAACTTAGTAGAATAAAGGATTCTGTAGCCTCGTGATGTTAAAGCTGTTTCTTCCAGATCGTCTTCAGATGAAACATCAATATAACCTAAAGTTTTTGCTATTTTGAAGGGATCGACCAAATCGTTAAAGTCTAATTCTTTGAATATGCTTGTCGCATCTTCGGGTCTTTGATACTTTAAGTTTTCTGAGCTGTAATCCATTATAACAGCACCCACATACTTAGGGACTGTCCTTAAGATTTCTTCGTATTCTAATTTTGCACTTCCAGCGATTTCTCCTAATTCTAATAAATATTTTTCAGCTCTTTGTACAATTTTTATCGTTAGTAAACCTTTGGAAAGTATCTCAACAACGTCAGAGAGACTTACATTTCCCCTTGTCTCTTCGATGTTCAGATAGTCTAAAAGGTTCATAAAGCTTTGTCTATATCTTTGTGCAATGGTAATTTCTTGATTTAATCTAGCAAATAAAACATTTTCAGGTAGAAGTTCGTATTTCATTTTATTATAATACACTGAAACAATATTTCTTCTTTTAGAAACTGCGACTGTTAAATCTCCCGTTTGAATAGACACTTTTTCAGCAGTTTTGTGTCTCATGCCGGTTTCTGAACTAGGTATGCTCTTATCGGGATTAAGTTGTGCATTCGCTGCAAGAATTTGAGTTCCATCACTGTTTAAAACAATAGCCCCATCCATTTTTGAAAGTTCATAAATTTTTTCAGGTAAAAAATCCGAATCAACTCTAAAGCCTAACTGTATTAGACCTTCTTTAAGGTGCTTTTCAGGTTGTGAGCAAAAAAACAACAAAGCCCCCAAATTTGCTTCCATTATCCTGTCTATACCTTTTCTAATAGGCTTTCCCGGAGCTAACAATTCAAAAATTCTTTCTAATTTCTCATTCAAAATTTTATCCCCCTTTTTTGAATAATTTTATCAAATCTTTTACACTTTCTGCAACTATAATAGAGTTTTTTCTAGGGGAAAGATTTTTTGGAATAACTATATTATTAAAACCAATTTTCTGTGAAAGCTCCAATCTTTTTTCTAAAAGAGGAATACCTCTTATTCTCCCATCTAAACCTATTTCTCCAAAGGCTATCGTTGAAGAAGAAAGTGGGGTATCGAATATAGAGGAGATTAAAGATAAAGCGATAGCAACATCCATAGAACTGTCATTGATCCTTAGACCTCCTGCACTGCTGACAAATATATCTTTACTTTCCAATGGGAGCTTCAACTTCTTGGAAAGTACTGCAATTATCATTAAAAGTCTATCTAACGGTATACCAGAAGTAACCCTTCTAGGGGACCCGTATACCGGGTTACTGACTAAAGCTTGTATCTCTATTGGAAGCAATTTTTGACCAACTTTTACTATAGTTAAAGTGTTACCCGATTCATTTGAATAATCAGATAAGAAAAAAGAATTTATATTATCTATTGGTTTTAAGCCTTTTTGGGTTATTTCAAATAAAACAACTTCATCTGTAGGACCGTATCGGTTTTTGGTTACTTTTAAAAGCCTTAGTCCAGATCCACCTTCCAATTCCATTTGAAGTACACAATCTACCATGTGTTCCAACACTTTTGGACCGGCAATAGCTCCTTCTTTGTTTACATGACCTACCAGTACTACAGGGATATTCTTTTTTTTAGCGTATTCTACCATCTTTCTAGTACTTTCCCTTACTTGTAGAATACTACCAGGTGAGGAATCAATACTGTCTATCTTTAAGGTTTGAACAGAATCTATGAAAATAACAGAAGATTTCATATTAGACTTTTCTAAAGCATTAAGTATAACATTCACATTGTTTTCAAATATCAATCCTATATTTTTATTTTTTATTTCTAGTCGATTGAATCTTTGAACTACTTGTTCTGTAGATTCTTCACCAGAAACATAGAATATGTATCCTTCAGCTGTCTGAATAGACTTTGCGATTTGTGCCAATAATGTGCTTTTTCCAATACCAGGATCGCCACTCAACAAATAGACCGCACCCTCCACTAACCCACCGTTTAACACATTATCAATTTCTTGAAAATTAGTAGGTATTTTTTTCGCCGGAAGAAGTTCTTGATCAAGAAAGACTATGTCTGGAACTTTAATATTTCCAGTATCAATAGTAACATCCGCGGTATTATATTCTACCGCGGATTCTAATTCATTACACATAGGACATTTTGCGAACCATTTATCGGATTCATAGCCACAATTACTGCAGACATAGTGTTTCTCAGATTTTCTCAACTATTGACCACTTTCTTTTCCATTTGCTTCTTATCCTTAGGAACTCTTCTAAAAGAAAGACTTTCTTTAGATTTTTGGTGAGTAACTAATATCTTATCTCCTTCTTCATATTTTCCTTTTAATAATTCTTCGGACAAAGGATCTTCAATATATCTTTGTATAGCTCTTTTCAATGGCCTAGCTCCAAAGACAGAATCATAACCCTTTTCCAGTAAGAAATCAATGGCACTTTCTTTCACGGATAATGTAAGATTCCTTTCTTCCAATCGGCTTTTTAGGTCGCTAAGTTGAATAGATATAATATTTTTAAGTTGATTTTTAGTGAGCGGGTGAAATACAATGACATCATCTAATCTGTTTATGAATTCAGGTTTGAATGCCGCCTTTACCGCAGACATCACCTGTTCTTTGATATCTTTGTATTCGCTTTCTATTGTACCTTCTTCTACAAAACCTAAGCTTCTTTTAGTTTTGCTAATCTGTTCAGAACCGAGGTTAGAGGTCATAATAATTATTGTGTTTCTAAAGTCAACCGTTCTCCCTTGAGAATCAGTCAATCTTCCTTCATCCATTATTTGCAACAAAATATTGTATACGTCTGTATGAGCTTTTTCTATTTCGTCCAGCAAAATTACGGAATAAGGTCTTCTTCTTACTATTTCTGTTAATTGCCCACCTTCATCGTAGCCGACATACCCCGGGGGAGCACCCACAAGTCTGGAGACACTGAATTTTTCCATGTATTCACTCATATCTATTCTTACTAAATGCGTTTCGTTTCCAAAAAGATAAGTTGCTAGAGTCTTAGCTAGTTCAGTTTTCCCAACACCGGTCGGGCCTAAAAACATAAATACACCTGTTGGTCTTCTAGGGTCTTTTAATCCACTTCGCGCTCTTCTTATAGCTTTTGCAACTGATTTTATTGCTTCATCCTGTCCTACCACTCGTTCGTGTAAGACAGCCTCTAAATTCAATAATTTTTCCATCTCTTCTGCACGCAACTGTCTGAGCGGAACACCAGTCCAATTAGATATTATTTCAGCTATATCCTCTTCGGTTATTTGAATTATTTTATTTTCTGCTTCAGATCTCCATTTTGAATATTCTTCTTCATACTTTTCTTTCATCTTTTTTAGTTTTTCTTCAACGTTTTCTTTAGAATTGGGATCGTTTCTTTTACTTTCGATATCTGCAATCTTTTCATATTGAATTTTTAATTTATCAGGGAGCGTTAGAGCACTTAAACGGGCTTTAGCTCCGGCTTCATCGATAACATCTATCGCTTTATCTGGTAGGTGTCTATCTGTAATATACCTTACCGAGAGTTGAACAGCTGATTGAATTGCACCATGGTTATATTTGACTTTGTGATGTTCCTCGTATTTGAATTTGATTCCAGATAATATATTTATAGTTTCTTCGATAGTTGGTTCAGTTACATATATCTTTTGGAAACGTCTTTCGAGGGCTGGATCTTTTTCGATGAATTTCCTGTACTCATTTGCTGTGGTGGACCCTATTACGGTTATTTCTCCGTTTGCTAAAGCCGGTTTTAATACATTGGCTGCGTCCATGGAAGAACCTTCAGCCGCACCAGCCTCTACAATCATATGCAATTCGTCGATAAAAAGAATAATATCTTCAGTCTTTTGTAATATCTGCATCAATTTTTTCATTCGTTTCTCAAATTCTCCACGATATTTTGTTCCCGCTACTATTGAGGTAATATCTAAGGAAAAAATAGTTTTATTTTTTAATATTTCAGGTACTCGGCCTTCAACAATTCTTTGTGCCAGACCCTCGACCACCGCACTTTTACCTACACCTGCCTCACCAATCAAAACAGGATTGTTCTTTTTTCGTCTCGCTAATATTTCCATTATGCGATTAATTTCTATTTCTCTTCCAATTATAGGATCCAGTTTGCGGCTCTCAGCTTGAGCAGTTAAATCAGTTCCGTATTCTTCGAGCTGTTTTAGCGCATTTTGTTTTTGACGCTTTCTTTCTTCTAACTCTTCAGTTTTAGCAATCTCCATCCTCCCGGTTGATCTACCCTTAATCATCATATCCGTTAATTCTTTTCTCATCAAAGTTAGATTTATTCCTGAACGTTTCAATATATGAGAGGCTATCCCTTCGGCTTCCCTACAAATGCCTAAAAGAAGATGTTCCGCATCTATCTTATTGAAACCCATAAGCTCAGATTCATCATATGCCAACTCTAATATTCTTTTTGCTCTAGGAGTTGGTTGTGGAGAACCTATTATTCCCTGTGTTGAATTCGTACCAACAACATTTGTTATTTCCATCTTTATAGAATTATAGTACAAATTAAATTCTTCAAATACGGTATCTAAATGGCCTCCTCCAACTTTCAACAATCCTAATAAAATGTGTTCTGTCCCCACATAGGGATGTCCCATCTGTTTTGCTTCATTTTGAGCCTCAATAAAAACTTTCGCAGCTCTTTCAGTAAAATTATCAAACATGTCTACTCTCCTCCTTTACCGTACATCTAAGCAACAGAAACTACCGATTAGTTCGCGTCGCTTTATATAGAAATATTATTATTAGCCATTTTTTATACTTTCACTTCAATATTATTTTACCATGAATATTGTTAAAAACAAAATATGTAAAGATAAATTCTTTGTTATTGGATTTTTTGATAACAGATGTCAACCAACTTAAAGTACAATTTAATATATTTTTAACTTAAAATCCATTGACAACGTTTTTTTGGTTTGATATAATCAACTTCAGTTGGTAAATAACTGGTTGCCGATGTAGCTCAACTGGCAGAGCGGCTGACTTGTAATCAGCAGGTTGGGGGTTCAAGTCCCTTCATCGGCTCCAACGTTTTTTTGAATTTCATGGTGAGGTGCCCGAGCGGCCAAAGGGGGCGGACTGTAAATCCGCTGGCAGACTGCCTTCGAAGGTTCGAATCCTTCCCTCACCACCATTTGTATTTTAATTCATCACAGAAAGAGGTGATAACAGTGGCGGCTAAATCCCAAATTATAGAATTTTCTTTGAAATGTACAGAGTGTAATAATAGAAACTATTATAAAAAGAAAAATAGAAATTACAAAGAAAAAATCGAATTAAAAAAGTACTGTCCTCATTGTAGAAAACATACTCTTCATGTGGAATCGAAAATTTAGTTGTGTATTTTTCATAACAATAGGGGAGTGTTTATAAATGTCTAAATTTTGGATTTTTTTAACTTCCGTTTGGCAAGAGGCAAAGAAAATTAATTGGCCCACCAGAAAAGAGTTGTTAAATTCTACTTTGGTTGTGTTGATTGTTATAGCAATCTTTGCAGTTTATCTTTTTGCTGTTGATTTTGGACTTTTACAACTGTTTTCATGGTTAGTTTATCCGGTTTTCTTAAGAGGAAGCGGAGTACCTACTCAATAATCATTTGATTCGAGACGCATAAATTTGTTGAATGAGATGTGGTGAGAATAATATAAGATGCGAAAAGAATGGTATGTACTACAAGTTTATTCAGGAATGGAAAATAAAGTTAAAGAAACTCTCGAAGAGAGAATAAAGAATTTAGGGTATGAAAAGTATTTTGGAAAAATAATAATACCCGAAGTTGATGAATTGAATTATAGTAATAAAAGAGTGCAAAAAATCTACATTGAAAAAGAAGCTCAGATCTTTGTTAAAAAGGGTAAGGATGTAAAAAAAGGAGATATTTTAGCAAGAGAGCCAGAAATATACGCAAAAACTTCAGGAAAGATAGTAGACATAAAAAATTTCCGTAAGATTTTAGTTGAGACAGAAGGGAAAAAGTATTCAAAGACTTTTCTGATACCTGAGAGTGCAGGTTTATTAGCGGGATTAAAAGCTGGGAAAAAAGTTCGTTCGGAGACTCCGTTCAGTAAAAATCTCGAATATAAGAGTGATGTGGACGGAGAAATTGTAGCCGTTGAAAAAGTTAAAAGAGTAGTCGTTGAAAACGAGTCGAAAGAAAATAGTATCTACTTATTGCCCAGAGAAACCTTTATCCATGAGAAATTTAAAATTGGAAGTAAGGTTCAAATAGGCGATAAATTGTGTGAGCCTAAAGAGTATAAGGCAAAGTTTTCAGGAAGCATTGATATCAGAGAGACCCCTTTTCACAAAGAGATAAAGATTATAAAAACAAAAAAGAAAAATTTATTTCCCGGTTATGTTTTTGTCGAAATGATGTACATTAAAGAAACTGAGGAATTAGTTAGCAATTTGCCTTATGTATCTACTATCTTAAATATAGGCGGAAAACCTGTAAAATTGAATAAAAACGAGGTAAGATTTGTTCTTAGAGTGATGGGTGAAGAAGCTTATCAAAAAAGGCAAGTCAAAGAAGTTAGAACCGATTTCGAATTGGGAGAACATGTCAAGATTATAAATGGTCCTTTTGAATATTTTACAGGTAAAATTAAAGATTTCGATTTGGAGAAACAAGAAGTACAAGTTGTAGTCACTATGTTTGGACGTGAAACTACAGTAACGTTATCTTTAGGAGAAATTGAAAAGATCATCGATTAAACAAAATGTGGGAGGGATTTTCCCATTTTACCACAAGGAGGTTAAGAATTTATGGCAAAAAAGCTTTTGAGGGTTGTAAAATTGCAATTGGAAGCCGGAAAAGCTACACCAGCTCCACCTGTAGGACCAGCACTGGGGCAATATGGTGTAAATTTGATGGAATTTTGTAAGAAGTTCAACGCTGCTACTGCAGATCAAGCAGGTACATTGTTACCAGTAGAAATATCTGTTTTTGAAGACCGATCTTTCACGTTTATAGTAAAAACTCCTCCCGCTTCTTTTTTGGTAAAAAAAGCCGCTGGTCTTAAATCTGGCGCTAAGGAGCCAAGCAAGGAGGTTGTCGGCAAGATTAAAAGGAAGCAGCTCCGAGAGATTGCTGAAACGAAGATGCAAGATCTTAACGCTAAGGATTTGGATGCTGCAATGAAGATTATTGCCGGCACCGCAAGAAGTATGGGTATAGAAATTGAAGACTAAGAAGGGAGGAGAGGATTATGCCAAAACATGGAAAAAAGTATAAAGAAGTTTTAAAACTTGTAGATAAACAAAAAAATTATGATATCGATGAAGCGTTAGATTTAGTAAAAAAGACTTCTTACACAAAATTTGATGGTACTGTGGAACTCCATGTGCTTTTAGGAATAGATCCAAAAAAAGGAGATCAAAACGTTAGAGGTACGGTTTCTCTGCCTAAAGGAACAGGTAAAAATGTGAGAGTTTTAGTTTTTGCAGAGGGAGAAAAAGCTGCTCAGGCTAAGCAAGCAGGCGCTGATTTTGTTGGCTCCGATGATTTAATTGAAAAAATAAACAACGAAGGCTGGACCGATTTTGATGTGGCAATTGCTACTCCCGATATCATGAGGAAAATAGGAAGACTTGGAAAAGTGCTAGGTCCACGAGGTCTTATGCCATCTCCAAAAGCAGGAACGGTAACCGACGACGTAGCGCAAGCGGTTAAAGAATTTAAAGCCGGTAAGGTTGAAGTTAGAAATGACAGAACAGGAAACATACACATTCCTATAGGTAAGGTTTCTTTCGATAAAGATGATTTAAAAGAAAACTTAATTTCCGCTTTTGACCAGTTAACGAAGATGAAGCCAGAAAATTCAAAGGGAAAATTTATTAGAAAAGCTGTTATAGCTTCTACAATGGGACCCGGTATTAATATCGATTTAAGCTCCTTATCTTTATCATCAGTTGCTTAAAAGAAAGTATTTAAAAGTAATAACAGATTGCGTGCCAATGAAAGTAGGTCTTTAATGGGTTAAAGAGGCGAAATCTCGCCTACCGAGGTACGCGGATAAAGGAATAATTTTTGTTTCTTTTAGCCGCTACCCATTGCGGCTTTTTTATTTAAGGAGGTGTTATTTTTTGTTAACTAAAGAACGCAAAAAGTCTTTAATAGACAGTTTTATTTATGCTTTGGAGTCTTCGCCTGTTATTTTGTTCGTTGATTTTTCTGGAATGTCTGTATTAGAGTCTAACGACTTCAGGTTAGAACTATATAAGAATTTTGGAAAGGATGTTGTTTTCACTGTCTATCGTACTTCTTTGTTAAAAACAGCTGTTAAATTAGCTAATAAAGAGTTGGAAGACTTTGAAAAATTTTTTGAAGGTAGTACTGGAGTTATATATGCTGAGGAGTCAGATCCAGTTGATGTTTTAAAAGCTGTAAAAAAATTTTCTGAATCTCATAATAACAAACCTTTTATAAAAGGTGGGGTTTTAGAAGGAAAGATTTTTGATGCAGCCAAAGCAGAAGAGTATGCTAAACTGCCTTCAAAACAAGAACTTTACGCTACTGTTGTAAGGTCTCTTAATAGTCCTATTTCAGGATTGGTAAATGCTTTATCAGGTAATTTAAGAAAAGTGGTGTACGTAATAAACGCAATTAAAGAAAAAAAATAAGTTTGGAGGTGTAGGAAAATGACAAAAGAGGAACTTATCAACGAAATTAAAAATATGACCGTAGGAGAATTGGCTGAACTAGTGAAAGCGCTCGAGGATGAATTTGGAGTTTCTGCAGCAGCTCCCGTAATGGCAGCTGTACCAGGTGTAGCAGGTGTTTCTCCGGCACAACAAGAAGAAGAAAAAACAGATTTTAAAGTGGTTTTGAAAGGTTTTGGAGACAAAAAAATCGGTGTAATAAAGGTTGTAAGAGAAATTACAAATTTAGGTTTAAAAGAAGCTAAAGATCTCGTTGAAAAAGCTGGAACCCCAGACGCAGTTATAAAAGAAGGTGTTCCAAAGGAAGAAGCCGAAGAAATTAAGAAAAAACTTGAAGAAGCGGGAGCCGAAGTAGAATTAAAATAAGTCGAATTCGAAATTAAGTTGAAGTCTTTTTTTAACCTCTTCTTCATGAAAAAAAGTTATAATTTAGTTCGCATTGGACATTTTGTCTAATGCGATTTTTCACTTATTTTTCATCAATTCTATTTTGACTAAATACCGAGGTGGTTCCTTTGAATACGGTCGTAAGAGAAGTAGGTAGGAGAGAAAGAAAGTTTTTTGGGAAAGTTCCAGAGAAAACTGAAATATACGAGGATTTAGTGAAAATTCAAAAAGATTCTTTTAGGGATTTTTTAGATAAAAAGATTATGGAAAGCATTAAAAGATATATGCCAATAAAGATACCCGTTAAAGCGAGTGGGAAGAAAAACAAAGAATTTTTGATTGATTTTGTGGATGTAAAGTTTGAAGACTCGTCTTTTAGTGAGAATGAATGTCGGGACAAGGGATTAACTTATGCTGGTAAAGCTTATTTAAAAGTTAGGATAACTGATTCAGCAACAGGTGAGATGATAGAAAAAGACGATATATTCTTGTGTAACATCCCTTATATGACTGAAAGAGGTATATTTATTGTCAATGGAGCAGAAAGGGTAATAGTTAACCAACTCGTCAGATCCCCTGGGGTGTATTTTATAAAAGAAGAAGAGACAGATACTTCTAAAGAAATGTTTATAGCTCACTTTTTACCCATTAAAGGGGCTTGGTTGGAGATACTTTACAACCCTAATCCAGGTAAAGAGGTTCTTCAGGTCAGAATAGACAGAAAAAGAAAATTCAATTTTTTCCTTTTTTTAAGGGCATTGGGATACGAGAATGATTTGGATATATTACGATTATTCCCCAAGGAAATTGATTTAGATGATGAAGTCGAACTGTCAAATTATAACAATTGTACTGTGTTGTCGGACTTATCGTTCCAGGAATTAGATGATATGGATCCCCCAAGAAAATCAACTTACGGTATGAAATTATACGAAGTCTTGGAACTGCTGAAAAAATATGAAATTAAGAGTGTAACAGTAGCTCATCTGGTCGCAGAAATAACGTTAGAAAAGATGAAAAAAAGATATGAAAAAGAAGAAAGATTGACTTCTCTAGAAGCTTACAAAGAAATTTTTTCGAAATTAAAACCTACTGAAATTCCAAGGGCGCAGAAGGCCAAAGAAGAAATAGAAGATATGTACTTCAATCCTGAAAAATTCGATTTTTCGCAGATTGGAAGACAGAAAATTCAGGTAAAATTGAGAAAAGCTTATATTGATTATTTACGAGAGGTTGAAAAAAAGGATATTTCTGAAGATATGGAAGACAAAATAAAATATCCTATTAAAACTTTTGCTGTTGACAAGTTAGACATCATCTTGTCCGCCAGATACTTGCTGCATGTTAAAGAAAATATTGAAGGACTTGACACAAGAGATCATTTGGGTAATAAAAGAGTGAGATCGGTTGGAGAACTCATGCAAATCGAATTTGAACGAGCTTTTTCTAAAATGATTCAGCATGCTCCTGAAAAACTTGCAGGTGTTCAATCAATTAATAAAATAAGTCCTCAATCCCTGATAAATTCCAGATCAATAATGACTGCCTTTCATCAATTCTTTGCATCTAGTCAATTATCGCAATTCTTAGATCAGGTGAATCCTTTAGCTGAGCTAACTCATAAGAGAAGGCTATCAGCAATAGGTCCTGGAGGTTTGAAAAGAGAACATGCTAAATTTGAAGTAAGGGATGTCCACCATTCTCATTATGGGAGGATGTGTCCTATCGAGACCCCTGAAGGTGCGAATATTGGGTTAATCACTTCTATGGCAATTTTAGCTAAAGTTGATGAGTTTGGATTTTTGAAAACTCCTTATTACAGAGTAAAGCATGCAAAAGTAGATTTAAACAATATAGTATATTTGAGTGCTGACGAAGAAGAACTGTATAGAATTGCCCCTGCTTCTGCGGAAATTGGTGAAGATGGTTCTTTAGTAGAAGAGTACATTGAAGCTAGATATTTAGGAAAAGTGAGTTTGTTCCATAAAGATGAGATTGAATATATATCAGTCACCCCAAAACAGATCGCCTCTGTATCAGCTGCTCTTATTCCATTTTTAGAGCACGATGATGCGAACAGAGCTTTAATGGGGTCAAACATGCAAAGGCAGGCCGTTCCTCTTCTTAGACCTCAAGCTCCTTTTGTTGGTACAGGAGTAGAATGGTTAGCAGCGAGAGACTCAGGCTATTTGATAATGGCAAAACATAAAGGTATTGTTGATTATGTGGATGGAAGAAAAATTGTAATCACTAGATTGGACGAAGAGAATAACATTCTAAAAGATTCCAATGACGAACCCTTAAAAGATGAATACACTTTATTAAAATATGTTAGATCGAACCAAGACATGTGTATAAACCAAGTTCCTATTGTTAACGTTGGAGATATCGTGGCAAAAGGGCAAGCCATAGCGGATGGCCCTTCCATGGATATGGGAGAGCTAGCTCTTGGAAGAAATATTTTCATTGGTTTTCTTCCGTGGGAAGGATACAACTTTGAAGACGCAATAGTAGTTAGTCAAGAATTACTAGAAAACGACGCCTTTACATCGATACACATAGAAGTTTTTGAAACGAAAGCTATGGATACTCAATTGGGACCAGAAGAAATAACTGCAGATATTCCAAATGTTAAAAAAGAACTTTTAAGGAATTTAGATGAAGAAGGTATAGTTAAAATTGGTTCATACGTATCTTCTGGGGATATCTTGGTGGGAAAAGTTACCCCAAGAGGAGAATCAGATACTACTCCAGAAGAAAAGCTCATTAAATCCGTGTTCGGTGATAAAGGTAGAGACATTAAAGATACATCTTTAACGGTTCCTCACGGAATAGAGGGAAGGGTTATAGACGTTCAGATCTTTGACCGGAAAGATATTCCTTCTTTGGAAATTGGTGTAAATAAATATGTTAAAGTTTTCATAGCAACGAAAAAGACACTACAAGTTGGAGATAAATTAGCGGGTAGGCATGGAAACAAAGGCGTTATTTCGACCATTTTGAACAAAGAAGATATGCCATTCCTACCGGATGGTACACCTTTGCAAATGTTGCTTTCACCTTTAGGAGTTCCCTCAAGGATGAATATAGGGCAAGTTTTGGAACTTCATTTAGGGTGGCTGTCGATGTTAACCAACGACTACTACGCCACACCTATTTTTGATGGTGCAACTGAATCTGAAATCATGGAAGAATTATCTAAAATAAGAAAAGAACACGAGTTATATTTAGGCGACGATCCTGATCAGCCCAACGGTAAAATTGTTCTTAGAGATGGTAGAACAGGCGAACCATTTGATTTTCCTGTAGCGGTAGGATCCATGTATATGTTGAAATTATCCCATATAGCAAAAGATAAAATTCATGCAAGGTCAACCGGTCCATACTCTTTAATTCACCAACAACCATTAGGTGGTAAAGCTCATTTTGGTGGACAAAGATTTGGAGAAATGGAGGTATGGGCTCTAGAAGCGCATGGAGCTGCTCATACCCTAAACGAAATGTTAACTTATAAATCTGATGATATTAAAGGTAGGAATGAAGTTTACAAAGCAATACTAAAAGGAGAAAATCTTCCCGAACCGGGAATTCCCGAAAGTTTTAAAGTTTTAACAAAAGAATTACAAGGACTAATGTTAGATATAAAACTTTACGATGAAGATGGAAATGAATTAGATGTCGATAGACTCTAATTAATAATTCAATTTAAGTTTCAACGTTGACGGAGAGTAAAATAAAAATGTACCCTCAAGGAGGGATTTCAATTGGCAAATGTTTCTTCCTTTCAAAGAAAGATTGCTAAAATAAAGATAGGCATAGCATCTCCTCAAAGTATATTGACAGCATCAAATGGTGAAGTTAAAAAACCTGAAACTTTAAATCACAGAACAGGAAAGCCTGAAAAAGATGGTTTATTCTGTGAAAAGATTTTTGGTCCTGTAAAAGATTATGAATGTGCCTGTGGCAAGTATAAGGGAAAAAAGTATGAAGGAACAGTATGTGAAAGATGTGGAGTGAAGGTTGAATCAAAAGAAGCTAGAAGAAGAAAGATAGGACATATAGAATTGGCAACACCTATTTCTCATATTTGGTATTTAAAGTCTTCTCCATCTATTCTTTCCATCATTCTAAACATAGGTGTGAAAGATTTAGAAAATATCATTTACTACGGTTCAAAAAGAGTTATTGAAAGAGCTTATTTAACGCTTCCTGGTCCTGAAAATGAAAATTTGGGATATTTACCTGGAGAAATATTATATCAAAGAGAGTATGAAATATACGATGAATTTTTAGATTTAAGGGTAGAGCCAGCTGTAAAAATAGTTTCAGTTAAAGGTATGCCCATAGCGGATATAAGTGGAAAGGTAGAAATAAAATCAGAACTAACACATACCGAAAGAGAATTGAATTGGATAATAATTAGAGATGATACCGGCGTCGAAAGAAAGTATCCAGTCTTTGAAGGTTCATCAATAATGGTGGAGAATGGACAAGAAGTTGAGAAAGGAACGCCTTTAGCAGATAGATTTTTGTTCGAAGAAGATTATCTTACTCAGCAGGAATATTCTTTATTCTTAGAATATTATCCTGGTTCCATAGAAGTCGAAAGAGATATTGAGCGGGATACACCAATTGTGGTTATCACAGACATAGATAAAAGATTTGCAAAGAGAATAGGGAAAAAAATAGGAGATATCTTACTGGAAGATGAAGCAAGAGCCTATGAAGAAGTAATGAAGATACTAAACTCAAAGATTAAAGAAGAAAGAGAAAGCGTAATTGACAAAGAATTGGTATCGGAAATTGAGTTTCCTGAAAAGAAATTTGAAAAAGGTACAAAGATTACCCAAGATGTATTAAACGAGCTTCAAGAATTTGGGGTAAAAGATTTAGTTGCAAAGGAAGAAGACGGGACAGAAAAGATATTTCAAATAAATAGATATGAAAAATTCGAAAATGGTTATGGTGCTGAAGCCATTCAAAAACTGTTGAAAAGGATTGATCTTGAAGTATTAAAAGCACGATTAGAATCCGAATTAGAAAAATTGGATAGAAAAAGTCAAAAGAGTGTAAAAATATTAAGAAGACTGAAACTAGTTAAGGATTTTATCAAATCTGGTAATCAACCTGAATGGCTAATTTCAAATATCATACCCGTTATACCACCCGATCTGAGACCTTTGATACAAATTGAGGGTGGAAGGTTTGCTGCAACAGATTTAAACGACTTATATAGAAAGGTAATAAATAGAAACAACCGTTTAAGAAAGTTGTTAGAAATGGAAGCACCGGAAATTATCGTAAGAAACGAAAAAAGGATACTTCAACAAGCTGTAGATTCACTTTTCTACAATGGTCGTGTTGGTAAACCAATGACCGATAGAAATAGAAGACCATTGAGATCACTCACAGATTTATTAAAAGGTAAAAAAGGTAGATTTAGAAGGAATCTTTTAGGTAAAAGGGTTGATTACTCTGGTAGAGCTGTAATCGCTGTTGGACCTGATCTTAAGATTCATGAATGTGGATTACCAAAAAAAATGGCCTTAGAACTATTTAAACCTTTCGTTCTTGCAGAGCTGTTAAGAGATTCAAACGTGGCAAGTAAAAGCGCCAGAAAATTCAAAAAAACTATAATAGAAAAGGAAATGCCTGAGGCTTGGGAAGTTTTGGAAGAGGTTATAAAAGGGCATCCTGTTCTCTTAAATAGGGCGCCTACCCTGCACAGGGTATCTATTCAAGCTTTCATTCCAAAACTAATAGAAGGAAACGCAATAAGGTTGCATCCGTTGGTTTGTCCGCCGTTTAATGCTGATTTTGACGGTGATCAAATGGCTATACATATTCCCCTTTCCAATATAGCCCAAGCAGAGTCAAAATTTCTAATGTTATCAAGATATAATATTATCTCGCCTGCGAACGGCAAACCATTGTCTATGCCAGGAAAAGATATAATTGCTGGTGCATATTATTTAACCATGCATGAAGATGAGAAGTTCGAAAATCTAAAGGTACCTACCAAAGTTTCTGAATTGGGAGAGAATGGATATGTAAGACACATATTCTCTGAAGATTTAGAAGCTACATACGCTTACGAATACTTAAAAATAGTGGATTCAGATATATATCTTCAAGATGGGGAATTGATATGGAAAAAGTCTAATTTACCCCTTCATGAACCAGTTGCATTTAGATATAAAGATGGTAGTATTCTTAAAACGACTATCGGAAAAATAATTTTTAACAAAGAAGTGCCTGAAGACCTAAGAAATTACGCACAAAAGATGGACAAAAAGAATCTAAAAGAGCTGATATTTAACACTTTTGAAAAACATGGAATAGATAGAACCGCGGATCTTTTAGATAGTATTAAAGATTTTGGTTTTCATTATTCAACATTATCCGGGTTAACTATTTCTATACGTGATGTATTAGTTTCCCCAAAGAGGGAAGAATTAATAGAAGAATCTAAGGAAGAAGTTCTCAAAATCGAATCACTCTATGAAGAAGGTTATTTGACGGATAATGAAAGATACAAAGAAATCATTAAGATTTGGGAAAACGCCACCGCCAAAGTTACAGTAGAAACAGCGAATACATATCGAAAACACACATTCAATCCAATTTGGATGATGATCGAATCTGGAGCTAGAGGTAATATAGATCAATTGAAACAATTAGCCGGTATGAGAGGATTAATGGCTGATCCATCGGGTAAAATAATCGAAGTTCCTATCACTTCAAACTTTAAGAATGGATTATCAGAATTAGAATTTTTCACCTCAACACATGGTTCGAGAAAAGGGTCAGCTGATACAGCTTTAAGAACATCGACAGCTGGATACTTAACCAGAAGGCTCGTAGATGTTGCACAAAGCATAACAATCACAGAAGATGATTGTGGAACAGACAAAGGTATTGAGGCAAGAGAACTTTGGGCTGACGATTCAAAAATTGAAAACCTATCAGACTTCTTATTTGGTAGAGTTTTAGCTAAAGATGTTTTGGATCCGGAAACAAAGGAAGTAATTTATAATCCCGAAGCAGATAAAAAATATGAAAAAGGAATAATCTTAAAAGAAAAAGATGCACAATTCTTGGCAAATTATGTAAAAGAGATTCCTGTATCGAAGGAAAAAACGATAAAAATTGAAGATATGCCAAAAGATTCATACTTAGAATCATTAGAAGACGTACAAGTAGAAGGTAAGGTATTAATCAAAAAAGGTGAAGAAATCACAGAAGAAGCCATAGAAGAAGCATTCTTACACGGGATACAAACTTTGAATGTTAAAGAATATAATGCAGTAGATTATGTTTACTCCGGAGAAGATCTTAAAGTTGAAATTGATGGAAAGACTGTGACTTTGCTTAAATATCAAGAAAGAATAGACTTAAAGGTTTCCAAAGTCCTCGAAAAACACGGAATAAAAACGGTTACTGTTAGACCATCTATTTTCATTAGATCACCTCTTACTTGTGAGTCTGAAAATGGTCTTTGTGCAAAATGTTATGGAATGGACCTTTCGAACTACAAATTAGTCAACATAGGGGAAGCTGTAGGGATAATTGCTGCACAATCTATAGGTGAACCAGGAACGCAATTAACCATGAGGACCTTCCATACGGGAGGTATAGCTACCACTTCGGATATAACCCAAGGTCTACCCAGAGCCGAAGAATTGTTTGAAGCAAGAAAAAAGACAAAAGGGCCTGAAGGGGAGTTCTCGAAGATAAAAGGTATAGTAAGAGCTATCGAGCGAGATACTGAAAACAAAAGAGGAAGAAGATTAAAGATAATAATAGAAAATTCAGATGGTGAATTGGAAAGTTATGAAGCTGACTATAGAACAAAAGCTGTTGTAGAAGAAGGAGATAAAGTATTACCGGGTCAAAGGTTAACAACGGGAAATATAAAACCTAGAAAAATACTCAAAGAATTAGGAGTAAGCGCTTTGGCAAATTATTTGCTGAGTGAAATAAAGAAAATATATGCTGAACAAGGTGTGGACATTCATGATAAACACTTTGAAATAATAATTAGACAGATGATCAACAAAGTAGAGATTATAGACGGTGGAGATACAGACTTCATGCCGGGAGATTTGGTAAGTTATGGTAAAGTGCAGAAAATTAACGAGGAAATATTGGAAGAAAACTCCTATATAACAGAAAACAGAGAATTAGTAGTTGGTAAAAAATTGGCAAAGAGGGTTATAATTCCTACCGAGGATGAAGAAGAGGAAGAAGATAAGATCTTTGAACAAGGAACAGAGATCACCCAAGAAATTTTAAATCAAATTATCGAAACAAACATTAAAGAGATTGAAGTCTACGAAGAATATAAAGAGATCACAACTGAAGATGGGAAAACTCATCTAGTAGGTACATCCAAAAAATATCTTATAAATCCTAAAGATACGATAAAATTCGAACGTAGGTTGTTAAGAATCACAAAGGCTTCTTTAGAAAGGGAAGGATGGCTTTCAGCTGCTTCATTCCAGCAAACTGTACAAATACTAACAGAGGCAGCTATAGAAGGTAAAGTAGATAGGTTGAAAGGATTAAAAGAAAACGTAATAGTAGGACAACCTATTCCAGCAGGAACAGGTTTGAAGTTGTACGCGGATCAAAATTACGAAGTTGTTCAACCTGAAAAAGAAGCTGAAGCTGCACAAGAAAAATCTGTTGGGTAAAAAAATAAAAATAGTCAAAATAAAATAACCGGTACTGTTTTAAAACAGTACCGGTTATTGATTTATCTATTGGTTAGAAAAAGCGTTTTGTATGTACAATCCTTGTGAGTTCAATTGTTGAATGGCTTGTTCCATAGCTGAGAACTGTGCATAATATTGTGCTTCTTTTCTTTGAAGCCTGTCTAATAGGTTGGTCATTTCATTTGCTAGTCGTCTCATCTCGTTACCTATGGTGCCGTTCGTTCCGGCAATTTGATCTATATAGCCATTGAACTTAGTTACTTCATACAAATAATTCTGAACAGATTGAGCGTAACCATATTCTTTATTAGTTGCATCGTTTGTTGCAAACAACTTCCAAACATCTTCGGCATTGGTATTCAAAGCCTCTCTAAGTTTATCTTCATCTACGTTCAATAGTCCTTTCATTGTATTCTCATAACCAGCCCCTAAATCTCCTGAGGTTATGCCAATATCAAAAAGCGCATTATATTGAGAACCAGACTGTTCTAAATCTACAGGTGAGTAAACCATATTTCTTAAATTATAAAATATTTTCTCTAAGTTATTATCCCCTTTTAGCATCCCTTTCATATAATCTTCTTCTGTCATCTCTTCAGTAGGCTTATCGGTAACTCGGTCTTCATGTAATAAATCGTAAACATAATTAATCGTTTCGTTGTACTTATCGACAAATTCTTTTATATTTTCAACACTCTTGTCTATATCTTGTTCAATAGAAACTTTCACATAACTACTAGAGGTTGACTTTAAATCGATTGTTGTACCGAAAACGTTCAAAGTGTTTTCTGTTAGGCCGTCATAAGTGGTGATAGTCATGATCCCATCAAAAGACAATTCAACCTGTCCCAAACTCCCTAAGGTCCTAACGGTATTATCATCGCCCGATTCGGGTGTTCCATTTAAATTAAGTTTTGTAATTAAATTTTCACCGTTAGAGCTCGAAGTGGCAGATAAGCTAATATCAACATTTCCATTTTCTTTGTTGAGTATAAAAAATTTACCGTTTGCATCATCAAATTTTGCTTCTACTCCCAAGGTTGAAGCGTTTATTTTGTCTATGAGGTTTTGAATTGTTTCACTGTCTGAAACGGTTATAGAGTCAGAATCACTTCCTTTTGTTATGGTAAAAGTTGAATCCCCTGTTGTACCTATAACTGTTCCTATCGTAGAACTTTTTTTAATCGTTGAGTCTATGTTCTCCCCTAAAAGAACGGTAGGTGAAGCCAATGAATTAACTTTCAGATAAAAAGTTGAATTATCAGCATCTGCAGGAGCAGTAGCGGTTAATACGCTCTCGTCAGAAGATATGGCGCTTTTTGGAATCAAAGTACTCTTCAATTTGAAAGTGATCAGATAATCATAAAAATCCTCCAGCTTGTTGTCAACTTGCATCCAAAGATTTTGTTTGTAGGTAAGGGTATTAAATTTTTCTTGAGCTCTATTTAAAGGTTGTTGTTCTACTTCCATTAATTTTTGGACCATTGCTTGTGTATCCATTCCTGAAACGGCACCAGTTAATTGAAAAGTACCAACATAAGGGTTACTATCCATGGTCTTCACTTCCTTTGTATTATTTCTCACCTATTCATTATCGACTTATCTTAAGAAAACTTTAACGATTAACCCAGTCATACTATTGATTCATTTTATTAATTCTTTATGGAAGTTTGTGTATCCTAAAGGAAATACCATAAAAATTATGAAAAGAATAACTTCTTTATATAATTTTAAAGCCCCTTAACAGCAAATCTATGCTATAATAATTAAGAACAGAAAAAAACATATAATAAACGGAGGTAAAAGATGACCGTTCTAAGTGGAATGAGAGCTACTGGTAAATTACACATAGGAAACTTTGTTACCTTAGAAAATTGGGTAGAGATTCAAAATAAATCAGACAAAAATTTTTTCTTCGTCGCTGATTGGCATGCCTTGACCTCTCATTATGATACACCCGAGATAATACAGCCTTCTACTTTTGACATAATAAGGCATTATGTGGCGGTAGGTTTGGATCCTAAAAAAAGTGTTTTATTTGTTCAATCCGCCATAAAAGAACACGCGGAACTTTATTTAATTTTTAGTATGATAGCATCTGTTTCACGATTAGAAAGAATACCAACCTATAAAGAACAAATAAGCAACATATCAACTAGAGATTTAACTAACTTAGGCTTTTTAGGATACCCTGTTTTACAAGCTGCTGATATTTTAATATATAAAGGAGATAGTGTGCCGGTTGGGGAAGATCAAATATACCATTTGGAATTCACTCGAGAAATCGCAAGAAAGTTTAATATGAAGTACAAAGAAATATTTCCTGAACCACAACCGATCATTTCCAAAGTGCCAAAACTACCAGGCACAGATGGAAGGAAAATGTCTAAAAGCTATGGTAACGTTATAAACATAGAAACTAATGAGAAAGAATTGAAAGAGAAAATTCTACCCATGATGACCGATCCGGCTAGGATAAGAAGAACAGATCCTGGAAATCCTGAAAAATGCCCAGTATGGGATTACCATAAGGCATTCACCAAATCCCAAGAAGAAAAAGATTGGGTATGGAATGGTTGCACCACAGCCGGGATCGGGTGTGTTGACTGTAAAAAGTTGTTGATCAAAAACATGAAAGAAAGACTTGAACCAGTTTGGGATAAATTATCTTCTACTTCTGAAGAAGATGCAATAGAAATAGCCCAAGATGGGAACGAAAAGGCAAGAAAGGTTGCCAAACAAACTATGCAAGAGGTTAGAGAGGCTTTACATTTAAGGTGGTAAGGAGGAACTCATAATTAACTTTAACTATGTTGATATAAAATTAGACATATTTTCTGGACCTTTTTTTAAACTCGTTGAATTAATTAAAGAAAAAAAGATTCCTGTTAGGAAAATCTCTGTGAGTTACATCTCAGATATATTCGTTGATTACGTCAACGATAACTTCAATGATTTAAACTCCATAGGAGAATTTTTAGAATTAGCGGCTTATTTGACATTTTTGAAATCCAAAGAGCTACTTCCTAATTCCAATAAAGATAAAGAATTTAGAAAACATAGAGAGGTCATATACGAAACCATTGAAAATTATGACGTTATCAAAAAAGCTCAAGAGGTTATAAAAAAGGATTTTGGTGAAGATAAGAAAAAGCCTGTTGGAATTAAGAATAAGCCGTCAATAGAAAAAGAGATCGTTGAAAATCAGCTGGTAAAGTTCTTCGATGATTACATCACCAAGCAAAAAAAGCTAGAGATTATCAGAGATAGTTATCGTATAGAAGATGCAATAGAAATGCTCGAAAAAAAAGATGAATTTAATATTCTAGATCTTTACGAATATGCCCAACATAAAAAGATGAATTTTTTAGTAATGTTTTTAGCTTCCCTAATTTTGGTAAACCGTGGTTTTTTCAAATATGAAAAAGGTCTCTTTATTAAACTTAGCTCACAAAATCTTGGAAGTGATTTGAATGGTTAAAGACAAAATAGATGTAGAAATTCGAATGATAGAGGCATTAATATTCTCAAAGCCCAACGGTATATCTTTCAAAGAGATCTCCAAACGTTTAAAGATAAAAGAAGAAGAATTGAGGCATTACATAGAAGAAATAGAATTACATTATATCGGTGACCAACACGGGGTCGAATTGATAAGAAACGGGAACAAATACAGATTTGAAATAAAGCCAGAAATAAAATCTATGATCTTTCCAAATCCTCGAAAATTTGAATTAACACAAACTCAATTCGAAGTATTAGCGATACTATTTATGAATGGAGATAGCAGGGTTGTCGAGATAGAAAAGATCAGAGGCAAAAATAGTTACTATCAACTAAAGAAATTAATGGAATACGATCTGGTGAAAAAAAGCAAAAAGAAAAACCATACGTACTACCATCTTACCGAAAAATTTTACGAATTCTTACCGGATAAAACGTTGAAAAAATTGGAGGAAATGAAAAAGAATGAAGTTACAAAAGGCTCTTCAAATAATATCTCTGAGTAGAAGACATTCCTCGGAGCACATATTAACTAAAGGCGTGAAAGTCAACGGTAAATTGGTTAAAGAACCGTGGCATGAATTAAAAGAAAATGATTTCATAGAATTTAACAATAAAAAATATTATCTTTCCGAACTACAAAAGAAAGCTGAAAGCAAAGTTTATTACCTTTTAAACAAACCCAAAGGAGTCTTGTGTACTTTCAAAGACCAGTACGGGAGAAAGACAATAAATGATTTGCTGAAAGGAAAGATTGAAAAAAGAGTTTTTTACGTAGGCAGGCTTGACTACGATTCAAGCGGCCTTTTGCTTCTGACAAACGATGGTGACTTAGCCAATTATTTGTTAAGACCTGAAAATAAGGTCACTAAAGTTTACGAAGTATTGGTGAAAGGTACGCCTTCAAAAAAGGAATTGCGGACTTTGGAAGAAGGTATCACACTTGAAACCGGATATAAAACGATGAAATCCAAGGTGAAAATTTTGAAAAAAGATAAAGATCAAGCACTTTTACAAATCAGTTTAAACGAAGGGAAAAAAAGGCAGATAAAACTCATGATAAAGGCTTTAGGTTATAAAGTTATAGAATTGAAAAGAATCAAATTTGGTCCATGGAGTATTGAAGAAGTCCCTGAGCCTGGAGATATAAAATACTTGGGTGGTAGAGAAGAGGTAAGAAATAGACTTTTATCGAACTTTTCATAGGCAACAAATAAATGGGGGGAATAGAACAATGAGGACGCTAACGCGTCCTCATTGGATGGGCCGAAATATCAATCATGATGTTTCGGGGGGATGGGTATTTTTATTATAGCTAATTATTATTAAGGCTCGTATTCGAAAAAATTAAATTATTTTGCATTTTCTTGTTATTTGGAATGAAAGGGATGTATTATCAATTCAATTTTAAAAGTTTTAAAAAGAATCTAATTTGAGAAAATATGGTATAATCTGATGTTTTAAATAAATTAGAGATTTTTAGGTTTTTAAAAAATATAAACACTTTGTGGATTGGGATCGGGGCGAAGATGGGTTAAAGCAAGTTTCATAGTTTCTAAAGGTAGTATAAACACACAATAAGGAGGAGATGACTATGAAAAAAGTATTTATCGTAATGCTGTTAGTTTCTTCGTTTTCTTTGATCATTTTTTCAGAAGGATTGAGATCTTTTGATAGTAATTTGAATCCTGTTTTGTTGGAATCAATAGGCAAAAGAAATTATTTTGAAATTGAGCTTTCTCCCGATATTATGATTTATCAAAATGTTTACAAAGTAGCAGATCTTTTACCCATGTTGACTGCTAAGAATTTCACGCTTGATGTCGACGAAATGTATAATTCTTTAGGAGGAGATGATTTATTTTTTATAACAAAAGATAACGTTGAAGGACACTTTGTAGTAAACATCTTTAATCTGGGACTTGGGATTGTACTCAATGGTGATTTAAAAAGTGATTTAAGCGTACCAAACAATTTGATAGAGTTTATTGTCAACAGTGACGAAACAAGTACATCCCTAGAAGAAGGGACGATGGTGTTTAACTTAGATTCATCTTTTAAAGCAGGGGCGTACGCTTCATATAATTTCGATGGTATGTCGGTAGGATTGGTTTACAACTTGTTCTTGCCCATAGTCTACACCGAGGAATCAAATATTGAATACGAATCTTCTGAGGATATAGAAGAAGGAACAACAACGGCCCAGTTGAACATGAACGTTGACTTGTATTCTCCTTTTGACAGTGATGAGCTTGAAAATATATCCATTAACTCCATAACAGATAAAATCTTTACTGACTCGGGACATTCAATAGATGCGGGTGTAACCTTTGGTGAGATTAAAAATCCTGTTGGGGGAATCGCAGTTAAAAACATACCTGTTAAACCGGCAAAGGTGTCTTACAAGAACTCTTACGAGCAAGAGATCGATATTAGCCTTTCAGGAGAAATTTCTTCCAGTTCAACACCTAAGGAAGTTCAAATAGATGAACAATATGTTTACCCAATGAGTGTTACTGGATTTTTTAGGATACCTGTAGTCTTTCTTGATATTATTCCATACGGGGAGTTCTATGTAGATAATCAAAAGATCGACTGGGGTGTACAAGCCAGAACTTCTCTTTTTAATTTTATACCCTTGACAGTTGGTATTGAAAATTATCATGATTATTGGAACACATTTTTAGGTTTTGGGATAGATAGCAGAATTATTGAAAGTAGAACAGAATTATCCCTTACGGCAAAGGATCTTGAAAAAATTTTCGATTTGAACGGGTTTACGTTCAAATCAAGTTTTGCAATAGGGTTTTAAAAACAATGGTGTATACAATCATTAAAAAAGGGCGCTTAGCGCCCTTTTTTTGAAAGTATTTTGCTGAATGTAGTATAATAGAAAAGAATCAATAGAGTTGAATTTTATAGTGTAATAAGCAAAGGGACTCAAACTATGAATCTTTCAGATTGTTTAAAGATAGTAAATATCTAGTAACTGTGAGGAGCAATATGAGTAGGCATATCTATAGGCTAAGGGGAATGAATCTGGATAAACTTATAGAACTTGCACAAATAGGGGACAACCAAGCCCTAGGCATAATTCTTGAAAAGTTTGAACCTATGGTGAAATCTATTGTTGGGAAATATTATGGAACATGGTTGGAATTCGAAGACTTTTTACAAATAGGTTTGGTGGGTTTAATTCAAGCGGTATATAATTTCAGAAAAGATGCAAACGCTAAATTTTCAAGTTTTGCCTTTATGAATATTTCTTCGGAGATTAAATCTTTTGTTACCTACTTAAACAGAAATAAGCATAAAGTTTTAACAGAAGCTGTAAGTATGGAAAACACAGAAGACGAATTTACAGAAAACGCCGATTATTATATAGAAAGCGTTGATACTGAAAAGAAGGATTTTCTCAAGGAATATTTTTTATCAAAAAGTCTTGAACAGCTCGAATGCAACGAAAGGGAAATTGTTGAATTATGGATAGATGGATACTCATATCAAGAAATAGGTGATAAAATGAATGTAAATACAAAAAAAGTAGATAATACCATCCAAAAGATAAAAAAAGTTCTCTCAAGAAATATAGACGAATACAATAATATAGTGGAGATGTTTGGAGGGAAGTATGAGATTTAAGATAACTATCTTTGTTGTAAGTTTAATAGCAATAGTTTTATCCATTGTCACGGAGATTAGGGTAATAGAACTTAGGAAAGATCTTCAAAGTCAATTCAATCGATTAAATTCAACGGTGAACGAAAAATTGGAGGCTCAAGAAAAGGAGATCTCAAACCTCAATAAATATTTTGAGCCAGATGGTGTGGTTGAAAAATTCATAGTTTCAAACAATTTTTTAGAAAAAAACCTAAACGACCTGGATAAAATTATCACTAATTTAGACGAACCATCAGGCGCTGGCTACATTCAGATATATATTATAGGTTCCTCCGATGTATGGGTGGCGTTTAGAAATCCAGAAGGTAGATACATCTTCCAAGGAAATTTAAAGCCAGGCTTGAATCCATACAAATTTTATTTTTTTAAAGAGCCTTCCATAGAAACTCAATATACCTACACACTTCCTTTTAACGCTTCATTTAAGAGTGGAGTCCCTGAAAATACCTTTTTTCTAATAAAAGAACCTGGTCAGTACAGACTTATTAAACATCCTGATGAAGAAATTTCGAGCATAATGAAAGATTTAAATCTCTATATTCCAACGGTTACAGGAAAATAGTCAATTGTGGTATAATTAACAAAAGAATACTTATAATAATGGAGGAATGACTATAGATGGAAAAAACTTACAACCCACAAGAGATAGAGAAAAAATGGCAAAGAAACTGGCAAGAAAAAGATGCTTTTAAAGTGTCGAATGATGAGTACCCAAAAAAATATTATGATTTGGTAATGTTTCCTTATCCGTCAGGGACCCTCCATGTTGGTCATGTAAAAAACTATGTTATTGGTGACGTTATAGCTCGATACAAGAGAATGAGAGGGTATAGCGTCTTGCATCCCTTTGGTTTTGATGCGTTTGGGCTTCCTGCAGAAAATGCTGCGATAGAAAAAGGGAACATTCATCCTGAAGATTGGACCATGCAAAACATCAATATCATCAGAAATCAAATTAAAAAGTTAGGTATTAGTTATAATTGGGACAGAGAAGTTATAACGTGTAAGGAAGATTACTACAAATGGACACAATGGATTTTTTTACAATTGTATAAAAATGGGTTAGCCTACAAGAAAAAAGCACCTGTTAATTGGTGTCCAAACTGCAAAACGGTTCTTGCAAATGAACAAGTTGTTAACGGAAAATGTGAAAGATGTGGGACCGTTGTGGAAATTAAACAGTTAGAGCAATGGTATTTCAAAATAACTGACTACGCTGAAAAGCTGCTAAATGATTTAGAAAAATTGAGTGGATGGCCTGAGAATGTCAAAACAATGCAGAAAAATTGGATAGGTAAAAGTGTGGGAGCAGAAGTAGAATTTAAGCTTGATAATGGCAAAGGAAGCTTGAGAGTTTTTACTACTAGACCTGACACCTTGTGGGGAGTTACCTTTATGGCATTGGCTCCCGAATCCCCTCTTGTAGAGGAATTAACAACTCCAGAATATAGTGAAAAAGTCAATCGATTTTTGCAAAAAATGAGCTTGCAAGATAGGTTTAAAAGAACCGCTGAAGGAGCTGAAAAGGAAGGAGTTTTCACTGGAAGTTACGCGATAAATCCTGTGAATGGAGAAAAGATCCCTGTTTACGTAGCGAATTATATCTTGTACGAATACGGTACTGGAGCAATTATGGCTGTTCCTGCACATGATCAAAGAGACTTTGAATTTGCGAAAAAATACGATCTTCCCATAAGAATTGTTATTACACCTGAAGATGACACGTTAACTGAAGAAATTCTAGAAAAAGCCTACGTTGGTGAAGGAATTTTGGTAAATTCTGGAGAATTTACAGGTTTAAACAACCAAACAGCAATTAAGAAAATCTCTCAGTGGTTAGAAGATAAAAATATCGGAAAAGTTGTCACCCAGTACAAATTGAGAGATTGGCTTATATCAAGGCAAAGGTATTGGGGAGCTCCGATTCCTATCGTATATTGTGAAAAATGTGGGGTTGTTCCTGTGCCTGAAAACGATTTGCCCGTAAAACTTCCTAGGGATGTTGAATTTGAACCAACCGGTAAAAGTCCTTTGATCGATCATCCCGATTTTAAAGAAACAACATGTCCAAAATGTGGTGGAAAAGCCAAAAGAGAAGTTGATACAATGGATACCTTTGTGGATAGCTCCTGGTATTATTTGAGATATGTGAATCCAAAGCTAGAAGACAAACCTTTCAATAAGGAAGATGTAGATAATTGGCTACCTGTAGATCAGTATATAGGCGGAGTCGAACATGCAATATTACATTTACTTTATTCAAGGTTCATAACCAAAGTTCTGAAAGATCTTGGCTATGTTAGTTTTGATGAACCATTCAAAAATCTTTTCACTCAAGGTATGATATACAGGAACGGTGCTAAGATGTCTAAATCAAAAGGTAACGTTGTGTCTCCTGAAGAAATGATCGAAAAATATGGCACTGATGCCCTAAGAACTTACATTCTTTTTATGGCTCCTCCCGAAAGGGATGCTGAATGGAATGATTCAGGTATAGAAGGAGCATACAGATTCTTAAATAGGGTTTGGAATACGTACATGAAAATACAGGATAAGATAAATCATCTTGAAAATAAGCCGAATTATCTTTTGAAAAATAAATCTGAAAAGGATTTAAGAAGAAAATTGCATCAAACTATTGAGAAAATAACGAGCGATATAGAAGGCAATTTTCAATTTAACACTGCAGTAAGTTCTCTTATGGAACTTTTGAATGAATTAACTTCTTATCTTAACAATACAGATGAAAAAGATTGGAACCTCAACTTACTAAAAGAATTTTCTGAAGATTTTGTATTGATGTTATCTCCTATTGCACCCCACATAAGCGAAGAATTATGGAAGAATTTAGGAAAAGATGATTTTATATTTAAAGCAAGTTGGCCAAAGATCGATAAAGATGCTTTAAAAGCAGAAGAAATTACTTTAGCGGTACAAATAAATGGGAAATTGAGAGCTCAGATAACGATTGATGTTAATTTCAACGAAGATGAAGTAAAAAGTTATGCCTTAGAAAATGATAAAGTTCAAAAATATATCTCTGGTAAAAAGATACAAAAGATTATTTATGTTCCAAGAAAAATTATAAACATAGTGGTCAAATAAGAAATAACAAATAGGAGGTGAAAAAAGTTTTTCACCACATTGTAAATAAACAATGGCTAACACGTTGGTGAGAACTTTTTCATAAATATGAAATCACCCAAAGTGCCTAAACCCACAATAAAAAGGCTAGCAATGTACCACAGACTTTTAAAAGAGTTACGAGAGGAAGGGACGCCAAAAACCTCTTCTCATGAGATTGCTGAGGCTCTTAATATAAAGGCTTCTCAGGTTAGAAAAGATTTATCTTATTTTGGAGAGTTTGGGAAAAGAGGCGTAGGATACGATGTTGAAAATCTGTGTTTAAAGATTCAAAAGATTTTAGGAACAGAAAGAATTTGGAATGTTGCAATTATAGGGGTGGGAAATCTTGGCAGAGCTATTTCTCATTATCCTGAATTAGAAAAATACAAGTTTAAAATAGTTGCAGCGTACGATGTAGATAAAAGAAAAATTAATTCTATTTTGTTACCCGGTGTTCCAATAAAACATATTAAAGAGTTAAAAAATAAAAACAATGATCTTGGTTTTGAAATAGCTATATTAACTGTTCCTTCAAGTGTGGCTCAAGAGGTTGCAAATATATTGATAGAAGCTGGTGTAAAAGGGATATTGAATTTTGCTCCAGTGACTTTGAACTCTGATGATCGTGTTGTTATTGAGAATGTGGATTTTGTTATTTCTCTTAAAACATTAACATATGAAATAGTTAGTAAATACGTACAAATTTGATACTTGAAAACTTATGTGTTCTCAACTGATTACAATCAAATGTAGGGAAACAATAAGGAGGCTAATGTGTTTTGCTTAACATAAATTATCCTGTTTCTTTGGAAACGTTGAAAAAGTTAAAAAATGGTGACAATGTTCTGTACACAGGAAAAATTATATTTGTTACCCCTGAGGCTTTAAAAAGGCTTGAAAAGTACTATCAATTGGAAGGGGTGCCTTTATATAAATTTGTCGGAGAATTTGTCACTTGCGGAACTTTTAATTTGGCGCACGGTGAAATAAAAAACATCAATATCACAGAAATATCAGATTATTTTGATTTTTTGTTTGAAGGAGGAGCCAATTCTTTAATAGCAGATAAGTTACCCACCAAAACATTAAATCAACTGAAGAAATACAACAGGCCCATTTTAAAAACACTTTCTAAAACGATTAGTTTTTTTGATCCAAAAGTCCTTTTTTATAAAGATATTAAAAATGGCGGGATTATAGAAGTTTGGACAAAAAGGCTTCCTATAGAAGTGTTAGCATTTGATGAAAAGGAGCAGATAAGAGATATAAACAATGCCTAATTTTAAAACTCACATATTAAGCGGTATTCTTGGATTTCCTGTATTTTTTTTAGTGTTCAATTTTGTTTATAGCCATTTGTTTTACGAGGTTTATTATGTTTCCACTGAGATCGTGATTTCCTATTTTCTCTTTGTTGTCGGGAGTGATTTCCCCGACATCGACCACCAAAGCTCTTTCATAAACAGGTTATTGAGGTTGTTTTTAATTTTTGGAAGTGTATACTATCTCTTTGAATATGATTTCTTGTATAAAAAGTATCTACCTTTTTCTTATAACCTTTCGAATTTTATTTTGATAGTTATAGGTACTTTAGTTGGATTACTTTTAGGAATAATTTTTAACAAACTATCCAAACATAGGGGATTGTGGCATTCATTTTTAACGGGTGCTATACTCTCTTTCCTCATTTACTTACTTAATTTAAAATATAGAACCCCTATAAACATACTTTACAGTTTGAGTTACTTTGTAGGTTTCTCGTTGCATATTATTTTAGATAAGAATTTTAAAACAAAATAGGCAAGTAGATATTTATCCTTGCTCTATTTTGTTTTTTTTCCTTTCTAAATTTTCAACGGCTAAAGGTTTTTGAAGATAAAGAGGTTCCAAGTTTTTTACTTTTACTCTCTTTCCTTTGATAACTTCTTCAATTAGAGACTTTTCATCAATGTTCGAATAAAATACTTCATTTTCCAGTTTGTATTTGTTTTTAAAATATTCTGCTTCTTCATTTATTAAAATACAATTGTTCAAAGAATCTCTTAAAAACTCTTCAAAGACCATTTGAGGGCCAAAGATTCTTTTCCCATTTTCGTATATAGATGCATATGCGGCATTTTCTCGGGCTCTTTTCAAGACAGCCAACTTTTTTTCCTTAAGATTGGGATTGTTATTCACGGCGGAACGGTACAAGACATCAGAAGAGAAAAAGGTATAAACTTCTTTTTCTGGGTTATCTATTAAAAGCCCTTGTAAAGTAGAAATAGCTACTCTGATCCCGGTGAACGATCCGGGCCCTATATCTATGCCAAATTCATCTATGTTTTTTATATTTGTTTTTGATTCTTCTGCTACTTCTTTGATCGCGTTAGCGAGGTAATTACCGGATTTATTCTCAGTCAAAGTCCTTGTATAAATATTATTCTTTTCATCTTTTAATACAACGAATATATTTTTTAGAGTAGTTGAAATTACTAAAAAATTCAAGTTATTCACCTTCTTTTGTTTTGTCTTTTAATTTTAAGGCGGTCTTATAAGCGTTGATTGATGCGTTATACTTTCCTGCAACTTCATATGATTTTGCCAAAATTAGAAACGCCTTATAATCTTCTGGATTTTTTAAAATAAGTTTTTCTGCTAAGTGAGCAGCAAACCTACCTAATTTCAGTGTACATAAAAAGTTGATTTTTGAATACGAGGGGTACAATTCAAAATACAAGAAAATTATAAAAAGAGCACCTAAAATAGAAAGCAGAAAATAGACAAAGATTCTTCTTGCTGATGCTTCTTGTGAGTCTGTTGGTTGTTCTACCAAAGTTGCTGTAACACTTTCTGACACAGCGGGTAAGTTTTCTATTCTGGTAATATGCATTTGCAGTTTCAAAATCTCGGCATTTATTTGTTCACTGAAAGAGAATGATAAGTTTTCAAAGTTTTCATCAACGACCGGTACTTTTTCTTGTATATTTTCTAATTTAGAATTTAAAGCTTTTAATAACGGTAAAAATATGTTGTAAAGTAAATTTTTTTCTATAGTAAGTGACTTTAAATCCTCTCCAACTTTGTATACTTCAGATATAAAAGAAGAGAGTTCCTGTTTCTCGACAAAGAAAACCTGATCGTTCAATAAAGTTAACCTCTGTTTTAAATCAAAATAATTTTTAAGTTGAGAATATGCTACTACAGATTCATTTATTGAATTGTGTTTGTTTAAAAATGTGAGTAATTTATATGCTCCTAGGTACTTATCTTCATCGACTAGATATTTGGATTCAGAAATAAACTTTTCAAACAAGATATAATTATTAGCTGGTACGAAAACTTCAATAAACTTTTCAACATCTTCATCGAAATAAATTGGGGAAGAAAGAGAATTACTTATAGTTGTTTTGATAAATGTTTCATAGGAATTTACTTGCAAATGACCTTTCAATCCTTCTAATTTATACAAATATTTATAATAAGATTCTTCAAAATTCCCTGTGTTAAATATGTTATTCAAAATAGGGACAATTTCAGGAAAGATGAACAGAATTTTATTGGTATCTTCCTCTGCAATGGAAAAATTAGTGCCTAATACTCCCAAGTTAATACAAAAATTTTTTAGATCTTCAGAAATAATAAAGTTAGCAAAATTATAATTTCTATATTTATTAAACAAAGAGATTTTAGCTGATATTAACGAACCTGTATCAGTAATTTTAGCATCACTGGGATTTTCTATAATGTACTCTAAAAAATATTCCCATGACAATTCCAGAGTTGCAGGGCTTTTTGAAAGATTTTCTATTTCTTCAAGGGTTAAAGCCCATGAAAAAATAGATAGAGTAGAAAGAAAGATTATCAATAATATATTTTTCACACAAATTGCACCTCTTCTAATTGTATTGATCCAGTCTTCAATATTATACAACAATTTAGCTTTTTTGAATCTTTACAAATCTTTCTTTAATATTTTAGTACTAATAATGTATAATATTTATAAAGAAAAAAATAAGAGAAGGGAGAAATTTAATATGGAAAGTAAATGGAAGGTTTTTTGGGACCCAAAGCGTCCTTGTTATCAAGAAAAAGAAAAAGTTGCAAAAACCTTATCTAAAGCTTTGGGAATTTCCGATTTTTTGGCGAAACTTTTAGTGTCTCGGAATATTGAAACACCAGAAGAAGGAGATAGGTTTTTAAATCATTTGGATTTGGAGAGTTTTGATCCTTATTTGATGAAAGATATGTCAAAAGCCGTAGAAATTCTCAAACAAATCAAAGAAAAACAGGAAAAAGTGGCGATCTTCGGCGATTACGATGTTGATGGTGTGACTGCGACTTCGGTTTTGTATCTTGGTTTAAAAAAATTGGGTTATGATGTAACTTCTTACATTCCATCTAGAATAGAAGAAGGTTATAGTCTAAACGTTAAGGCTATAGCAGAGTTAAAAGGCAAAAATTATAATAATATTATTACTGTTGATTGTGGTACAACATCCATACAAGAAATTGACTATGCAAAAAGTCTTGGAATGAAAGTTATAGTTACCGATCATCATTTACCTCAAGAAAATCTTCCAAATGCAGATGCGATATTGAACCCAAAAAGAGAAGACGATGAATATCCTTTCAAAGATCTAGCAGGGGTTGGTGTAACTTTTAAATTGCTACAAGCTCTCTACAAAAGTTACGATAATTCTTTAGATCCTTTTGAATATATAGACCTTGTGGCAATGGGTACTATTGCTGATATAGTCTCGATAACCTCAGAAAATAGATACTTGGTTAAGATAGGATTGAACAAATTAAAAACTAATCCAATGAAAGGTTTAAAATATTTACTCGATGAATTGAAGATAGTTGATTCTGAGATAAATTCACGTGCCATCACTTTTAAGATTGCTCCGAAGATAAACGCTGCGGGAAGGATGTCAGACGCACACGCGGCGTTTAAATTGTTGACCGAGAAAGATGAAGAAAAATTAAAAAAAGCGGTTTCAGAATTACTCCGGCTAAATTCAAAAAGGCAAAGTACCGAAAAGGAAATCTATTTATACTCTTTAAGTTTGTTAGATTTGTACCCTCAGCACAAAAAGGATCCGGTATTGGTGTTAAGTGGAGAAGACTGGCATATGGGAGTTCTTGGGATAGTGGCTTCCAAACTGTCAAATCAATTCAATAAACCCGTTTTGATGATATCAAAAAATCAAGAAATGGGTAAAGGTTCCGGAAGAAGTCCGCAGGGCATAGATTTAATGGAGCTCCTCCTCAAAGTCAATGAAAGAGGGATTTTTGAAGAGTTCGGCGGTCATAAGTTTGCTGCAGGTTTTTCCATTCTTTCTAAAAATATAGAAGCTTTGAGAAAGGAGATTAACGAGGTTTACAAAGAGTTATATGGAGATAAAAAATTAACTTCTCAAATTGATGTGGATATGGAGATAGAAGGAATATGGGAAACGATGTTTGAAGATATAAACAAGTTAGAACCTTTTGGTTATGGGAATCAAGAACCAGTTTTTTTGATAAGAAACGCTAAATTAGAAAACATCAGATTCTTTCGTAATGGTGCTCAAAGTTTTTCAGGAACGCTCAATAAAGATTCCTTAATCATAGATGTTTTAGGTTACGATTTGGGTTACAAATTAAGCGAGCTAACAGAGAATAGTAAAAAAGACCTATTTACAGATCTTGTGGGTACCTTTAGAATAGAGAACTCTTATAATTTAAAAAATAGTTATGTTAAATTTTACTTGCAAGATTTGATGGTTAATAAGGAAATACAACAAGATGAAACTGCAAAATGGAACTTTGCATCTAATATTCTTCATGATGAGTTGAACAAGATCATGAATGTAGAAATATTAAACGATAATTTAACTAGAAATAAGGTAGCGATGTTTCTTCCAAGTAAGATAAAAAACGATTCTTTACTGAAAAAGGTTCAGTTATCATTAGAAGAACATCAAAAGCTGATAATTGTTTCTGCAACAAACAGTTTGTTGGAACATATATATAAGATAATAAACACTTATTTTCCTGAGAATTTATTATATTTTGACAATCAATACACCCTTACGCCAGAACTTATATCTAATTATAGTGTGATATTCGTTACAGTACCCAAATTTATTAAAAATCGTGAATTACTTGATTCTATGCAAACTGAAATTATTATTGACGAACCATACTATTCATTATTTCATCCGGTAGTTAGAAAAGTGCCTGAATATCAGCAATTTAGAAAATATGCTCTTCAAAAGTCTAAAATTAGTATTTTTAGTTCTATTTACAGCGAAGAGCTAAAAGAATTTTTAAAAAGAGCAGGATTTAAAATCCTTATATCTTTCTCGAATAATAATAGTTTTGAAGTGGTTAGAGAAAGAAACAATATTCTGGGACTTTTGAAGGATTACACAAATGAAAGAAATGGAAAAATATTGGTTTTGAACGATTATGAGAGGCAAAAATCTTTAGTGAGACTGTTAGACGAAAAATTACAAGTTGATGAGAACGATATAAGGCTTTTCAACCATTCAATGAGTTTTAGGGAAAAACTTATTTCTAGAGAAAAATTTAAAAATGAAAAAGCTAATTTTTATATAACTTCTTTTTCTAACAACGGTATAGCGTTTGAGGTTAAACAATTTTCTCCAATTTTGATTATTGTGGATGTTCCAAAGACGGACATAGAGCTTTTAGACCTGGTTTCTACATGGATGAAAAAAACTCAAAGAACAACTATCATATTGGCTTACAATAATCGGTTCAAAGTTAAATTACTTTACGAGTATTCAAGAAAATATCCATCTTTCAAAGTATTAAAACTAGTCTATGATTTTATAGCCGACGGTCATTACAAAGTAGAGGAGATACAAAATTCTCTTTTGAAGGGTGATAAATCGTTATCAGAGACCGTTTTAAACGTGATGGAAGATGCAGGGTTGATAAAGGTGAATGAAGAAGAAGTAGAAATATTGAATAATTTTAATCTAAAGGATTTACGTGAAAGTTCCAATTTTAAGGAAAATATATTAGATAATTGGATATTGAAAAATTCCATAAATTTCTATGAAAATTTAGACACAAGAGAATTAATTGAGTTCTTGAAAGGTAATCCTAAAGAAGGAGCAAGAAGTTTATAAAATGAGTAAAAATTTGAGAACAACGTTAGATCTTGATTTGGTTTTGCTAAATGAAAATTATCAAATAATAGAAATAAAAGAGATGTTAACGAAGAACGGCGTTTTTTGTAAGATCTTTCCTCCCCCAAAAACTGTGTTACAAGCGTGTGCGCCAGTCTTATGCCTTTCCTCTAAAGATAAAGAAAAAGCCATTTTTATATTAGATAAAAATGGAGTTAAATATGATTTAGTCAAATTGGAGAAAGATATCGTATGGGAGTTATTAAGAACTTAAAAGTTTATGGAATCGATTATGGGACGAGTAATTGTGGGATAGCTTTTTTAAAACAAGATATAAATATTCCCTTACCAAAAGAGACGATAAAGTCTGAAAAACTATTAGAATATTTGGTTTCGTTGGATTTAAGCCATGATGATTTAATCGTGTTTGGATTACCAATTTCCATGTCTGGGAGATATTCAAAACAGAGTTTTTTGAGTATAGATGAAGCCATAAGGGTAAAAGAAAGAATAGGATGCAAAATTTACTTTGTAGATGAAAGATTGACCACTTCCTCTTTGTATAGCGAGGTTAGAGGAGAAGTTAGTTATAAAAAAGTAAAAAGGACCAAAGACCAGAATAGTAGTGTACTCATTCTATCCAATTTTATTCAGAGCCCTGAAAATGCCATTGCCTTAGTAGAAAAAGAAGTTTATAATCTAAAAAAAGATTTTTCATGTTACAAAGATATTTTGATCTGGGATGTTCCTATTAATAATGAGTTGGAAAATTTTTCTATCTTTGCCAAAGACCCTTGGATATTTTGGTACTACTACAAAAAAGGGTACGAAAGTACCACTTTGATATCAGACCTAAAAGATTATTATGATTTAATCATAACATCTAAAGAAAACAGAGAGAAAATTCAATTGAATATTAATTGTAAGGAATTAATGTGCCTGTAGCCTAACGGATAAAGCGTTGGACTCCGGATCCAAAGATGCGGGTTCGACTCCCGCCAGGCACATTTTGCAGATTTATGCAAAACGGTTTTTATAATAAGCTTTGATTTTGAATTAGGGGGTTTTTAATGGGCGAAAACCCTTAATGTAAAATGACGAAAGAGTTTCTAAAATCCCTTTAAAGAAAAAACAGGAGGTTAATTATGGCAAAATCTGATTTAGGAATAGATTTAGGAACCGCAACCTTTGTAGTATATCAACGTGGTCAAGGGATTATCCTTGAAGAACCTTCAGTGGTAGCAGTTGATAAAATTAAAAAAAAGTTGTTAGCAATTGGAAAAGAAGCAAAAGATATGGTTGGGAAAACTCCCAGTCAAATACAAATTATTAGGCCTGTACAAGATGGGGTTATTACGGATCCCAGCATCATAGAGGAAGTGTTGAGATATTTCGTCAAAAAAGCCAAATCTAAAGGCTTTAATATGTACAAACCACGATTAATCATAGGGATACCTGCTTTAACTACAGACGTTGAAAGAAGGGCGGTTAAAGAGGCGGGGAGTAGGATTGGAGCTTCTAAAGTATTTCTTATAAGCGAACCTTTAGCCGCCGCTATAGGCAGTGGAATAGATATAACAGAACCTAACGGACACATGGTCATTGATATAGGAGGGGGTACAACCGACTTAGCAATTTTGAGTTTAGGAGGTTGTGTCATAAGTGAAACGATAAAAGTTGCAGGTGAAGCCATGGATCAAGAAATAATTAAATATACTAAAAGAAGATATAAATTCTTGATCGGTGAAACTACCGCTGAAAGGTTAAAAATCGACATAGGCAAGGCTTTTTCTCAAGAAGAAAATCTTGAAATGGAAGTTAAAGGTCAGAATATCAAAACAGGACTTCCTTCTAATTTAAAACTAACTTCGGACGATATTTTCTATGCAATCAAACCAATATTGAATGAAATAATTAATAAAATAAAAAATATTTTAGAAAAAACTCCTCCAGAATTAGCTGCGGATATAATGCAAAATGGACTTATAGTAGTAGGAGGAGTAGCAAGACTAAGAGGATTGGATAAATTAATATCAGAGCAAACTGGCGTAAGAACGTACATTCCGGAAGATCCTCATCTTGTTTGTGCAAAAGGTACAGGAATTTTGTTAGAAGACATAGAATTATTAAACAAAGTACAAGTAAATTAGAAACATCCACCACAGGGGGAAATAAAATGAGAGGAATATACAATGCAACGGCTGGTATGCTCAACTCTTTTGCTGAATTGAACTCTATTTCCAACAATTTGGCTAATCTTAACACAGTAGGTTACAAAAAGGATTTTAACCTATTTAAAAGTGTATACGAAAAAGAGATTAGATCATATCAAAATGCACAGGGAAAAGGCGAACCGATAGGAAACATTTATAGTTCGGTTGTTTTGGACGATGTAATTCCAAATCTCGAACAAGGATCTTTACTTGAAACAAACGGAAAGTTAGATTTTGCAATAGAAGGCGATGGATTTTTTAAAATAGAGAGAAACGGTAACTACTTTTACACACGAAATGGCGAATTTTCTCTAAGTCCTGAAAATTACCTTGTCACAAAAAGTGGTGATTACGTATTAGATGAAGAAAATAACCCCATAGTTGTAAATCCGGATAATTTTTTTGTGGATGAAGAGGGTAATATATCAGGGACAAACACAAGATTAAACGTCCTAAATGTAGAGAATTTGAATAAATATGGTGAAAATTATTTCACAGGAGAAGAGATAGGACAAGCAGATAACTTCTATATGAGACAAGGGTTTCTAGAGGGTTCAAACGTTGATGCTTTAAATGAGATGATTAAGATGATCGAAGCAAATAGGAAGTTTGATATACTACAAAAAGCAGTATCAACAGGGGATTCACTCAACGCAAAGCTCATTGAAATAACTTCAAACTTTTAGCTAATTTAGATAATTATAAAGATTTTTAAATGGAGGGGTAAATTATGTTAGTGTCTTTGTATAATGCTGCAACTGGTATGAATGCGGAACAAAGAAAGTTAGATATCATTTCAAACAATTTAGCGAATGTTGATACAACGGGTTATAAAAAGCAAAGAGCTGAATTTCAAGATTTGCTATATTCGACTGTAAAAGAAGCCGGTACCCCAACCGCTCAAGGATCAATTTTACCAACAGGTCTTTATGTTGGTCATGGCACACGGTTGGCTGCAACAACACGGATCTTCACGTTGGGAAACATAGAGCCAACAGACAATTCTACCGATATAGCAATCATGGGAGATGGATTTTTTCAAGTTCAGATGCAAGATGGAAGTATAGCCTATACTAGAGATGGTTCTTTTAAATTGGATGCCAACGGTAGACTTACTACCAGTGATGGATTGATGGTTATTCCTAATATAGTGATCCCTCAAAATGCTGTGGGAATAAACGTTTCTCCGGATGGAATAGTGAGTGTTTCTTTGGGAGATGGAACGATTCAAAATGTAGGAAATATCACTACTGTGAGATTTTTAAATCCTGGAGGGTTAAAACCCTTAGGAAATAACTTATATTCTGAAACGCCAGCTTCTGGTAATCCGACGGAAGGGATACCTGGTCAGGATGGATTTGGAGCTTTACAGCAAGGTTATTTAGAAAAATCCAACGTCGATGTTGTTAAAGAGATGGTGGACATGATCGTTGCACAAAGAGCTTACGACATTAATTCTAAAACTATCACAACGGCTGATGAAATGTTGAGAACCGTTTCAAATGTTAAGAGATAAACACTAATCTCCCTTGAACTTTTTTAATGGTATTAGTTAAATTACAGGGAGTTGATGACTTTGACACGATTAATCAAAATTATATTTTTTTCTGTGATGTTGTTTGCATCATCAATTGTTTTTTCGAGCATAGTTTTTACAATTCCGGCAGTTATATTCAGTGAAGATTGGATTTTTTCTCTCAAAGATATATTCCCAGAAATGAAGTCAGATAGGACTATCTCTTATATAGTTAATGATAAGATAATTTATTCTGAAAAAGAGCTTTCTAAAATTTTGTACGGTTTAATGAGTAGTTATTACAGTGATTTTGATCTTGTTTTTGAAGAAAGTACGGTTACGGTTGTATACAAAAACGAAAGTCCAGATATAGATGTTCATTACATTGATTTAGAAAGTTTTTTACAGCAAAAGATAAAAGAGTACGACAATTCTTTGACTGTGAATAGTATTGATCTAAAGGTTCTTCCTGAAAAGGTTTTATCAGCAGAAGTGATAAAGATCTTTCAAAGCTACGATAAGTTGTATTTAAGCTTGAACATTAAAGACGATAAAAACAATCAAAAGGTACTTACAGTTATTGCCAATGTATCAAAATATGAAGAAGTGCTTGTATATTCCAAAGATTTAACCAGAGGAACAATGTTGAATGAAGAATTAACAGAACCAGCTACTAAAAACGTTCTAACCATCAACAATAAACCTGTAGATGTAGAATTGTTAAGATCTGGAAGTTATGAATTAACAAAAGATGTAAAAAAAGGTGAAATAGTAGATTCAACTTATTTGAAGCGTATACCTGATGTTAAAGCTGGAGACATTGTAACGGTTTTGGTAGAATTTGAGGGCATAAAGGTTTCTACTTTGGCAAGGGCTATGACAAATGCGAATTTTGGAGATACTTTGAGCGTTAGGAATGTTGAAAGCGGAAACATAATAACTGGTAAACTAAAGGAAGGTCCTATACTTCTTGTTAGTTTAGGAGGTTTGTAAGAATGACTAATAAAAAGTTTTCAAAAGTTTTTTATTTTTTTCTTGATTTTTTTTATTTTTTAACTAGTTTTGGTTTCTCTGAGTCATTGTGGAATAAAAATGATGAAGAAGGTAATTCTATTTACAACTATAACCAGGATTTTGGAGTAGGAGATGTTGTAACCATCGTTGTTTCAGAAAATCCTTCCCTCTCTTTATCGGAAAATATGCCTGATTATAAGAAAGCCTCCGTTGATACGGTTAACTCAGTAGTAAGTAATATAGGAGGGGTGGATTTATCCAATTTTTTGCCTATTGGGGCTGGAGATCCAACGCAGGTTAGTGTACAAAACGATCAAAAAAGTGCCACTTCTTCTGCAGAGGTTCAACTGTTTGTATCCGCAGTAATCCAAGAAGAGGACCAAAATGGACTTTTAAAAATTAGAGGAGAAAAGGAAATTAAAGTGGGTAACAACAGGAATACTATGATTGTTGAAGGATACGTTTCTCCAAAAAACATAGCAAGAGATGGAACTATTTATTCTTCCAGTTTAGCTAATGCAAAGATTTGGTACGATGGTGATATAGTTTTCCAACAGGATCCTAACGAACCGTCATGGTTAACCTCGATACTTTCAGGAATAGCAAATATATTCTTTTAGAAGGGAGTCAAAATGAGGAAAAATTTATTTGTCACCTTTTTATTAATTTTAATTATAAACGTATATGTCTTTGCCGGTGTTAGAATAAAAGATATATCTGATTTCAGAGGTGCAAGGGACAATCAATTATTTGGAATAGGTTTAGTTACAGGGTTAAATGGTAGTGGTGATTCAGGGGACGTACCCTCTGAAATGATAAACAATATGCTAGCCAACTTTAACATCAATCTTACCTCTTATGTAGAAACAGAAAATACAGCACTTGTTATGGTCTTTGCTGATATACCTTCTTTTTACAAGGAAGGTATGAGATTAGACGTCACCGTAGCTGCTATAGGAGATTCTGACTCGATTGAAAATGGAGTTTTAATGCAAACACCCCTCTATGGTGCTGATAATAAAGTTTATGCCGTTGCACAAGGGAATGTCTTAACAGGAGGAGCAAATATTCGTTCATCATCTAACCTGCAAGAAAGATACAAAGTTGTCGGGTACATTCCTGAAGGGGCAATTATAGAAAAAGAAATTCCTGCACAGATTGTAAATGAAAACACTGTGACTATCAACTTGAAACAACCGGATATAACAACATCGGCGAGGGTTGCCAACGCAATAAACTCAACTTTTTCATTAAAAATTGCAAAAGCTCTTGATCCATCGTCAATTAGGATAGAAGTGCCTAAATATTTTGAAGATGATATTATATCTTTTTTAGCTTTAATTGAAGAAATAGAGATAACTCCCGATGTAAAAGCCAAGATAGTAATTAACGAAAAAACGGGAACGATAGTTTTGGGAGGAGATGTTGAAATAGCAGATTTCACTGTTAGTTATGGTAACTTCAGTGTAAGTGTTGAAAACGGAAAAATAAGTGGGAAACCTGCAACGATTTCAAATTTGATTACAGCTCTGAAAACAGCTGGAGCAACTCCTCAAGATATAATTGCGATTATTCAAAGCGCCCAAGCTTACCTATATGCTGATTTGGTGGTGATGTAGATGGCGAACATAATTGGTCCCGCATTTAATGTAACTGGTATAAATTATAATGAAGTGAGTGTAAGAGACGCAACAGAAGCTTTTGTATCAGACATCTTTGCAAAGATATTGAACTCTGCCCAAGGTGATGAATTGTTTAAAGAGGATAAATTAATTCCCGAATCAAACGCAGAAAAATGGATTAAAGAATGGATAAATGTTGAGTATGCTAATCTATTGACTCAAAAAAGCTTAAAACCCTTGGTAAATCAAATTGTTAAATCTTTTCCTCCAGAACGGTGAAATTATTTTTTATTTCTTGTGCAAGAATTATTTCGTCGTGTTCTAAAAAGCCTTCTGATATTTCTTCTTTGAAGACCGATTTAAAACCTATTTCAAAAGCTTTGACTATATCCATCTTTGAAATAGGTTTTTTTAAAATTGTTTCTAAATCGATGGTAGAACTAGTTAAATGATGTTTTATCCAATCAGTATGAGAATATTTAAAAGAATTAATATAGGTTTCATAGTCATGTTTAATTGGAATTGAACCATGTTGTAGAATGAAATTCGCTGTTCTGTATTGTGCGCTTCCAATTAGTTTCTTTCCATTAACTTTCACTTCATAAAATGAGGGTGCATCATAGCAAAGATCTTTAGTTACACCTTCTTTTTTTGAACTTTCAAGATCTGCTTCTATTCCTAATTCGTTTAATGATCTTATTAGCGCTTGGGAGATTTTCATGTAGCTGGCAAGTAGATTATTTGGTAAGTTTTCGTTTTTAACGAAAGTTGAAAAGGAATAGGTTATTTCATCCTTATGTAAAACCGCTCTCCCACCTGAGGGTCTTCTTACAACAGAGATATTTTTACTTTTTATAAACTCCCAGTTTAGGTTATCTGTTTTTTGATGTTTCCCAAGGGATAAGGTAGGGTATTTCCATTGGTAGATCCTTAATGTAGAAATTTTTCTTATTGCACTGAGTTTGGCTATTGATATGTCTAATGCCATATTCATAGAACCTTCATAAGGCTTATCAACAATAATTTTGATCATTTCGTTTCTCCTAAAGGGAATTTTTTTGGAATACCTACTTGCCTTGGATAGTTTTGAGAGGTAGTTCCAATTTTTTTAAAAAGTATAAAATACCTTTTCTTCTTGTCTTCTCCGATTTCGTATTCAATTTCTTTAAACTCTGCAATATTTAACTTGTTCAACACATTTTGTGTATATTTCATTTCATTTGTGTAGTATGATGGGCCTTTGAATAGAGATATATAGCTATTTACTTTCACGAGTGGTGCCAAATATTCTAATGCGATATCACTTCTGGCTAACGCTTTACACGTTGCAAAGTCAAAATATTCTCTGTGAGTTTTTGCAAAATCTTCTGCTCTTTCACAGAACAAATAAACGTTAGTTAATTTTAACTCTTTTATAAAAGTTTTCAAAGCTTCTACCTTTTTTGATACGCTATCTACTAGATAAAACTCTTTTTCTGGGAAGTATATAGCCCATACTAAACCAGGTATACCTCCTCCGGTTCCTATATCTACAATTTTTTTTGAATTTAAAAAGCTGTCTTCTGCCTCAATAGGAATTATACTGTCTAAAATTAGGTTTTCAAAGGCATCCTTTTCGTTTTCATAGGCAGTCAAATTTACTGGATAGTTAATCAGCATATCAATGTATTTATTAATTTTTTGGACCTTTTCATCCGATTCTTTCATTGACAAAGAGCTCCTTATATGTTATAATTCCTGTGGGTTGGACATTTTATTCATATTGTTTTGGAGACGTAGCCTAATTGGCTAAGGCGTCGGTCTTGAAAACCGATGGGGTTACACCCCGTGTGGGTTCGAGTCCCACCGTCTCCGCCATTCTTAAACTTAAAAAACCGCCTTTTGGCGGTTTTTAATATACTTATCTATATCTTACCGAACCTGTCAAACGGGTAAATTCTTAAAAAAGTTGTTCCAATAACATTCTCAACAGGAACAAATCCAAAAAAGCGGCTATCTTGACTTTCCAATGTATTATCACCCATGAAGAAATAGTATCCTTCTGGAATTTTTATATTTACAAGGCCTTCTTCATCTTTGAATATTAAGGAAGGTAAATCCAATTTTGAAAGTTCATTTTCATAAAAATCGGTAAATAAGAGTGTATCTCTCATTTCTCTGTACCATTCAATAGTGGGTTTAGCTGGTATCAACCTACCCGTGAAGTTATCCTTATACATAAAAAATAAATCAGATGTAGCAATTTCATAACGGTATTGATCGGGATAGGCTATATAATCAAAAAATTTAGGATCCTCAAATATTGCATCTCTTAAATAATAAATATTTTCAAATTCAGGTAGTATTTCTCCGTTTATTTCTAGTTTTGAAACCTTGTTTTTTATCTGGGTTGGGATATAATCTACACTTTCATAATAATCAATAATAAAATCTAACCATTCGGGAGTACTTTGAATTTCTCCGTTTTTAATATCTTCCCAAAACGTTTCTTCAACCGGTACCAGTCTTAAGGTATCCCCCGGTTTCCCTACCAATCTCTTAACGTATTTTACATGGTCCTCAAATTGTGCTGGAGCAAAAAAATCCATAAACCTATCAAAAGTACGTAACTGTTGTTGGGCCCTAATGTCCACAAAAGGTGTCCAAAAGACCACTATCGAGCCTCTATTTGGTTCGGCAAATTCATAAGTAACTTTTTCTACAAACAACCTGTCGTATACTTGAATTGTTGGAACCATAGAAGGTGTTGGAACCATCATTGTTTCAAATACGTACAGTCTGATAATTGTTCCAAATATCAATGCATATATTATGGCGTAAATCCAATCTAAGGTCTCATCTTTAATTTTCTTCTTAGTAGCCTCTTTCAAAAGGCTCAATCCTTCCTCTCTTTGATCCTTATCTTCCCTTTAACATCCCTCAGGTAATAAAGTTTAGCCCTTCTAACTTTACCTTTTTTCAGTACTTCTATGCTGCTTATTGATGGGGAATGAAATGGAAAGATTCTTTCAACACCTACTCTATCTGCTCCCATTTTCCTAACAGTGAAAGAACGTCCTAGGCCAGCGCCTCTTATTTTTATTACTAGTCCTTCAAAGGGTTGGATTCTTTCTCTTTTCTTTTCACCTTCCCCTTCAACAACTTTCACGTTGACTCTTACAGTATCTCCCGGCCTAATTTCAGGGATATCTTCTTTTTTATAATTTGTTTCTACTGCATTTATGATTTTGTCCATTTTTAAAACCTCCCAAATATTATTTTTGATATAGTGTCTTTTAGAAACTCTAAAACTTATTTTAGGGCCCCTTCGCCCCGCTCCATAATCTCTCCCACAGAAGAGTATAGAAATCAAACAATTTCACCTATTAATCTATCAAGCGTTATTGCAACTGCTGCTCTGACAGAAAGATGATTGAACTCTCCATTAGCTCTAATAGGTTCTAAATCGTAATCAGAAATTTCTCTAATTTCTTCTGGCATTCCCCAACCGGTTCCAAAAAGAATTAAAAATGGATGATCGGAATCTTTTATCTGGTTCTTTAGTTCCTCGAAAGAAACTACATTATTTCTTGCTTTAGCAGAAGTGAAAACTATCTTTGGTCGTTCTCCTTCATTTTTTTCTATTTCTTCGATAACGTCCTCCAGGTAATTTTTTATTTTAAATATTTCAAGCGCTTCTTTTCTGTTGGGATTAAATTCTCCTCCATATCCGTTGAGCCAGTAATCTAAAACTTTTTCTACAATCTTTCGTTGAGCAGGCAAGTTAGTAACTAAGAAATAGTTTTTAACATTATAAGTTCTACAGGTTCTTGAAATATCGTGAACATCAAAATTTGTAACGGCTGTTGAAACAATACTTCCGTCTTTTTTTAGAATAGGATAGTGAATTAAGGCCACATATAGTTTATCAAACATCTTTGGACTCCTTAAAATTATCAGGGTTTTTGTTAAACATTTCTTGAATAATCTCTACTAAAATCTTTTTTTCTTCTTCATCTAATTCTTTCTTTATAAATAGATCTGGCCTCTTCAATATCGTTTTTAACAAACTGTCTTTTTTTTCTAAAGATTCTAATACGTTCATGATCCCCACTTAACAGAATTTCCGGCACTTGCATCCCTCTAAAATTCTGAGGTTTGGTGTAGTGTGAATAATCTAAAAGCCCATTGTAAAAGGAATCGTTTTCCACGCTTGTTTTTGAACCTATTACTCCGGGCAAAAATCTTAAAAGAGTTTCAATAATAACCATGGTAGGGATTTCACCGCCGGTTAAAACATAATCTCCTATTGAAACTTCTTTGTCAACGATCTTTCTAACCCTTTCATCTATTCCTTCGTATCTTCCACAGAAAAAAACTAATTCCTCTTTTTTTGCTAACTCAAAAGCTAAATCGTTATTAAATACTTCGCCTTGGGGAGAAGGTAAAACTACATAAGGTTTGTGGTTCTTAGATAGTATGTATTCATCGTAAAAACGATAAAAAGGTTCTGCCAGCATAACCATTCCATTTTCTCCACCGTAACCAGGTTTATCAGTTACTTTGTGTTTATCGGTTGTGTAATCTCTTAAATTGAGTATATCTATTTCAACTAATTTTTTTTCTATAGCTTTTTTGATTACTCCATAGTTTCTGATTATATCAAACATACCAGGGAAAATAGTCAAAACACTAATTTTAATCCGCTTGATTTGTTCCATTTTCGTACCACTCTATCTTTTTTACTATAATACTTTTATCCTCTTTTTTTAACTCAACAATGTAATGATCTGTCATTGGTATGAGAACTTCTTTATCATCTTCAAGGTTTTTTATAGAAATAACGTCGTTTGCACCTGTTTGAATTATTTCTTCTACTTTTCCAACGTATTCCCCATCTTCATAGTACACCTCAGAATCTAAAATCTCATACCAGTAATATTCCTCACTATTAAGAGAAGGAAGATCTTTCTTATCGATAAAAACTTCATACCCTATCATTTTTTTAGCTTCGTCCATGTCCTTTATTCCACGTAAGTTCAATACAAAAAATTTATTTAATGGTTTAACTTGTAGTACCTTACTAAAGAAGAAATTTCTGGTTGAGGTGTTGTATAAAAGAACTTCTTCTAAGTTCGTTATCACATCTTTTACGTTGGTAAAAGGTACTATTTTTACTTCTCCGTGCACTCCATGGCTATTAACAATTTTTGCCACAGAGATTTTGTTGTCCAAAAGATTGGATAAACTGTTCAATTCACTCACCTAATTACTTTTAAGATAAATTTCTTATCAGGATCTTTTTTTGCTGCGTTTAAAAGAATGTTTATGGATTTAATAGTTCTACCGTCTTTTCCAATTATTTGTCCAACATCTTCAGAATTTGCATATATTTCAAATATTACGTTTTGTTCCTCGTTGGACTCTACTATCTTTATTTCATCTGGATGTTTAACGATATTGTTCAAAATGTCTAAAAGCAGATTTTTCATTCTTTAACTTCTTCTCCTTCTGGTTCAACAATTTCATTAGATTCTTTGACACCCTTTTCTTTTCTAGCTTGAAATTTTATTTCATCATATCTTTTCATAACACCCATTTTTCTAAGAATTCTTCTTGCTGTGTCTGTGGGTTGAGCACCTTTTAAAAGCCAATCTAAAGCCTTGTCTTCATCGACTTTGTACTGGTTTGAGTTATTTAGAGGATCATAGTATCCTATTGATTCTATATATTTTCCGCTCCTTTTGTTTCTTGAGTCTACGATAACTATTCTGTAAAACGGTTGATGTCTCCTTCCCATCCTGTTCAATCTGATTTTTACCATTAATACACCTCCATATATTTTTAATTATTATTGGTATTTCAAAACGGTAGATTGTTCATTAGTTTTCTGCCCTTTAGTTTCTTCATTTGCTTCATAGTTTTTTTCAGTTGATCGTATGATTTCAATAGTCTGTTAATATCTTGCAGAGTTGTCCCACTTCCCTTGGCTATCCGCTGTTTTCTTGAATAAGTAAGTATTCCTGGGTTTTTACGTTCCTTAGGGGTCATTGAATTTATTATTGCCTCGAATTTTTTTAATTCTTGCTCACCTTTTGTTACATCTACTTGCTCCTTTGGGACACCGGGAACCATTTCTAAAAGACTACTTAGAGGCCCTAATTTTCTTATTTGTCGAATTTGCTCGAGAAAGTCTTTTAAATCAAACTTTCCATCCATAAACCTTTCGGCATCTTCTTCTGCTTTCTTTTTATCTATATCTTGTTCTACTTTTTCTATGAAAGAAAGTACGTCTCCCATTCCCAAAATTCTTCCAACATATCTATCTGGGTAAAACTCTTCCAAATCATCTATCTTCTCACCAACACCAACTAATTTGACGGGTTTTCCAGTTATGTACCTAATAGAGATGATGACCCCGCCTCGAGAATCACCGTCGAGTTTTGAAACAACAAAACCAGAAAGATCCAATTTATCGTTAAATTCTTTTGCTGAATTAACTGCATCTTGACCAACCATTGAATCGACAACCATCAAAATTTCATCAGGATTGATTAATTTTTTTATATTTTCTAGCTCTTCCATCATCTTTTCATCGATGTGTAAACGCCCTGCGGTATCTACAATAACAATATCATGCAAAAGCTTTTCTGCATATTTTTTACTTTCTTCTACAATTTTCAAAGCGTTTACTCTGTCACCAGTAAAAACGGGAATGCCAATATCCTCACCCAACTGTACAAGTTGATCGATAGCCGCTGGTCTGTAAGTATCGGCAGCAACTAACAAAGGGTTTTTTCCTTTTTTCTTATAAAAATTTGCTAACTTAGCGGCGGTTGTTGTTTTACCGCTTCCTTGCAAACCCGTAAGCATTATAAAACCTGGATTACGAGAAATGGTAATTTTATTGTTTTCTTTACCACCCATCAATTCTATTAAATCGTCTCTAACTATTCTGATAAATTCTTGATCAGGGGTTAAACTTTCGAGAACCTTAGATCCAATTGCTTCTTCTTTGACTCTGTCAATCAGTTCTTTTACCACTTTATAGTGAACGTCTGCTTCCAAGAGAGAAAGTTTCACTTCTCTAACAGCATCTTTTATATTTTTTTCGGATAATTTTCCTTTACCCGATAGGTTCTTGAAGACTCCTGTCAGCTTTTTTTGTAAGTTTTCAAACATTATTTGCTCACCCCATGACTTAAAATAATCCTTCCTTAGTATACTATAAAAAGAAAGAAATTTGGTAAAAAGTATGAAAAAAGTAGAAGACGAGGTATAATTTAAAGTTACTATTACATTAAATTTTTTATAATATAAATAGAAGAACACTTATTTTAAAATACGCGTTGTATTTCTCTATTCATAAGCTTATCACATTATTGTTAACAAATCAATTCACTCTAATTTAAAGAAAAAAATGCTTGATAGATCTCTACTTTTATGTTATAATATTGTAGCAATACGCCTGTAGCTCAACTGGCAGAGCGGCGGTCTCCAAAACCGCAGGTTGGGGGTTCGATTCCCTCCGGGCGTGCCATTTTTATTTCTCCTTTGCTCCCCACCCATCGAAATTCTAAAAAATTCCCTTAAATGCACTTAAAACGTCTTTTACTATCTTTCCTTTCCCCATCGTAAAAAGATGTACTCCTGGAACTCCCAGTTCTAAAAGTTGCTCAATTAGTTTTATTGCGTGCCTTACTCCTATAATATATTCATCTTGAGATGATTTTGCGTCTTCAAACTCTTCCACAATGGATTTAGGTATATTAACATGAAAAGTTTTAGGGATGTTGTATAGTGTTTTTTTGCTTCCCAACGGTTTGATGCCTGCAATTATTGGCACTTCTATGCCGAGATCTCGAACTTTATTAACGAAGTTTTTGTAATACTCGATGTCAAAAAACATCTGAGTTATTATGAATGTTGCCCCCATATCGACCTTTAATTTCAAATAGTCCAAATCTTTTTCAAAGTTTGGGGATTCAAAATGTTTTTCTGGGTATCCTGCAACGCCCACGCAGAAATTTGTAGAATTATGTTCTTTTGTTGGGAACGTGTATATTCCTCTGTTCATATTTGCTATTTGCTCAACTAATTGACTTGCATGTTCGTATTCATCGGTTTCTTTCCATGTATACCTTTTCTTATCTCCTCTTACGACGAATATGTTTTCTATCCTTAGATAGTTTAGGTCTATTAGAATGTCTTCTAGTTGATATTTGTTAAAGCCTGTACATATTAAGTGAGGAACAACTTCGATATTATATCTATGTTTTATTGAAGCACTTACCCCGACGGTCCCAGGCCTCTTCTTTTGGATGATTTTCATGATCTTCCCATTTTCTTCAACATATTCTATTTCGTTGGCATGCTTAGTGACATTGATAAATTTAGGATAAAATTCGATTAAATTATCCACAACATTAAATATTGAATCAATACTTTCTCCAACATTAGGTGGGATAATTTCAAAGGAAAGAACAGGTTTGTTTGATTGTTTAATCAAATCTACTATCTTCATTATGGATCACCCCGGAAAAGATATAATAAAACATTTTTTCAATTTTAACATACTAGCAAAAAATAGTCAACAGTTAATGGGCTAAATAACAAAAAGGGTGGAGAGGTCTCCACCCTGTAACTATAATAAGATCAATATCTTATTTTTAAAACTCTGATTGTTTCTGAATTTCTTACCTGTTGATTAATAATTAACTGTTTTGCCTCTTTTATAATTTACCGCTGCTTGTGCAGCTGCTAATCTAGCGACTGGTACTCTGTATGGAGAACAGCTTACATAATCCAACCCTACCAAGTGTGCAAACTCAATAGAATCGGGGTCTCCACCGTGTTCACCACAAATTCCTACCTTCAATTTTGGGTTTGTTGATCTTCCACCGTCCAAAGCAAGTTTTATTAATCTTCCAACGCCTTCTCTATCGATTTGTTGGAATGGGTCTTTTTCGTAGATACCTTTTTCAATGTAATCTCCAATGAATTTTCCATAATCATCTCTTGAAAAACCTAAGCCAAGTTGTGTAAGATCGTTGGTTCCAAAGCTGAAGAAATCAGCCTCAGCACCAATTTGATCAGCAACAACACAGGCCCTGGGGACTTCGATCATTGTTCCGATTTTGTATTCTAAGTCTACGTTGTTTTCTTTTATTAATTCGTCAGCTATCCTTTTGACAGATTCTTTAAGGATGGTGAGCTCTTTTACGTTTCCAACCAATGGGATCATTATTTCTGGTTGTACCTTTTTACCTTCTTTTATCATATCTATAGCGGCTAAAATTATTGCTTTTGTTTGCATTTCTGCTATTTCTGGGTAAGTGATAGCTAATCTCACACCTCTGTGACCCATCATTGGGTTAAATTCTTCTAGATCTTTAACTGTACTTCTTAATTCTTCTTCACTGATTCCAATCATTTTTGCTACTTCTTTTATTTGTTCATCATTCTCTGGAACAAATTCATGAAGAGGTGGATCCAAAAGCCTTATTGTAACAGAAAATCCTTCCATCTCTTCAAATAATCCTTTGAAGTCTGATCTTTGAAATGGTAACAGTTGTTCTAAAGCTGCTTTTCTTTGTTCTTCTGTTTTTGAGACGATCATAGTTCTCATCTTGTTTATTCTTTCTGGTCCAAAGAACATGTGTTCTGTCCTACAAAGTCCAATTCCTTGAGCTCCAAACTCCCTTGCAACTTTTGCATCTCTTGGGATATCTGCGTTTGCTCTGACCCCTAAAACTGAAACCTCATCTGCGTACTCAAGCAATACTGAAATATCCCCTGCTAACCCTTCTGGTCTAACTGTTTTGATTTTTCCAGCGTAAACTTTTCCTTCGTTTCCATCGATGGAAATCCAATCGCCTTCCTTTAATTCAACTCCATTAGATTTTATAACTTTATTTTTTAAATCGATGACTATATCTTCTGCTCCAACAACAGCTGTCTTACCCATTCCTCTGGCAACTACGGCAGCATGAGAAGTCATGCCTCCACGTGATGTTAATATTCCTTCTGCAACGTTCATACCACCAACATCTTCGGGGGATGTTTCGGGTCTAGCGAGAATTACTTTTTCACCATCTTTTGCCAGCTTTTCAGCATCGTCTGCGCTAAAAACAATCTTTCCAGTTGCAGCACCAGGAGATGCGGGTAATCCTTTCCCAATGTATTGGGCATTTTTTAATTCTTCAGAATCGAAAATAGGATGTAGTAATTTTTCTATATCTGCGGGCTTAACTCTCATCACTGCTTCTTGTTTGCTTATGAGACCTTCTTTTACCATATCTACCGCAATTTTAACAGCCGCAGCAGCAGTTCTTTTTCCGCTTCTTGTTTGAAGCATATATAATTGCCCTTTTTCAACTGTAAATTCTATGTCTTGCATATCTCTAAAATGTTTCTCCAATTTATCCATAACCTCAAGTAACTGGTTATATGTTTTAGGATTGATACTCTTTAACTCATCCAAACTTTTTGGAGTTCTTATACCAGCAACGACATCTTCGCCTTGTGCATTGGTTAGAAATTCACCGTAATATTTCTTTTCACCAGTGTTTGGATCTCTTGTGAAAGCCACACCTGTACCACTGTCTTCTCCCATGTTACCAAAAACCATAGCAACTACGTTCACAGCGGTTCCTAAAAGCCCTTGTTTGTCCATTTCATTAATTTGTCTATACTTTATAGCCCTTGGATTGTTCCAACTTCCGAAAACTGCTTCAATAGCAATCCAAAGCTGTTTCATAGGATCTTGTGGGAACTCTTTTCCCTCTTCTTTGTACAGTTTTTTGTATAATTCAACAACTTTTTTAAGATCGTTCGCATCTAATTCCAAATCTTGTTTTACGCCTTTTTCTTTTTTGACTTCATTAAGGGCTTCTTCAAATTTTTCATGGGCGATACCCAGTGCAACATCACCAAACATTTGGATAAATCTTCTATAAGAATCCCAAGCAAATCTTTCGTTGTTAGTTAGCTTGGCTAATCCCTCTACTGATTCATCGTTAAGACCTAAATTCAATATAGTATCCATCATTCCAGGCATAGAAACAGCAGCACCTGATCTGACTGAAACCAAGAGAGGATTTGCGTTGTCACCGAATTTTTTACCCGTAACGTTTTCAAGCTCACTCATGGCTTCTTCAACAACCGATTGGAGATCTTCTGGGAATTTTCTGCCATTATCCCAATAATATTTACATACTTCCGTTGAAATAGTGAAACCTGGAGGTACTGGCAAACCTAAAGATGCCATCTCTGCTAAGTTAGCACCTTTTCCACCAAGAATGTCTTTCATTTTCGAGTTACCTTCTACTCGGTTTTTATTCCACACGTATACGTACTTTTTTCCCATCTGTTTCCCTCCTAGCTATTTTTATGAAAAAATTATAATTACAAAAAAAAACCAATGTGATTAAATCATCACACTTTATTTAATTATATTCTAATTACTTTTTTTCTATTTCTCATTTGGGTAAAATTTAACATACAATTTTAATAATTTAAAATGCTTCTTCCCTAACTAATTTAAAATTCATAGATTTATTCGAGTCGTCTATCAATAGATAGGAAATTAATTTTTTTTTGACGAACTCATTTCTATTTATTCCAAAATTTCTATTTACCATGAATTTCCATGTTCCAGTATTAATATAAACTTCTTTTAAGCCTCCGTTTTTTATGATATTAAAGGACGCTCTATGGTTATGGCCCATAACTATTCCCTGTATTTCTCCCTTAGCAAAAGAGATATCCTGATCATAAAACCCAATAAGATATTCTTTCGGTATATAGAATTTATCATTTAAAAGTTCTTCTGCTTTCATTAAAAGAGAATTCGAATTTCTCATACTTCTAAAGAACATTCCTGCCCTAACTATAGCTTCACCTAATTTCATGCCCCCTAAGTTATTCACGAATATATTGGATAGAATATTTACACCCGGAAAATTGATTTTCATCCATTTCTTTACCTGAGGAGTTTTAATTAGTTGTGTGAAGGTTTCGATCCATTTGTTTTTTAAATTGTAATTAAGATCATATTTTTCTTTTACGATATCCAACCACTTGAAAACATCCAACTGAGGATAAATATTTTGATAATCTGAAAAAAGCTCAGCAGGTAGAATTTTCCCGGCGACTTTTCCAAAATTATAATTCATGTATTTGTTCATGTACTCTGCAAATGGCGGAATAAGGTTTCCATCTTTATCTTTGCTCAATCTGTTGACTATATCGAACTGATTACCATGTATAACAAATAATCTTAAGTTTGGATCATAATAATAGGGTAAAATTTCACAATTCTCGAATGCTTCTTTGATCTTTTCGTTTATTTTTTGATTCAAAAGAATGTAATAATCGTGGTTACCTGCGATATAATAAATGTTATGTTTTTTTGAAAATTTTCGGAGCTCTTCGATCATCTTTTCATGGCTAGCAAATATTGTATCTATTAAAGAGGGATCAAATTTTTCTGCATATTCAGAAGCTGTATCCATCATGAGACCATCATTGATTAAGTTAGATAACTCGAAAAAATCTCCAACGATATATAACTCATTGTTTTCATCATCAAGATCACGTAGTAACTTGATTAGTCTGTCATCGTATATAAAGTCATCAGATTCATTACCTAAACCGATGTGCAAATCACTCAGAAAAACCTTCATTTGGTTTCCTCCAGCAGATTTTTTCGAAATTCCGAAGGTAATTATAACACAAACATTTTCCTCTTTTTATAAGATTTATTAAAAATATATGAACCTCAAATTCGACTTGCATAATAACAAAATGTGTGGTATAATTTAATTACGACAAAAATTATCGGAAATTAAATCAAATTATGGAGGTGTAATTATGGCTTTTGAATTACCAAAATTGAGTTATCCCTACGATGCTCTAGAACCTTACATAGATGCTACAACAATGGAGATTCACCACACTAAGCATCATGGAGGTTACGTTAAAAATTTAAATGCTGCCTTAGAAAAATATCCTGAATGGGCAAGCAAAAGTATAGAAGACATTCTCAAGGATTTAGACAATATACCAGAAGATATTAGAACAACAGTAAGGAATAACGGAGGCGGGCATTACAATCATTCCATATTTTGGACAATAATGGGGCCCAACGGTGGTGGCGAACCTTCTGGAAAGTTAGCTGAAAGTATTGATAAGACTTTCGGAAGTTTCGACAAATTTAAAGAGGAATTTTCAAATGCTGCAGTAACAAGATTTGGGAGCGGATGGGCTTGGTTAGTATTAGATAACTACGGGCATCTTTCGATTCTATCCACACCGAATCAAGATAATCCTATTACATACAGTTTAAAACCTGTGTTAGGCTTAGATGTTTGGGAACACGCCTATTATTTAAAATATCAAAACAAGAGACCCGAATATATACAAGCTTGGTGGAACATAGTTAATTGGGAAGCAGTTACTAAAAGGTATGAAATGTTGCTAAAATAAATAATAGTAAAACAAAAAGATCTCGGTTGCTTATGCAACGAGATTACTTATTTTACTTTTGGGAATTTTCAAAAAGCTTTGTATTTTGTAACCCAAATAACACTATGTATGCAACGATAATTCCTACGGTGAATTGTAAAACATTCCAAGGTACCTCAAAAATAGGCATCACCCAATTACCAACTATGATTCTACCTGTAAAAAAGTATCCTATAACCATCCATAGACCGGCTATCATACTTCCCATCAAATTACCTAATCTGAAGATTTTTGAATCCTTCCCCCTAAGAAACAACGAAATTAGTATTATGGCTATTGGTATTGCTAAAAGAATAATGTTGATTAATACCCTAGCGTTTAATAAAAAATTTTCTAACTCTTCTATATTTTCATATCCCAATTCATTCATTAAATTGTTAGTGAAAGGAGAAGTAGCTAAATTCGCTATCAAGTTTTTTAAGAATAAGGAAAGAGTTAAGGAAAAAGCCAACCATATACCTATACTTGAGAGAAAAATTGTAAGTTCTTTTTTGCCCGAATATTTGTTTCTATAACTATCGGAAATCCAACCGACTAAAGCCCCCATAACGGACTTTATAATTAAAGTAGGTATAGCCCAATAAGCATAACCTCCAACCAAATCCGCCAAAGCCGAACCTAATCCTCCGGCTAAAGCTCCAACCCTCCTGCCAAACAAAATTGCTGAAATGAATATCATGCTGTCTCCCAAATGTACGTAGCCCCTTGTGAACGGGACAGGAACTTTTATCGCAAAGGTTAAAACAAAAACTAAGGCAATCATTATACCAGAAATTGCAACATCTTTCGTTTTCAATATAAATTCCTCCCTCTAAGTAGAAATCCAATAATAAACTAAAAGCTGTATTTTTCACTTAATTATACAACATCCACTCTTTGAATACAACAGTTCAAATATATCTTTCGTTAATGAGAAAATATTTTCTATGAATTTTTTTTCATTGCTTGAATAATTGCCTGTAAAAAGCTATATTCACTTATAATCAGCTCTGGCGTCCTTTGACTTTTTAGTTTATTTAAATTATAATAAGAACTGTTAGAAAATAAATTTATACTTTATCCCTACGGAATGGGGAAAGAAACTGGGTGGGGAGCGGGGCAAAGGGGAGCAAGTCTCAGAAGAGATAATAAAAATGAGAATGAGGAGGGCAAGATATGAAAATATCTCAAAGAGTTTTAAATACACAATTTTCTCCTATTAGAAAATTAGTTCCATATGCAGAAAGGGCAAAGGAAGAAGGTAAAAAAGTTTACCTTTTAAACATAGGGCAACCTGATATTGAAACACCTAAAGCATTCTTCGAAGGGATAAAAAAGTACTCATCCAAAGTAATTTATTACAGTCATTCTGCAGGGCTATTAGAGTTACGTGGGGCTTTTTCCGATTATTATAAGTTGTGGGATATAGACTTTGACTCCCAAGAGTTGATCGTCACTACAGGTGGAAGCGAGGCAGCAATTTTCGCTTTGGCATCTGTTGCAGATCCAGGAGATGAAGTAATGGTTATAGAGCCTTTTTATGCTAATTATAAAGGTTTTGCAGAGATGCTAAATGTAAAACTTTGCCCAGTGAAATCGGATCCGGAAACCGGCTACGCTGTTCCAAGTATAGAAGAATTCGAAAAGGCTTACAACGAAAACGTTAAGGCAATAATCTTTTCAAATCCTTCAAACCCGACAGGAGCTGTGTACAGTTACGAAGAAGTAAAAAGAATCGTTGACTTTGCAAAAGAAAAAGACATATTTGTAATATCAGATGAGGTATATAAAGAATTCACTTTTGATGGAACTAAGCATGTATCCGTCATGGATTTTGAAGACAAAGACAGATTCATCTTGATAGACAGTGTGTCAAAAAGATACAGTGCTTGTGGCGCAAGAATTGGAGTTTTTGCTACAAAAAACAAAAAACTTTTAGAGCAAGTTATGAAATTTGCTCAATCTCGATTATCTCCACCTTTGTTGGCTCAATTTGGTGTTTTAGGGTTACTAAAGGATTTGGGGAAAGATTATTATCAAGGTGTTGCATTAGAGTACCAAAAAAGAAGGGACGCTGCATACGAAGAGATAAAAAAGATCGAAGGAGCCGTTTGTAAGAAACCCCATGGTTCATTTTATCTCTCCGTTAAACTACCGATCGATGATTCTGAGGAGTTCATTAAGTGGATGCTTACAGACTTCGATGTGAATGGAGAAACTGTAATGGTTTCACCGTTGTCAGGCTTTTATGCTACACCAGGTGCTGGCAAGCAAGAAATAAGGATCGCTTATGTATTAAACAGCGAAGAGTTAAGAAAGGCTTGTAATATCCTAAAAGAAGCTGTGACCGTTTACAATGAGAGAAAAATAAAAGTTAAATGATATCAATAGGCGCCGTTTCAATATACGGCGCCTTTGAATTAATTTTCTGAATTTTTGTCAGTTTGTTCTTTGGCAGTTTTGGGCGATGAAGGTTTAACGTACTTTTTGTTTTCCGGCTTTTGCCTTGTGAAATATATTGCCAAAGATAATCCAATAAGGTTGGCAATAAAAATAACGCTTAAAATCATTGAAGAGTATACAACAATAGACAAAGCAGAAAGCACACTAAGTAGTATGATCGAAAATGTCATACCGTATTTTTTGTTAAATAGAAACAGAAAATAAAAAAATATTAAACCTCCTACCAATCCGACAAATAAACCTATAAAAAGAAAGTTTAAAAAATCCGAAAAATTAAAATACTCGAAAAGTCTTTGATTGACACTTTCAAGATAAAACAAGTAGACAGAAAGTCCCGCTACCACGATACTTCCAATAATTGCTATGCTTCTTAAAAAAACTTTCAAGTTATTCATTCTATCCCCTCCTCGGCGGTTGAATTTTCTTGGCTAATATTTTCTTCTTGCGGTGCATGAGCTGAATATGTAAACTTTCTATACAAGTTTTCTATTAATATTATAACTAACAAAAGTAAAAGAGAAACTAAAAAACCGTTGAGCGTTCGTAAGACACTCAAGTTCAACGGTGTGTGTATATGTAAAAAAGTGTCAAGTATCGATACCGGTAGTAAAGCCTTAAAAAAGTCCCATATAAAACTTCTCCCTGAAAGAGGAGTTGTATAATAAAACAAGTACGAAATAAGTTCTTTTGTTCGCGGCCTTGCTATAAGCGCTCTTTCTAACGCATCCCTAACTCTTCTTTCAAAATTTGTAACAAAAGCCCAGTTTGAACTTCTTACTATGTATATAATTCCAGCAAATGCGACAAAAATAAGTAATAAAATATCCGACTTGTTAAATTTAAACTCTTTAACCTTCTTAAAAGATTCCGCGATATTAAATTTGCTAAATCTAAAACCGGTAAAATCCATAAACGCTTTCAACAGTACTAACAAAGGCAAAACTAAAAGTAGAATTTTGATCCCTCTAACGTTGTTAAGCTTGAAGATAAATAAAGAGTTGTAAGCGCTCATATACACTAAAACTCCAAATAATAAAGCATAGCCAATTATTTTTAGGAGGTTATTTTTAGAAATTCTAAAAAAGATGATGACTGAAAACAAAGTTGCGGCCAAAGTGAAAGACCAATTGTATAAAAAGAAAAAAGCCAAAATATATAAGATAGCAAAAAGGGGTATATATACTAATAAATTCATTGTGATGAGTCCGAAACCTATCCATGGCACGATAACTGAGGGAGAAAAGTACTTAACTGAATCGATTGTAACTGGGGTTCCTAAATCTTTTTGAACTAATCTTATTAGCTCTGGGGTCCTTGGATGATCGGGGAACAAAAAGTATCTTATCTTTCTCTCTTTCAATGCCCTATGAAATCTTTGAACTATCATCTGATCATCAAATTTATCTATTTCTCCAGGTTTGATGTAATGTACATATCTCATATTATTAAGGATGTCCTTATTCATTTTATCTTTTATTTCTGTAAAATACTTATCAAAATCAGAAAACTCGACAACTAGTAGGCAATCGTATTGGTTTGTTAATTCTCTTAGAAAAGATTGATCTTCTTCGAAGCCTTGAGATTCAAAGTCTTTTAATATGGCATATTGGTTATAAACCAAGTAATTATAGCCGCTTTTTTGTTCAGAATTCAATTGATCTTCTGTAGGCAGTATAGAATAATTTTTAGAATTTTGATAATCAATATAAAAGGCGTAAAAGAAGAAAATCAAAGAGCTAAATAAAGTAATAAAAATTATCGGCTTTCTTATTTTGTTCATTTTAGATCCCTCAATTCCTCTTTGGGCTTTTCTCCAGTTTGTCCAATACAGTTTGAAGATCTTCACTCAGCGGTGCATAAAAATCGTAATGCTTATTATTATAATCAAAAGAAATCTTACTCGCATGAAGAAAAATTCTTTTTAAACCATAATTCTTTCTTAAGATTGTGTTTTTCTTTTTATCCCCGTGATTATCATCCCCAGCGATGGGAAAACCTAAATCAGCGAATTGAACTCTTATTTGATGTTTTCTGCCTGTGTATAATTCAATCTCTACCAAAGAATATAGCTCACCAAATAAATCGAATTTTTTCTTAAGGTTAAATTTTAACTGTGCTGTTTTACCATAAACTGTAGAAACTAATTCTCCACTTTTTTTATTTAAATTCCCTACCAATAAGGTTAAGTAGTATTTCCTTGTTTCTCTACTTTTGATTAACTGTGTTAACTCACGAGCTGTTTGCTTGTTTTTTGCCACAACCATTACCCCAGATGTTAATTTATCTAAACGATGTACCAAGTGAGGCTCAAATTCACCTCGTGAGTAATGCATCACTCCTTCGATTATCGTTGCCATTTCTTCTTTAGAACCCGGATGTACAGACACTTTGGCAGGTTTGTTTATCACTAGAAGGTCTTTATCTTCATAGATAATGTCAAAAGAGACTGGTCTTGCCTTTAAAGAAGGTTGAGTAGGTCTGGATAATTCTTCTAATTTATTTTCATCCAGAATAATTTTAACGTTGTCTCCTATTTCTAAGATATAATTGTTCTTTTTGACCCTCTTTTCATTGACTTTAACAAAACCTTTTCTTATCAAACCATAAATAGCTCCCAATTTTATTTCGGGATAATTTTTTCTTATAAACGTGTCTAACCTAGAATAATAATTTTTTTCGTTCACTGTTGTTTCTTTTTCCAACCTTAAATGAGCCTCCCTTAGATTAACCTCCTTGCCGAAAAAAAGAAAAACTTTTTTGACGCAATATTCATTCGTTTATTTATTATATCACCTTTTTGTTTTTCTTGTGAAAAAACCTTGGAATATTTTATATCCCTAGAAAAAAATAAAATGTTCTTTCTGGTTTTGGGATTTTTTTTGAAAAATTTAATCTTTTTTCTTATCTTTTGTATTACCTTAAAAATTTTAATATAACTTGACTTTGTTGAATTGAGTCGGCATAATAAAAATGGTGTCACAATGAATCAACTTCTAAAAAGGGGTGAAAAATTCTGTTGTTTTTTAGAAAATTAATAAAAAGAGCTTCAAATACTGAATAGGAGGAGAAAAAATGGAGATAAAAGCAAACCCAGAACCTTTTAAAATTAAGATGGTGGAACCTATCAAAAAAATTTCAAGAAAAGAAAGGGAAGAAGCTTTAAAGAGGGGTGGTTATAATTTATTTGCCTTGAAATCAGAAGAAGTCTACATTGATTTGTTGACTGACAGCGGTACTGGCGCAATGAGCGATAATCAATGGTCAGGATTGATGTTGGGAGATGAATCTTACGCAGGAAGTAAAAGTTTCTACCATTTATGGGAAACAAGTAGAGAAATCTTTGGACATAACTATTTTGTTCCAACTCATCAAGGAAGAGGAGCAGAACAGGTTTTATTCCCCCTTTTAATTAAAAAACCTGGTCAATACGTTTTGAGTAACATGCATTTTGATACAACTAAGGCACACGTCGAATTAGCTAAAGGTAAACCTGTCGACTTAGTTATAGAAGAGGCTCTTGATACAGATACCTATCATCCCTTTAAAGGAAATTTTGACTTGGAAAAATTGGAATCCTTTATATTAGATAAAGGAAGTAATAGTATTGCTTTTATCATAATAACTATAACTTGTAACAGTTCGGGTGGACAACCTGTTTCTATGCAAAATATAAGGCAAGTTAGTGAAATAGCCAATAAATATGGGATTCGTGTATTTCTAGATGCAGCTCGTTACGCTGAAAATGCTTATTTTATAAAGCAAAGAGAAAAAGAATATTTTGAAAAATCCATAGAAGAAATAGTGAAAGAGATGTTCAGTTATGCCGATGGGTTCACCATGAGTGCAAAAAAAGACGCCATAGTAAATATAGGTGGATTAATTGGGATTAAAGAAGATGAAGCCCTGTTTAATCAAGTAAAAGCAGCTCTTGTCCCTTTAGAAGGATTTCCTACATATGGTGGTTTAGCCGGTCGAGATATGGAAGTGATGGCAAGAGGTTTAAAAGAAGGAATTCAATTTGATTATTTGGATTATAGAATAAAACAAGTAAAATACTTGGGAGATAGGTTAAAAGAGGGTGGAGTACCAATTCAATATCCAACTGGAGGACATGCTGTTTTTGTGGATGCTAAAAAAATGCTTCCTCATATACCTTATTACCAATTTCCAGCTCAAGCATTGGCAAACGCACTTTATTTAGAGTCTGGAGTTCGTGGTGTAGAAGTTGGATCATTAATGATGGGGCGTGATCCTCAGACGGGTGAACAACTTGAATCTCCTTTTGAATTTTTAAGATTGGCTATTCCAAGAAGAGTCTACACTTACACTCACCTTGATTACGTTGCTGAAGGATTATTAGCTGTAAAAAATATATCTAACTCACTCAAAGGATTAGAATTCACATATGAACCAGAAATCCTTAGACATTTCACTGGCAGGTTAAAACCAGTAGAATAAAGTGGCATGATTGAAGAGATTCTAAAGAGAGCAATTTTACAACATCAGGAGGTTGATAAAAAATGAGTAAAAAAATAGCGATCAAGACAAAAAATGCTCCTTCTGCAATTGGCCCCTATTCTCAGGCTATTAAAATCGGAAATCTGGTTATAACAAGTGGTCAAATTCCTTTTACGGCTGAAGGCGAACTAGTAAGTGGTGATATTAAAGATCAAACCAGGCAGTCTTTAACAAACATTAAAAAAGTCCTGGAAGAAGCGGGTTTAAGTATGGATAAAATAGTTAAATGCACCCTTTTTATCCAGGACATGAATGAAATGGCAGCAATAAACGAAGTTTATCAGGAATTCTTTACTGAACCTTATCCCGCCCGTAGTGCTGTGGAAGTCGCTCGACTGCCCAAAGATGTCAAAATTGAGATTGAGGCAATTGCCTCCGCTGAATAGCAAATATCGCAGCAACCAAAAGTATCTTTAAAAAGCTCCCCTATCCAGTAGGCAAATTCCTTACTTTGATGGTTAAAAGATGAGTTTTTAGTGAACTGAACATAAGAAAGGGGATCTGAGGGGGGATAAAAACACCTATTTTCCACTTCCTGCAGTTAACCCTCTAACCAAATTGTTTTGAACGAGTAGTCCGAAGATTATCATGGGTATAACAGTGATCAACGCAGCAGCGCTCATTACCCCCCAATCAACATTCTTTTCACTTACAAACATATTCACAAGTACTGGCAGTGTTCGGGTCTCCTGACCAGTTAAAATTAAGGCGAATAAAAATTCATTCCATGATACGAGTGCACATAATATCGAAGTTGCCGAAATTCCTGGTAATACTAAAGGAAGAACTATTTTTCTCAACGATTCAAATCTTGTACACCCATCTATCATAGCAGCTTCCTCTAGTGATTCAGGAATTTCAGAAAAAAAGCCTTGCATCATCCACACCGCAAAAGGTACGCTGAAAAAAGAACTAGCAATGATAATAGGGATGTATGTTCCTGATAGATTTAGAATGCGAGAAATTAAGAAAAAAGGTAACACCATAACAATCGGTGGAGTCATACGTGCTAACAGTATAATAAATGACAATAGACTTGCATGTTTCCATTTAAAACGAGCCAATCCATAAGCTGCTGGTATACCAAGAATTAGAGCTAAAATAGTGGAGGAGGCGGTAACTATAATACTATTGAAGAAGGCTCTTACGAATTCCGTGTTGCTAAAAAAAATCTTATAATTTCTTAAAGTGAAATTTTCTGGGATCCATTTTGGTGGAATTGTGAACTGATCAATAGGTGTTTTAAAGGATGAAAAAAGAATCCACATAAGGGGATAAAGCGTCCAAATTAACGCTATAACTACTATTGTCAATGACAATACTTTTATAATTTTACTTTTACTCATTATTATCCCACCCTAATATTTTCATATAGATTAAAGTAAAAACAATCGCTAAGAAAAATGAGATCAGATTAATCGCTGACGAATATCCCATTTGGTATGATTGAAATGCAGTTCTATAACCATAAAAAGAAAGTGTTTCTGTAGCAGAACCTGGTCCACCACCCGTCATGATAAAAATGGTGTCAAATACTCTTAAAGACGTTAACGTCCTAATTACAATAGCAACCATGATTGAGGGTCGTAGTAAAGGTAGAGTTATATAAAAAAATCTTTGAATAGCTGAAGCTCCATCCACATATGCGGCTTCATATGGTTCTTGTGGCAAAGCTTTTAAACCAGCCAATAAAACTAAAGTAACAAAAGGGGTATATTCCCAAACATCCGCTAATATGACCATGAACATGGCAGAGTTTGGATTTGCTAACAATGGATTTTCTGCTATTGAACCAAATCCTATGTTCATTAAAAGTTGTGGTAAAGGACCGTAATCAGGATTTAAAATAAATTTCCACACGAATCCGACTACAACTGGAGCAATCATGAAAGGAATTAAAATTATCGATTGAACAACTTTCCAACCTTTAAATTCTGTATTTAGCGAAAGAGCTATTATAAAACCAAATATTAGTTCCAAAAGAACTGAAACTATAACAAAGTAGAAAGTTCTTCCCATGGTTTCCCAGGTAAAAGAGTCTCTAAAAGCTCTTGTATAATTTTGTAATCCTACAAAACTTATTCCTAAATCAGGTCTTAAAAGGTTCCAATTAAAGAAAGAAATGACTACAGTATATACAATAGGAATCAAAAAAATCGATATTATGAAAATAAGTGTGGGTAAAACATATCCAACATTATTTAATTTGTTCTTAGGCTGCAATCAACAAAACCTCCTTTGGAGTAAAGCCCCGTTAAAACGGGGCTTTATTGGATTCAATAATAATAACCATGATCTTTCAATAGTTGGAAAACACCATCTGCAGCTTCATTCAAAGCTTCTTCGGCCGTTTTTGACCCGCTTAGATATTCAGATACCGCAGGAGCTATATAATTATTTACTATGGAATTTCCTTCTGGAATGAGCGGGACCATAGGAGTTGGGATAGAGTTTTCCATTGCTTTTGAAAAGCCCTCCAACCATGGAAATTTTTCTCTCAACTCTGGATCGTTTATAGACGAAAAACGCGCTGGGATGTTACCGTAAGGAGCAGCATTTACTTCATTTTGCGTTTCAGTCACAAACTTTATCCATTCTAAGGCTTCTTCTTTATTCTTACTTGCAGAGCTAATAGTAAAACCCCATGAAATATACAACATTGGTAATTTTTCATCTTTCAATTCTTCCGGTCTTGGGAATCCAACAAAGGATGATTTACCAATAACTTTTGAAGTTTTTGGATCTTCTGTGTAAAGCATGGCTGTTGTCCATAGTTCAGCCATAGCGCTTCTTCCTTGTGTGAATTCTGTCAAAGCATCCTGAAATACATAGGTTTTTGCAGCAGGATTTGCGTATTTAAACATTTCACCCACTTCTTCCAAAGCTTCAATACCTTCTTTGGAATTAAAAACAGGTTTCATTTCATCATTTAAAAGACTTCCTCCTCTTGCCCATAATCTTTGCAGGAAATGAGTGGCAAGAAATATACTTCTTTGGCCCATGAGAGTTACACCGTATAATTCTGGAGGTCTATAGAAAAATTCAGCGATATCTTTATATTGTTCCAACGTTTGTGGTGGAGTTAGTTCATACCCGTATTTTTCTTTGAAAGCCGCTTTCTCCTTAGGATCGTTGAACAAATCAGTCCTGTAAACTACACCTCCCAACTCATTCATATACGGAATGAAATACAAATTTCCATTTTGCCAGGCGTTTTCTATACCGGAAATATCTTCTAAATTTAACTCTTCGTATCCTTCTATCTTGTTTATGGGGTATATATATCCAGCAGTTGCTAAAGCAGGATACCAAAGCATTGAAACATAAGGTACATCAAAATCGACTCTTCCAGAGGTAAAGGTTAACATCAGCTGATCAAAATAATTTGCATAAGGGAATTGCTGAATAGTTGCCTTTATCCCTGTTTCTTTTTGAAAATCATCCATAACTGTTTTCCACGCTTCAGTGTGTATACCTACTTCACTCACTAAATTCACTTCTGAAAACATATTTGCAAAAACTAATAAAGAAACAAAAAGAATAACTAATACTCTACCTTTCCGCACTTTGAACACCTCCTAATTAAAGTTCGTTTTGGTACAAGTCTTTAATTGCCATTAAAGTAATATCAATAGCTTTGCTTGTTGAAGACTTTATTATGTTTCTATTAGTATCTGGGACGCTTAGATCTACTTTGTCTCTATTAGATTGTTTGAATCTATTTGCATAACATATGCCAATAAATCCTGCTTTTATACCTCTTAACGATGAGACAACGAAAAGAGAAGAAGCCTCCATATCCATTGAAACAACTCTGTATCTGCTCCATCTTTGAAAATATTCAGGATCCCTATTGTAAAAACAAGAATGACTCCAATTTATCCCTGTTTTGAAATCAAGATTTAGACTCTTTGCTGCAGAAATAAGTCTTAAATATACTTCTGGTGAAGCTACCGCAGGGAAATTCTGTGGTACATAATATTGACTAGCTCCATCATCTCTCACGCAAGCATGAGGAATTATGACATCTCCTTCTTCAATTTCTTCTTGTAATCCAGCAACACTTCCAATCCTAATCAGTATCTTTGCCCCAATATTTATAAGCTCTTCGTAGACAATGCTTGCAGAAGGCCCACCCATTCCTGTTGAAGTGACTGATACAGGGTAATCTTCATAATAACCGGTATAAGTAATAAGTCCTCTGTTTTCTGAAACTTTTTTGGGATCGTGTAGTTTACTGATAATACTTTCTACTCTGCCTTGATCACCGGGAACAATCACTACAGGAGCAACGTCACCCGGCCCACATTGAATATGGTATTGAATTTGATTTTCTAATCCTGTTGGAACCCTAAAATCTTGTTTAAACACAGAATCTCCTCCTTGTAGTTTTAAATACGTTATATTTTTCTTCTGAATACACTCAATTTGAAAATAGAGGTATTTATGTAATCCAATGAGTGAAGTAAGGGAATATTATTTTCATCGTAGTGAACTTCTAATAAAAGAGTGACTGCTTTTTTCTCGGGAATTTTCAATAAGTTGGCAAGTTTCTTATCAGCATCAATAGCTTCTATTTCTGAGATAGCATGTTTAATGGGTCTCATAAAATATTTGTCTAAATAGGTAAAAATCTCCTCATTTTTACTGTTTTCATCTTTTAAAACGGAAATTATTGCGTCTTTCCCTCCGGGAATCCTGTTGATAACCATATACGTTTCTGCGTATATAACGGGGATACCGTCAGCCGTATAAACTCTTTTAATTTTGATTAATGGTTCTTTAGGAGTAATTTCCAATTTTTTTGAGAGCGAAGGAGATGCGTCTACTTCCTCAAACTCGTTTAAAATAAGGTCAGGTAATTTTCCTGAGGTCGAAATTATAGTTGAAACACCCCTTAAATAATCTAAGCCTGTTTGAACAATACCTTCTTTCTTCACTACAAATGTACCAAGTCCTTGTTTTCTAATGATCAAACCTTCTCGCTCAAGGCTTACTAATACTTCTCTGATTAATGTTCTGCTAACCCCTAAATTTTCACATAGTTCCTGTTGAGAGGGTAATTTATACCCTTCAGGGAGTTGAGTTATTTTTGTTCTTAATTCATTCAATATTTCTTTATATAAGGATCTACCAGCTTTTGAAATCATTTAGCACCTCCTCAGATTAAAACATGAAAATAAAATAACTTTTAGGTTAAAACTAAATAACATATCATACTTCATATCTTTATTCTAATTATAACTTTAATTTTTATATTTTGCAAACTTAATTATTTGTGATTTGAGATGATTAAGAGTAATTAAGAGCTTTTATAGCCGATTACGTTGAAAATTCTTAAAAATGCTCTTTCTAAACATCGTACTATGATCTGGTAAAATACATTAAGGGGGGCTAAAATGATCAGCATAGAGAAAGCAACTACGAAGGAAAGCGAAGATTTTGTCGAACTTTTTTTGATTTCTGCTCCTTTCTTTTACTTGCTTTTTGGTCAAAAAACAAAACCAATGTTGAATAATTTGTTCACAACAGAGGAAAACCTATTTTCTTTTGAACATGTCTTCTTTTCTAAAATTGAGGGAAATAATTCAGGAATGATAATAAGTTACGACTGGAAAAGTAAGAATAAAGAGAATCTAAGGACTGGATATTTAATGCTAAAAAATCTTGGAATCACTTTTGTAAAAATTCTTCCATTATTATTGAAACTCAACCAAGCCGTAGGAAAAGTTAGAAAAGGAGAATTCTACATAAGTAATATTGCCGTATATGCACCTTATAGAAGCTTGGGAATAGGGAAGCAGTTAATATTTAAAGCCGAAGAAGAAGCCAGAAAGTTAAAAAGCCTCAAAGTTGTATTGGATGTAGAAAAAGAAAATACTAAAGCTTTCAAGTTTTACAAAAAGTTAGGATATGAAAAAACAAGTGAATCAACATTAGAATTAACTCGGCAACGAAAATTGAGTTTTTTTCGGATGGAAAAAAGTATTATGATTGAAAACAAAAAGTCGGCTAAATAAATTTTTAGCCGAATTGTGGAAGATATAAAATTAACCATAAAATTTTTCTTTAAGAATCATAGATATCTTTTCTAAAAGGTTAAACGTACTTTATCGAGGTGATTTTTGTGAATTCTTACCCCTCCGAGTTAAAGGCCAACGTTGTTAAAGAGCATGTCGAAAAAGGTGTTTCTTGTTCTCAACTTAGTAAAACTTACATCATCCCTACCAGAAATATACAAAAATGGATTAAGAAGTTTAGAGATTCTGGTGAGAATTATTCTTGCTTTTTCAATGGACCTTTTAATAAGAATTCCATCGTTTCTCGTGGTTCTAAGATTCCTCCAGTGGTTTACGAGAATTCCGGTGTCGATTTGGATGAGATTTCTCGGCTTTGCATGGAATATCCTGATCTCGCTCAGACTCTTCAGAGTTTGAAAAATTTGGTAATCGAAAAGGATATGGAGATCAGAGTTCAACGTGAAACCTAGCACTTATTATTATAAAACGAGGTTCTTCTTGGATACCAGTTCTTTGTCAAAGAAAAAGTATTCTAATTCTAAATCTCGAGGTTTTTGCTATACTGTGAATGGTGATAAGGTTCCTGATGAATTTGTAATTGCTGAACTAATAAAAATCAAGGAGCATCTCAATATGTATGTTTCAAAGCATTATTTGAAAACTCTTGGTTCTACTAAGTTGTGTGAGTATTTCAAGAAAAAGTACTGTCAAGCATTCATTGAATTTTTTCACTCAAGTGTTCAAAGAGAGTTTGTGCCTTTGAATACATTTACAAGTATTAGTGATTTCACTATGAAATACAAAGTGTATTTGGAATTTTATAATAATATTAGACCTCATGGTTCTTTGAACTACTTGACACCAAATGAGTTTCACGATTTGTACAAAGAAAATAGAATAGAAATAAAGGGAAACAAAGAAAAACTTACCATTTTTGAGCAAAATCGAGATCCGCCTTTCTAATCAATAAGTTAATTATTTTTGGTTCTTTAGGTAATCTTGATACTTCTTCCAATCGTTCAAAAATCTTTCAAGACCTATATCCGTCATGGGATGTTTGAACATTTTCTCAAGTACTTCAAAGGGCATAGTAACAACATCTGCTCCAATCAAACCTGCTTCTAAAACATGCTGAGGGTGCCTTACACTAGCCACGATAATTTTTGTTTCATATCCGTAATTGCTGAAAATGACTTCAATTTCTTCTACTATATCCATTCCAGTGTTTCCTATGTCATCCATTCTACCGATGAAAGGACTCACGTATGTAGCTCCAGCTTTGGCTGCAAGAAGTGCTTGTAAAGGACTAAAAGCTAAAGTTGCATTGGTCTTAATGCCTTCTTTGGATAAAGTTTTTATCGCTTTGATTCCATCAGGGATCAAAGGTATTTTAACTACCACAAATTCACTTAAATTTGCTATTTCCTTTGCTTCTTTTACCATTCCTTCGTAATCTGTGGATACCACTTCGGCACTTACTGGCCCTTTTACCGTTTCACAAATTTCCTTGATTCTTTCTTCAAATACGGCATTCTCTTTTGAAACCAACGTAGGATTAGTTGTTACGCCATCAACTATTCCCCAAGCTGCACCTTTTCTAATTTCTTCTATATTTGCGGTGTCTAAAAAGATCTCCATTCTCAAATTTCCCTCCCTACTTTGATTTTTTTACTGTTTTTAGAAATTCTCAAACATGCATTTTAATCATCTTTTAATTCTTCCTTATCCTCATACTTCATTTGCTTTCAATTAACCCTTTCATTTTTTTTACCAACGACTCTACGTCAAATCCATGAACTCTTAGCAAATCTTTGATTGTTCCAGACGGTGCGTATTCTCTTAATCCCATAGGTTCAAAATAAGAAGGTTTCAAAGAATTTCTGATCATTGCTTTTGACAATTCATTTGACAAACCATTTTCTACATTGTGATCTTCTAAAGTTAATACAATAGTATTATCTACAAATTCTTCAACTTGAGTAAGGTCAAATTCTAAAGGAGTCGGTACACCAATAACTGTAATATGAATATTCTCTTCTTTCAACTTATCAGCTGCTTCCACCGCTAAATGAGCAAAGCTTCCGTATGTGAATACTGTTAGGTCTCTACCTTTTCTAAAAACATCCAATTTCCCATACTCAAAGTTATAATCATTATCGTAATAAACGTTACCTTCCTCATCTAACAATATTGGCAAGCTAGACCTTCCCATTGCAATCACAAAATTGCCAGGAACTTTTGCAGCATACCTAATCGCTTTATCAGTTTGATTGGCATCACAAGGTACGATCAATTTAGTATGGTATAAACTTCTGACTATCCCAATATAATTAACTTCATGATGAGTCTTACCATCTTCTCCAACATCGATACCA
>NZ_AUPG01000015.1:0-30855 GCF_016772115.1 Petrotoga sp. 8T1HF07.NaAc.6.1
GCACAATTCGGCAAAAATAATTATCTCTTAATGTTTACAAGCTCGTTAAGGATTGCATCTGCGGTAGTTATACTTCTTGAATTTGCTTGGAATCCTCTTTGAGCTATGATCATGTTGGTGAATTCTTCTGCTAAATCCACATTTGACATTTCTAAAGCCCCTGGATTAATACTTCCCCTTCCTCCAACCCCAGAGACACCTATTTGTGGAAGTCCACTGTTTGAACTCATAGCGTACATAGAGTTACCTGTAGCTGATAAACCTTCGGGGTTGTTAAAAGTGGCTAGAGCTACTTGCCCCAATGGAGCTGTTAAACCGTTTGTGAAAGATCCTATAATCTGTCCATTGGTGTTTATAGCGAAAGACTCTAAAGTTCCTTGAGCGTTTCCATCTTGTTCAGTAACCGCTATAGAATTTTCTGCAAAAAACTGAGAAAGTTCTTGAAAATTAATCGAAACGTTAACAGGACCTGCACCAGCTGCTGATTGAGGGTCCACGCTTGGATTTAAAGCAGCGCCCAACTCAGCTGGGTCGAACCAGAAACCCGCTGCTCCATCGTCACCGTCCCCGATAGTTTGATCTATGGTGCCGTCAGGGTTAATTTTCCATTGAGTTGCAGCTATGTTACCGTTTGAATCAAAAGCTATTACTCCTTCGGCGGAATCATCGAGTAATTGACCATCAGCGGTACTTTTATACAATGGAGTTCCGTCTTCTAACTCTGCCTTCCAATACCAAGTGTTAGCATCTATTTTTGTGAATTTTAAATAAGTATTGTAAGGGTTACCTAGAGAATCGTATACTACTGTTGATGTTGTAACAGATGGGCTTATATAGTTAGCTTCTGAAAAGTTGGTAGGATTGTTAAGGTCGGTGAATCTTATAGCTCCACCTGAAGGTGGTTGAATCATCTCTCTAACGGATTTTAAGCCGGTAAACCCCTGCCCATCAATAGTATCAGCATCAGAGGCACCGGTTAAACGCAATCCTGTAAGTGTATAATTTCCAGAAGTAATTCCAGTTGATAGTAAGTTGTTGAAGTCAGCAACTGTATTTCCGGTCATAGTTCCATTAAAAACGACTGGAGTTACTGGAGCACCTTCGATATTTAAAGTTATTGTTAGATTTGGTGGGGTAGTAATATCAATATCAATATTTTCCGGATCATAATAAACCGTTTCTCCCGTTGTGTTATCTGTAACCCTAATGCTTCCTGTAAGAGTTGCAATACCTGGGTCACCTGAACTTGTAGTAATATCAACCTCAACAGAATCACCATATTGATCCACTATTTCACCGTTTATGTCGTATATAGAAATCTTACTTTCTGCTAAAGGATCTCCGTCTCCATCGTAATTAACCCAACTAATTACATTTCCCGTATCGTCAAGCTCTACTTTTCCACTAATTTGGTTAGTTGAAGTTAAATTACCTGAACCATCGTCAACTGCAAATTTGTACTCAGAACCAACTACACTTGCCGTCCAATTATAAACATTTTTATCCTTGTTTTCTTCGCTCATATCCCTTTTGAAAGAGAATTTTACGGGTATATTTTCACCTGTTGTACTCTTGACCACAATTGTTGTGTCTTGAATACCCGCACCTGCGTTTAAATTATGTGCAAGTCTTACAAAGGAGGTTTGTTTTGCCGCCATTACTTGTCCGCTTGATATTTGGATATCTCCTATAGGATCGTTGGTGTCAATGGTCCTATTTCCTTCTTGATCAATTTTTGCTGTCCAACCTTGCAATTTCATACCAGATGCAGGATCTACAAAGAATCCGTTGTAATCTCTAGTGAAATTGCCAGCCCGTGTATAGTATTGACCTATTCCATCTGAGAGAATAAAAAACCCTTCTCCTTGAATCATAAGATCTGTAGCTTTACCTGTAGACATAGGAGAACCTTGTGTCATTAATTTGTCTATAGAAGCTAATTGAGATCCTAATCCAATTTGCATAGGATTTGTTCCACCTAGTTGGTTTTGTGGTGCATTTCCTGCACTTAATGTTTGAAAAAGAGTTGTTTGAAATGTTGCCCTTGAACCTTTGTAACCTACGGTATTAACGTTAGCGATATTGTTTGCAACTATGTCGAGTTGATCCTGAAAGTTCCTTAAACCTGTGATTCCAGAGTACATTGATCTGAGCATGTTATACTCCTCCTATCTAGATCGTATTGATAATCAGAATTTAGGCGCTAATTTCATTCACTACTGAATAAGGATACATTTCACCATTGATAAGTAGGTAAAGTTCGTTGTCTAAGAACTTCACTGCTTCGACAGTTCCACTTTTTACACCGGTATTTGCTACCATTTGGCCATTTTCTACGGTGTAAATTCCATAGAGATACTCTCCATCAGGCATCATAGTTCCATCGTTGTTTCTTCCGCTCCAAACATATGAGTGTAACCCTGCTTCCTGCACACCCAAATCTTCTGTATAAACTACTTGTCCCTTTGAATCATAAATCTCTAAATATACTTGGGAGCCGTTGTCTAATCCATAGTTTAGTCCTTCTGCTACCCCACTTTGCAAGTCAATGGTGTTGTCATTCACCACAACGGTTTTTCCTATCAAGCTTGCAGCTTGCAATTTATTGAGCGACATTTGGGAGTTAACCATTTCTTGAATTGCTTGGCTCATATTGGTTATTTGTTCAGTGGAAGATAGTTGAGAAAGCTGAGCTACAAGATCTTTGTTTTCCATCGGTTGAGTCGGATCTTGGTTTTGTAATTCTGTAACCAACAGTTCTAAAAAAGCTTCTTTGTCTAATTCTTTTTTTATTTCTCTGTCTTTTTTTGCATCATACGTACTTTGATATATAGAATCCATCGATACTGAGTTAAGCATTCAAATCACTCCTTAAATAATCATCAAAGGTGTAGTAAGTTCCTTCTTCTGGCTGATCGTCATTCTGATCTTCTTCACTGTATTTTTTCTGCTCTTGCTCTTGTTGATGTTGTTGATTTTGATCGGCTAAATAATGTTCTTCTTGTGTGACATTCACTTTTATACTGATGGGTTGGTATCCTTCATCCCTTAAATTTCCAACTAAAGACTGTAATGTTTTTGATATAATATTTTTTGCATTTTCGGTTTCTGTTGATATGTTAACAGTTACGGCTTGCCCGTTTTTTAATATCTGAATATCGACTTTTCCTAAGTCAGGAGGAGATATTTTTACTGAGAAACTTTCGTTTAGAAAGGTTTGAGTGTTTTTAGAAATAACTACTTCCTTTATTTGAGCGTTTAAATCTTTTAGATTGGTTGTAGGGATACCATCTTGTATATTATTTTTGTTGATTTGTAGGGATTTTAAACCTATTTCATTAGTGCTTGGATCGGTTTTTAATTGTTCGATATTTAAATTTTTGCTAATGTCTCCTAAATTACTGGTTGGTGCCAGTTTAACAGTATTATTTTTTTGTAATTCAGAGTTTTTATCTTTGTTTATGTTGTTTTTTCTGGTTTCATAAGGGTCAAAATACACATTCTTACCAAAGTTGTTTTTTGTATTTAAAAGATCCGCTTTTGGATCAAATTGCATTGCTTTTATAGAATCATTATTCTCATTTTTATTATTCTTTGTTTTATCGATGTTTCCCTTAATCAAGGAATTGGTTATGAGATTTGTTTCTTCAATTATGCTTGATAAAGAGTTTCCCATCTTTGAATTATTGGTGTTAATTATATCCATAGCAGTTTTAATTATATTTAATTCGTCAGGTGTAAATTCTGTTTTAAAAGATGAGAGTATTTTTTGAGCTTGCTCTAATGTATTGATTTCATCTTTGCTTTCTATACTTTTTGAGCCTTTTTCTATTAATTGTAATAATTTTTGAATATCAGCTTGAACAATCTGATTCGTTCCTTGTGAATCTTTTGAATGCAGATTGTTTTGTGACAGAGTGGAGGGACTTTTTTCTGTGGGTTTAGAATGCTTAATCAAACCTTCTGAAGATATTTCACTTGTACTCTCTTTATTCTCTTGGCTTTCTTTTATGATAATGTTAAAAGCTTTTTGTAATATCTCTTTATCTTCTTCTGTGAGTTGGGTTTTAGAAGAAGATAATATTTTCTTTGCTTGCTCTAATGTATTGATTTCATTTTTGTTTTTTGTACTTTTTAAGATTTCTTCTATTCTAGAAGATAATTTTTGGATATCAGAGTTGACAATCTGATTGACTTCTTGTGAACCTTTTGAATGGAGGCTGTTTTGTAACATAATATTGGGACTTTCTTCTATGGAATTAGAATACTTGATTAAACCTTTTAAAGGTATTTCACTATTACTACCCTTTCTTTCTTTTATAATAACGCTAAAAGCTTTTTGTAATACTTCTATGTCATTCTTTGTAAACTCTGTTTTAGGGGAAGACAAAATTTTTTGAGCTTGAATTAATAATTCCTTTTCATCGATGCCTTTGGCGTTTTTGGTAGAAACTTCTATGAGTAGGAGTAATTGATCGACGTCCAAATGGATATTTTTTGTTTTTTTAGTATTTGAAATTAATAAATCTTTCGAATCAATAGTATTCAGTGTGACCGATAACTTATTATTTGTCACTTCTTTTTCTGGCATAGGAGATTTTTTAAAACCAAGGCTGTCTTCTTCTACATTGTTAAAAATATCTTGAAATTTTTGATCAAAGGATTCTAATTTAGCATTAGATGCATTCGCAGTAAAGTGATTAATGTTTTTTGATTTGGGTAAATTAGTTGTAAGATCAGTTAAGGCAATGTTCAAAATTATTCGCTCCTTTTTTCTCCCATTTTGGCTATCACTTCAGCAGCTTTTTGTGGGTTAACAAGCGCAAGAGCTTGCAGTATTTCAGCGGCTGATTTTGATTCAAGCGTTGCGAGTGCATCTACTAATAATTCCACGCTTACTTCTTCTCTACTTAAAGCGTTAGCAATTTGTTGAGGGGTTGATCTAGCCAGCCAATTGGCTAGGGTATTTATTCTGGCATTGTAATCGTTGTATTGGTCAATTTTTTGTTGATATTCTTGATTTAACTTTTCTAATTCTTCTCTTTGAGCCATTAAATTTGCACTTTCTTGTGAAATTTGGTCTAAAAGTTTTTGTAATTCATTTTGTTCGGCAATTAATTTTTCTCTTTCGTCTTGTATAGCTTTGAGTTTGCTATCTAACAGTTCCTTTTGCAAATAGAAAGGATCTGAAATCTCCAGATATTCATAATTAGATAAATTTCTTAATCCTGGTATAAAATCGATTAAATATGCCATATAACTTCTCCAACTGTTTTGAAGATTCAAATTGAGATACGAAAGCCTATTATATTCGAAGTAGATGTAACCAACTCCAAGTAGAAAAATAGCCACAATCAAGGAAATTAGAATAATTCTTAAGAATTTTTTCCCCGATCTTTTTTTTGGTTTCGGATTTTCTTCTTGTTTTTTTTGCATTGGAAATTTCCTCCTTACACTAATATTTTTCTTTATAATAGTCAATTTTCCTAAACACAAACATCATTTGCTTCGCAAATGAGAATTTGGAAGAATTTCAAAGCATTATGAAAAAACTTTTGCACAAGGCTGCAAAATGCTTCGCAAATGAGAATTTGGAAGTTATTTCAAAGCATTATGAAAAAACTTTTGCACAGTACAGTAAAATTAAGAAAGGCGGTTTACACCGCCTTTTTGAAAATTTCTATAATTTAAATATTTTCTTTGTTTTGTGTTATTTCATTGGGGACTTCTTTTATGTGAAGGTCTAATTGGTTAAAAGGTATTTCAACTTTATTTTCTTCGAATTTTTGTTTAATTGATTTTGCTACATCCATCGACGAATTTATAAAATTTTCTTGTTTTGCCCAGAACCTTACAATGAAGTTTATTGAAGAATCGGCGTAACCATCAAAAACGATTAGCGGTTGATGGTCATCATCTATGTGCACTAATTCGGCTGATCGTACTGCTTCATCTATTACGTTTATTACCTTGTTTAGATCGGATGAGTAAGATACTCCAACTTTTACCTCGTTTCTTCTTATGTTTGTAGGCCAATAATGAATGATCTTGCTTGACCAAACTTCTCTACTGGGAAGGTTGACTCTTCTTCCATCCCATGTTCTTATGACCACATGATTAACGTTTATCTCTTCTACTGATCCAGATATTCCATTTATTTCGACAGCTTCACCATCTACTACAAGATGGTTCAACATTATTAAAAATCCACAGATTAAATTACCAAGAGGTTCTTGTACTGCAAAAGCGACTATTATACCACCTATTCCTAATCCAGCAAGAAATGCGCTAAGGTTGGTAAAAATTACAGAAATAATGATAAAACCACCTAAGGTATACATAGCTATGTTCAATATCGTCATTAAAGATTTCTTGTATTGAAGCGTTACTCTTCCGCTTTTTTCTGCTGTGTTTATTATGATTCTATAGATAAATTTTGCTAAATACCTCGCGATAAAGAGAATTGCAACACTGATACCAATTCTTATTAGATAATTGATAGTTGTTTGGAGCCATTCTGGCATTTTGAACCCCCCCTTATTAAATAAATAACCTGTTGTATTCATAGTTAATGATACTCATTGCATATATAGCAGAAGTTTCAAAACGAAAGATACTTTTACCCAAATTAACAGTTTTGAATTCGTTTGTAGAAAAAAAGTCTTTTTCTCTTTTTGAAAATCCATATTCTGGGCCAACAACTAAGTTTATTTTCTGTGCACCCTTTAACTCTTTTAAGACTTTTCCTAAATTGTCATTTGTTCCATCTAAGTCTAGTACTATCGCGTCTTTCTTGGGAATTTCCTCAAATTGTACAAAATTAATTTGAGGGATATGGGCAAAAACAGTTTGTTTGGATGTTTCTATTATAGTTCTTTGGAATTTATTCAAATTTGTATAATTTATATCCGATTTTTCCCCGCGGTAAAGGTAAAAACTATTTGCCCTTAATTCAATCATTTTTTCTAATAGTAAGTGCATTCTATCCCATTTACTCATACCCAAATATACTGATACATATGGTTTGTAATCTTCTTGTTGTTCTTCTTTGTCTATGATTGTAAGGATCGTTTCTTTTTTACCTATTTTTACTATTGTTGCCGTGAATAATAACCCATCACCCGTTATTACTTTTATTGTTTCTCCCTCGACTTTTTTTGTTATTTTTAAGTGTGCAGTTTCTTCTTCGTTTAGAATAATTTTTTCATTTACTTTTTTCCCGTAAAACGTATTTGGCATCTATAATCAACCTATGAACTCTTTTCCCATGTAAGGAATGAGTTTTTCAGGAATTTCTATCTTGCCATTAGCCGTTTGATAATTTTCCATTATAGCTACTAAAGTTCTTCCAACTGCTAATCCTGAACCATTTAGTGTGTGAACAAAATTTAACTTATTTTCTCTATCCCTGTACCTTATGTTTCCTCTTCTACCCTGAAAATCTTTTGTATTAGAACATGACGATATTTCTTTATAATCATTGTAGCTAGGTAACCATACTTCCAAATCATAAGTCTTGGCTGCTGCAAAACCTAAATCTCCAGTACAGAGAGCAACAACTCTATATGGTAAATTCAAAAGTTGCAACACCTTTTCTGCGTGGCTTGTTAATTCTTCCAAGGCTTGAGAGGATTCTTCAGGAGTTGTATACCAAAATAATTCTACTTTATCGAATTGGTGTTGTCTGATCATTCCTCTTACATCTTTTCCATAACTACCTGCTTCTCTTCTGTAACAAGGTGTATAAGCAACGTATTTTAAGGGGAGTGAATTAAATTCTAAGGTTTCGTTTCTATGTAAACCAGCCAGAGAAACTTCGGCGGTAGAAATAAGGTACATTTGATCCAAAGAAGTTTTATATAAATCGTCTTCGAATTTCGGCAGTTGACCTGAAGAAGTTATAGTTTCTTTTGTAACTAGATGTGGAGGCAGTATAAAGGTGTAACCGTGATCTTTTGTATGTAAATCGATCATAAAGTTGATTAAAGCCAACTCTAAACGGGCTATGTCACCTTTTAAGATGGTGAATCGAGATCCGCTTAGTTTAGCTGCTCTGTCAAAATCTAAGAGGTTTAATTCTGTGCCTAAATCCCAATGAGCTTTTGGTTCAAAATCAAATTCTCGTGGTTTTCCCCATCTTCTTACTTCGAGATTTTCGTTCTCATCCTTTCCAACGGGTACATCGCTGTCAGGAATGTTAGGCACCCATAATAATTTATAATTTAAATTGTCTTCAATATTTTTCAAATCTGATTCCAGATTTTTTATTTGTTCAGAGATTTCCTTTCCCTGGATAATTATTTCTTCGGCCTCATCATTTTTCTTTTGGGCTTTTAATTTAGCAACTAATTTTGAATTTTGATTTCTTTGGGCTCTAAGAGTTTCGATTTGTTGCAACAATTTTCTTCTCTCTTCATCGAAAGAGATAATTTCATCTATTATGGAAGTTTCATTGTTTCTTTTCATTAAGGCTTCTTTTATTTCTTGTGGATTCTCTCTGATATATTTTAAATCTAGCATTTTACCCTCCCAAAATGGATGTTTTAAAACTTTATTTAGCGTCCCTTCGCCTCACCTTGAATTGGATTATTTACTTAAACTATCTAATAAAGCTGAATTTTTGACTTGTATTTTACCGTTTTCTAATTCTTTTAAGGCGATGCTTACGTAGTCTTTTTTCTCAGTAATCCCTTTCAATTCATCTAAGTTTTTTAGAGTTTCAGCCCTTTTAGCTGCAATAATAGGAATTACATATTTATACTTCGCTTTATTTAATATTCTATCGTAATTTATTCCCAAATTCATTTGATTTCACCTCTTAATTTAAAATTCATAGTTGTTTTTTAAAAAAAAACGGAGTTTTGTCATCGAACCTTTCTCTCTTAAGTTGTTCTGCCACGAGAACTGATATGAGTTGATTTGTTGATTCTTCAATTTCCTGGTTGACAATAACGTAATCGAAATCTTTCATATGAGAAATCTCCCACTGTGCATCTTTTAGCCTTATTTCCAAAGAATCTTTTGATTCGGTACCCCTTTTTTTTAGTCTTTTTTCTAGATCCTCATTTGAGGGAGGTAAAATAAAAATGTATATGGCGTTCTTATAAATTTTTTTAATATTTAAAGCTCCTTGAACATCGACATCTAAAACAAGGCCTCGACTTTCTTTTAACTTTTCCTCAATAAATTTTTTGGAAGTTGCATAATAATTTCCATGAACCTCAGCCCACTCGAGAAATTCTCCATCTTCTTTCATTTTAAAAAAGGTGCTTTTATCAACAAAAAAATAATCTTTTCCGTCAATCTCTCCTGGTCTTTTTTCTCTTGTGGTATAGGAAACAGAAAATGAAAAGCCAATAATTTTGTCTAAAACATTTTTTATCAATGTAGATTTTCCTGCACCTGATGGTCCACTAACGATGTAAAGTAAACCCTCCATTTTTATAGTACTTCCTTGCGTATTTTATCCAAAACTTTTTCTATGTCATAATAGTTCTGCAAAAATCTATTGGTAATTGTTTCTGGTTGGATTGCGCTGGCTATAACATGGCCAGAGTCGGTTATTATAAATGCTCTAGTTTTTCTTCCGTGGTTTACTTCTAATAACTTTCCTTGCTGTTCGGCGATTTCTTTTAATCTTTTTAAAGGTTGAGAAGTAGGAGAAACAATGGCTATAACCCTATCACCAACAACGATATTTCCAAAACCTATGTTAATTAATCCATACATGAAGAACACCTCCACCAACAAAAAGATTTAGCTAAGATCCATCCTTGCCTTAAACACCTTTAAAATGCAATTTATGCGTACTTCCATGCGATATTTTTGGTCACTTACCATAATTCAATGAAGATTTTGAACTTGCTCTCGAATTTTATTAACCAGGGTTCTCCCTTCCAAGGAAAGGTTAGTTATATCTAAAATTTTTGACTTGGAGGCGATCGTGTTTAATTCCCTATGCATTTCTTGACAGATAAAATCTAGTTCTTGCCCTATACTGTCGTTATTATTTTCATTTTCTAGAAAATTTTTAAACCTTCTAGTGTGACTTTTTAATCTATCCATTTCTTCGCTAATGTCGGCTCTTTCTGCTAATAAGACTATTTCCATTTCTAACCTATTTTCATCGATGCTATCTATATTACTGATCAAAGAATTAACGTTGTGTTTTAACTGTTCTCTATATTTTTCTTTCATTTGCTGAGCATTTTCCTCTATTTTAATAATGATATCTTCAAGTTCAGTCAAATAGCCATCAAGAAAGTCTTTTAGATCTTTCCCTTCTTCCTTTTGATATTTCAATACGGTTTCGATAACCTCTTTTAAAACTTCTTTCGCACCTTCCCAAATATCATCGATAGTTTTTTCATCAATGGAAATTTTAACAATATCTTTAAATTTTAACAGATCTTCTAAATTAACATCATCTGCTAAATGCAGTTCGTTGATCAAACTGTTGAGGGCGTTGTAATAGGCTTTAGCTAGCCTAAGTCAACATCGATTATGTCGTCTGTTTTCAATAATTTTATGTCTATTGAAATTCTCAAATTTCCCCTTTTGAAGTATTTTTTAACAAGATTTTGAATATGTAATTCTAATGGAGAAAATAAAGGTGAGATTGAGGTGTTGATATTTAGATTTTTGGAATTCAAAGATTTTATTTCTACATTATAGCTATAATCGCCAATATTTTTTGTTAATCTCCCATAACCGGTCATACTTCGCATAATTTCGCCCCCTTTATGTTTATTATACATTAAAAAGTCAATAATTCAAAAATTTTAAGACATTTTTTAACTTAATCACGAATAATTCGGCCTCATCGTCGTTATTCAGGTGAGATAAGATAATTCGGACCATCTTACAGCTGACTCAAAAAAGTCAACGTAAAAGTGCTTCCTTTACCTAATTCAGAATAAGCTTTTAATTCAATATCTAATGCATCAGCTAGTTTTTTTGCTATTGATAATCCTAATCCATGGCCTTTATCACTTCGAGAAGGGTCCGCTTTGTAAAACCTTTCGAAGATGTTTTTTAATTTTGTCGTTTCAATACCAATACCATGGTCTTGTATGCTTATACTCTTATGATCTGGGTCTAATTTTATTGTTATTTCTTTCTGATTTGGTGAGTATTTTATTGCGTTTTCAATGAAAATTTTGAAGATTAAAGAAAGGTACTCATTAGAGCTATTTACTGTGAAACTTTCTCCCTGTATATCTATTTTGAATTCACTTAGCTCTAATTTAAAAAGGTTCAAAGTTTCTTCTACTACATTTTTAACATCTATAATTTCCTTTTTAATTTGGTAATCGTTCTTAGTGAGAAGCAGAAGTTTATCAACTAGATCCCTTAAATATTCACTTGATGACTCTATACTGTTCAACGATTCTTCCATAATTTTGGGATCGGTTTTCCCCCATCTTTTAAGCATTTTAATGTAACCATTTATAGAAGTTAAAGGTGTTCTCAGCTCATGAGAAACATCGGAAACGAATTGATTTTGTATTTCAAAAGCATTTTCAATTCTATCCAACATAGAATTTAATTTTTGTGCGAAGATATCGAATTCTTGTGATTTTTGTTCTGATATTCTCTTATCTATGGTCTGGGCATCTATTTCAGATATTTGTTCTGCCATTTTGACTACTGGTTTTAGTGTGCTTTTTGCTAAAAAATAAGATACCAATAGTGATATAAAAAGACCAGTCGTTATTATGACAAAAACGGCTTTTTCAAAGTTTCTCAAAAGAGCTGTTAGCTCAAGAGATGGTCCGCCGACTATTAAAAGAGATGAACCAAATATAGGAACACCTGCAAAGATGTAGTACATTCCATCAGATTCATAAAGATACGGTAACCTAGGAATTTTGAAATTCTCCTTTATCAAACCATAAGGGTCTGAAATCAACTGTCCGTCTAGAATGACGATCCTGTTTGATAATAAACTTCTTCTCAATACACTTGAATCTTGCATAATTTGGTAAAGCAAATCTAGAGGTTCCTGAGGATTGTTAGCATTTCCCCTATTCAGTCCACTTACATTCAATTGTGCAATATACATGTCGTTGTAACTTTGAAGTGTGAATTGTACAAAAACGATCCTCACTATGCCAACAATTGTCAATACTATACTCATAGTAATGGCTGTAAAAACTATTGTTTGCCTAAAAATTGCACTATGTTTTACTTTCTTTCTCCCTAATAACGTAACCAACTCCTCTCACAGTTCCTATATTTTGTGTGGAATCTTTCAATTTTTTTCTTAAATAATTGATGTATACTTCAACTAAGTTGTTGTTCTCTTCATCGTAGTATCCCCAAATCTCTTCTAAGATTTTTTCTTTTGAGACAACTATATTTTTATTGATAGCCAGTAACTTGAGTATGTTAAATTCCGTGAGGCTTAAATGAACATTTTTTTTGTTCACAAGAACTTCCATGTTTTGAGGATAAATCTCTATGTCTCCTACTTTTATTAGTTCTTTAGTTTTCCCCATTCTTTTTAATAAAGCCTCGATTCTTGCCAATATTTCTTCTATTTCAAAAGGTTTAACAACATAATCATCAGCATTTTTTAAACCTTTAACCTTGCTTTCTAATTCTCCTCTGGCTGTGATCATTATTATTCCAATATCACCGTCGTAATCTCTGATTGCTTCAGCAACCTCAAATCCATCTCTTATAGGTAACATTATATCCAATAATATAATATCAGGCTTAAAATTTTCATAAAGTTTTAATGCTTCATCTCCATCTTTTGCTATTTTTACGATATAACCTGCGTGGGTTAGTTCCAATTCTAAAAGCCTTGAGATGGATTTATCATCTTCTACTACTAGAATTCTAAACATTTGTAATCCTCCCCAAAGTTGAAATTAATGTCTTAAAAACTTGAGTTAGTAACCCTTCGCCGAACGTTAAGGGGGTTCCCCTTAAAAACCCCAAATCAAGGTCAAAATCATTTAAAAACATTGTTTGCACACTGCGGCAAACACTCCCCGCCCTATAAGGAAGAGCAGATAAGGGTTTTACCCCGCCCCCACCCTACTCAAAATTTAAGTGATAAATTGATAGTGTGTAAGTGTTGATGGAATAAGTACGAAAGCAAAACCCTGCTTTGTTGAAAAGTGAAAGTGTACTGAGATCCGAAATTAAGATATATAGATGCTTGATCTTCTTTACTTATTGAGAGACCAAATCCTGGATATAAAGAGAATTCAGAGGTTTGTTTTTCTCCAATGCTATAAATTTTTGCAGCCACTAAATCGTAGCTTAATTCGTTTATATCTACTAAAATACTATTTAGATCTTCTATCTGACTGTTCACCTGAAGTATACCGTATAAAGCAAAATTATTGAAATCTTCGTAATCGTCGAGTAGAAAAGATACATTTATGAGATTTTCTTGATTTTTCAGTATAGCTCCAATGCTTACATTATCATTCAAGGTTGTTTTATAGGTAAATTTAAAGTTGTTATTGAAGTTGGAAGAGATTTTAAAGTAAGACTTGTTGAACTGCAAAGAAATACTGGATATAATCTCGTTAGAATCAAATTGATAACTTACTCCTATCGTAGTTTCTAGATTTGAGACATTGTTTGCTTTTTCATATACTGTTAGGTTTTCTAGATTAAACTTAGAAGTAACTAAAACATTATATTCCCCATCTTTTTCTACCAAATAATAATTATTAATATTTTCTTTAAATTTAACATCTGCTTCATTTACATCAGAGTTCTCATAAAACTCGACTTTTTCTAGATCCGTAAGAATTGAAAAGTTTGATTCTAAAAATCCGATGGCATCCTTGCTTTCAAGTGGAAAGTCGCCATAGCTTTTTTCTAAACCGATTAAATAATCATAGAGTTTTTTTGAGATTTTATGTGAAGATGAATAGGTGATTATTTTGTTATCTCCTGCGTTAGTATCAAGGAAATTGAAAAAATTTGAAATTTGAGATGACAATTCGTCCTTACCAAACACAATTATACTATTAAAGTTAGAGTCTGGGACCTTTCTAACTCTTTGGTTTAAAAGCATCAGAATATTTGATATTTTTGTTATTTCCAGATTTTTGAAGTTAATCTCTGTTGCATTTTGTACAGATCCTTGAATTATTAAATCAAAATCTCCCACTAAATATAAATTATTTCCTACTTTTTTGTATTCATAATTGGTAGAATATAAGAGAATATCTAAAGCGCTTTCTAAATCTAAAGTATTTATTTCTTTGGTAATTTTTCCTGAAGTATTTGCCTTTGTTAAAATAATACTTCCACTAACTTCCTCAAGTTTTTCTAGTGCCTCTTCAAGCGGTGTTTCGTTAAAACTTAAGTGAATATTTGAAAAGTAAAAAGAGGCTGAAACGACGACAATAATTAATAGCAGTACTTTTTTCAACTTTTAACCACCTTTTTTATTTTATCTATCTATATTTAGTGAGTAATTATCAACTTTAATTATCTCATTAGGATCGGTTCCCTTACTTGTAACAATCTCTATAAGAATTTTATCCACTCCTAATTCAGTAACTAATTTCTCTGTCAATTCATCAGTTTGTTCAGGTAATAGTAATTGGTTGGATTTTAAGATAATTTCGTTTCCTACCTGATTGTTGGTAACAGAATTCCATTTTCTCATGTAGATATCATAGTTAACAGATGAGTTACCAGTATTTTCTATTTCAAAATTGATTGTTATGTTGTTATAAAAGTCGCTTAAAATATTGTTCTCTTCAATGTATACTTTTGATTCTGAGTTATATACATTATCTCCAAAATCTATTGTCAATGGAATATTGATTTTACTCTGAATCGTTGTTGTTCCATCGTTACTTTCTCCAATTAGAGTTAAGTTAGTGTAATATTCACCGGTTAATTCGACTAAATTTGATCTTCGATAATCTGCTATTAGCTTTGTTTCCATTCTTTGGTATTTGGTTATTGATAATTCCTTAGGTGTTATAGATAAATATTTATCGTTTGTTTTTCTATTATAAGGGTTTTGTTCGTCACCTTCCGATTCAAAATCCAAAAAAACGCTCATATCTAAAAAATCATTATTAACTACATCCACAAATAATTCTATAGGATTGGTTATATACTCCCTAGGGCTCATTTCTTTAGGTATTTTTATATAAATTTGATTTGGATCTGAATTTACGTTAACTACGTTCCTTTCTTTGTTCACGTCCTCTGATATTTTGAATTCTTTCTCATAAACGTATTTTTCTTGAAAATAATCTTTATATCCGTAGTATACCTCTGCTCTAATCTTGTATTCTTCGGGAGCTAAATATTTTTCAATAAAAATATTACCCTCTTTGTTAGTATGAGGCAAAAGATTTATAGATTGGTCTTTAAAAAGGAATTTTTGAAAGATCAATTGTTCGTTATTTAATTTATACAAAGAAAAAGTTCCCCAAACTTCAACTTCCAAATCGCTATTGTTGTATAGTTGTAATGGGAAATAGGTACCTAATTTATCTTTGCTTGAAAGGAATGGGGTATCACAATACATATTTACAGAAATTTGCATATTCGAAGTATTTATATCTACAACTTTTATAATAATTGGAAGGGTAGTTTTAGAAACTTCTGGCTTGACTGGTAAATTATCCCCAGCTGTTACAGAAAAAGCAAGAACATGTGTACCTAGTGAGGTTTTAGAACCTTTAACTAAAAAATCAACTTTTTTTGTTTCGAATGGGAACAAGCTAATTTCACTTGGATAAGACACGTCAAAAAGGGAATTCTCTGAAAGCGAACTAATGTGTATATTAATTTTACTCTCGGAATCGTTAGTGAAGTAAAATGACACAACGTTTTCTTTGTTGTCTAATAACTCTACAGACTTGAACAATGAATCAACGTTTAAAGAAAACAACAAGTTAAAGATGGCCAAAGATATAAAAATTAGAACTATTTTTCGCAAAAGAAATTCTCCTCTCCTAATTTTATTTATTTATCTCTATATTATATCACTTAAATATGATAAGATATTTTGGAATGACAAAAAATAATCAATATTAAAAGGAGTGAATATGTAGTGGAAGTTTCTTCTTTTATGGATTCAACCTTTTTTTTCGCTGGTGATTTTTCCCATTATAATTTTTGCCATGAGGCTTTGTGATGTAAGTTTGATGACTATAAGGATCATATTTATCTCGAAAGGTATCAAGTTTTGGGCATCGGTATTAGGATTTTTTGAAGTATCTATATGGCTTATAGCTATTTCACAAGTTATGAATAATTTGGATAACCCTATTTATGCAATAGCCTACGCCTTGGGATTTGCTACTGGAAATTATCTAGGAACGGTTTTGGAAGAGAAAATAGCTATTGGAACAAATTTAGTGCGAGTGATAACCAATAAAGAAGCTCAACCTTTAGTAGATTATTTGAATAAAGAGGGTTTTGGAGTAACTAGTATAGATGCGAAAGGATCTAAAGGACCTGTGAAAATTATATACAGCGTGGTTAGGAGGAAAGATTTAAAAAAGATTATAGACATAGTTAATGAATTCAATCCAAATGCATTTTACTCAATTGAAGAGGTTCGTGGAGTGAACAAGGGGATTTTTCCAGCGCAAAACGTTAATTTCGAATTTAGAAATAGATTCACTAGAAAAGGAAAATGACTGATAAAAGTAGAGTTTGGATAAAGGCATCAGAAGTGTAGTATTTTTATGGTATAATTATAATGTAAATTTTTAAGTTGTTAGTTGTTTTTAAATTATCGTTTGAAGGAGGGATATTGGTATGACTTTAAAAATTTCCTCACCAGTTTTTAAAAATAACGATTATATTCCAAGCACTTACACCTGCGAGGGTAGAAATATCAACCCCACTTTGTTAATCGAAGGAATCCCAGAAAAAGCAAAATCTTTGGCGTTGATAATGGATGACCCAGATGCTCCGATGGGGACCTTCGTGCATTGGGTGGCATGGAACGTTGAATTAGTTGATGAGATTCCTGAAAGGATCCCAAAAGAATATTCAATAACTCATCCTCTTACATTAAATCAAGGGAAGAACAGTGCTCAGCAAACTGGATACATGGGTCCTTGCCCTCCTGTTGGGCATGGGGTTCATCATTACCACTTTAAACTTTACGCATTAGATACAACTTTAGATTTACCTCAAAACACCACAAAAGAAGATTTATTGAAAGCTATGGAAGGGCATATAATAGAAAAAGCTGAAATTGTAGGATTGTATAAAAGAGATTGATTTTTAGAAATTTTTAGCAATTCCTAAAGATACTATTTCAAAAAAAATAATCAGGAGGCGAAAGATGGATTTAAATCTCGATGTTGTACAGTTAGATATTCCCGAAGATACGAATATAATAGTGGGGCAATCGCATTTCATAAAAACCGTCGAAGATATCTATGAAAGTATAGTTACAACGAATCCTTCTTTAAAATTTGGCTTAGCTTTCAACGAAGCGTCTGGTCCACGCCTTGTAAGATACGATGGGAACGATGATGAGTTGATTAAAGTAGCTATCGATAACGCTCAAAAGATAGGAGCAGGTCATTGCTTTGTGTTAATTATTAAAAACGGGTTCCCAATAAACATAAAAAATCAACTATTGAATGTGCAAGAAGTACTCAATATTTTTGCTGCCACAGCAAACCCTTTACAAATAATTGTAGCTGAAAGTGATCAGGGAAGAGGTATATTAGGAGTAATAGACGGATATCCCCCGTTAGATGTAGAAAAAGAAAGCGACAAAGAAAAAAGAAAGACCTTCTTGCGAGAAGTAACAAAATACAAAAGATGGTAAGATCACAATATATTCTATTCATAACTAGGGAGAAAATATGTGGATATTTTTTACAATTTTAGCTTTATTAATATTATATTTACTTTTTTTCTGGATAATTCCTTTTTCGTTGAAGGGTGCAATCTTTGATCCAAGTAGAAAAAGAGACGTTAAAAAAATGGTTGACATAGCAGAAATAAAGGGGGACGAGATATCGGTAGATTTAGGATCGGGAGATGGCCGTGTTGTTATAGCCTTTGCTGAAAAAGGTGCACAAGCTCATGGTTTTGAGATAAATCCTTTTTTAGTTTTGATTTCAAGGATAAATATTAGAAGAGCCGGGCTAAAAGGAAAGGCATTCATTCATTGGAAAAACTTTTGGAAAGCGGATTTATCTAAATTCGATATTATAACAGTTTTTCAAGTGGATTTTGCGATGAATGAATTAGAAAACAAGTTAAAAAAAGAACTCAAGCCGGGTGCAAAAGTAATTTCAAATCAATGGACTTTCCCGAAATGGAAATATTCAAAATATGAAAATGGTATCTATGTTTATGATTCAAGTGAATTGCCAATAAAATAAAGGATGGTTTTATGGATCTAAATCATGAAGAAAAAGAAAGGGCTCTAGATTTTAGACTTCTTTTTTCAGTTATACTAAATTTTGGAATAACTATAACAGAGATATTAGGTGGAATCTTTTCTAATAGTTTAGCTTTATTATCCGATGCCATACATAATCTTAACGATACTACCGCAATTCTTATAAGTTATATAGCAAGAGTTTTGTCAAAAAAGAAACGAGACTCAAAAAGGACATACGGCTATAAAAGGGTGGAGACACTTGCCGCTTTTGTAAATACAGAAATATTAATGGTTATTGCTGTTTATTTACTTATTGAAGGTATAAATAAATTATCAAATCCATCGATCATACAAGGTAACATTATGTTAATAGTTGCTTTCATTGGTTTAGCAGGTAATTTAGCAACTGCATATTTACTGCATTCTGGTTCAAAAACAAATCTAAATGTCAGAGCTACTTTTGTTCATATCCTTAGTGATACCTTTTCGTCTATATTCGTTATCATTGGGGCATTTTTGATCATTTATCAAAAACTTTATATCGTTGATGCTATATTCACTCTTATGATAAGCGGGTATATATTTGTAGAAAGTGTACCACTACTTAAGAACACTGTAAATATATTACTACAAGGAACTCCAACGGATATTGAAATTGAAAAAATAAAAGCAAAATTGGAGAAGTTTGATTTCGTAAAAGATGTTCACCATATCCACATTTGGACAACCGACGGAAAAGACAAATACATGGAAGCTCATATAAGACTTCAAGAAAGTTTGGACCAAAATAATTATGATTTAGATAATTGCATAGATAAATTAAACAAAGTTTTAAAAGAAGATTTTGAAATCGATCATACTACTTTGCAATTTGAAAAAAATAGATGTTTGGAAGGAGAAAAAGTCACATGAGTGTCTTAAAAATTAGAGGGGGGAATATGCGTGAGAATAAAACTAGGTGATGTTTTTACCGAACCGTTTAAAATAGTCGGTAAAAATCCAATCATTCTCATACCAGTCTTTATAGGGATTATACTTACTTTACTTTTCGATGCTATAAGATTTATAGGACCCATTGCTAATTTTTTATCTTCTATTGTTATAGGTATAAGTACAATGTTCTTAATCGCTTGGATCGCTATATTATTTGATCAATATAAAAAAGGGGAAAAAATTGATCTTAAAAATAGTTTCTCTCAAGTTAATCAACTTCTATTAGATATAATCGTGCTTTCTATTGTGGTAGGTTTTCTTATATCTCTTGGAACTTTAGCTTATGTTATCCCGGGTTTAATATTAGCCCTTTTCTTAATTTTTTCTCCGTCTGCATTGGTGGTTGACAAGCTTTCGGTTACCGATTCTCTAAAAAGGAGTTTTTCTTTCGTTTTTAACGGAGAAAACTTCTTACAAATATTTCTGCTTTTACTTGTTATTTTTCTTTTGGGAATGATACCTGTTGTTGGACTTTACTTATCAATTATTTTAGAATTTATTCTTTTACCTTACATTTATGTAGAATATTCAAAATAGTTGACTGTTGGCTGTGTGGAAAAGGGTTTCTAAATCAAATGTTAAAGTTTCTATAGGCAATATAAAACAAATAGTTGGAGGTGTTTTCTTTGAATGAAAAAAAGGCTCTTGGTATATTAGAATATTCTTTATCTAAGGAATTAGAAGGAATGCAATTTTACGAATCAAAAGCAAAAACAGTAAAAATTAAACAAGTTAAGGAAACCTTTGAAGATTTAAGTAGCATGGAGAAAGGTCACGCAGATTATATAAGTAGCCTAATAAAAGATGTAAAAAGTCATGATTATGGACATTTCTCACAACCCACTGATGTGGGCAAATCTTTTTCCAAAAGAGCTACCCAAGAAATAGCTTACCAGGGTGATTTTACAGCAGTAAAATCCGATATTCCTGTATTAAGAATGGCGTATCTTATCGAAGAAGATTTCATGAATTTCTATAACAAAGCTGCTGAAAGTGTTGAAGACGAAGAGTTAAAAAAGGTATTGAATCATCTAGCCGAATGGGAAAAAGAACATAGAGATAGGATTTACACACTCTATCAAAAATTATCCAAAGATTATTGGGAACATATGGATGTAGAACCATTGTATTAAAAAAAGTTGAAAGATAAGGGATGCAACTTGCATCCCTTTTTTAGAATTTGGAGGAAGCTATTATGAAATTTGTTCATACTGCGGATTGGCATCTTGGAAAGATAATATATTCCAACTATATGACTTTGGATCAAAAATATATTTTAGATAACTTTTTGGCATATTTATCCAAAACTCCACCGGATGTATTATTGATAGCAGGAGATTTATACGATAGAGGCATTCCTCCATCAGAGGCAGTTAATCTACTGAACGAAGTACTCTCCAAAATTGTACTCGGATTAAAAATTCCCACACTCATAATCTCAGGAAATCACGATAGCGATGAGAGACTTGAGTTCTTGAATGGTATACTCTCTAATATGAATCTTCATATCGAAGGTACTTTGAAAAAAGAAGTTAAAAAAATCACCTTTAATGACGAGTATGGTCCCGTTAAGTTTTTTATGCTTCCATACGTTGATCCTCAAAAAGCCGGTGATATATTCGAGACAAATTTTGAGGATAAAACCCAGCTTTTAAAGCATTACCTTGACAGTATCGATTTGGATGAAGATGAAAGGAACGTATTGATAGCCCACGAATACATAACGGGTGGATTGAATAGTGAATCCGAAAGACCTCTGACAATTGGAGGAAGTGAATATGTGGATCCAGATATCTTTGAAAAATTTGATTACGTTGCCCTTGGACATCTTCACAGACCTCAAAAGATCAAAAATATTTATTATTCCGGTTCTCTTTTAAAGTACTCCTTCAGTGAAGCAGACCATATAAAAGGAATGAACTTAGTAGAAATGAAAGAAAAGGGAAATATAAAAGTTGAAAAATTGAGCTTTAAGACCGCTAAAGATATGAAAATAATAAGAGGATCATTTGATGACATAATGAAAATGGAGAGTTCAGATGATTATCTTCAAATCATATTAGAAAACACCAAACCCGTTTATGACGCTATAAACAAATTGAGAGCAAAATTCCCAAATGTTCTATCCCTTGATTTCCCCAATTTAAAAACAAACGATGAAATAAAAACAAGGGATTATAATATAAGGAAAATATCGCCAGTGGATCTTTTCAAATTGTTTTACCAAGAAGTCAAAAACCAAGAACTCTCTTTTGAAGAAAAACAGATAGTGACAAGCATTTTCAACGGGCTACAAAAAACAAGCGGTGATGATATATGAAACCAATAAAATTAAAATTCCAGGCATTTGGACCTTTTTTGGAAGAGCAAGAAATAGATTTTAACAAATTAAGAAACGATACTTTATTCTTAATTACTGGCCCAACAGGTGCAGGAAAAACTACTATTTTCGATGCAATCTGTTATGCCTTATACGGAAATGGTTCGATGGATGAAAGAGGAGATGCAATAGCCAGGTCTCATTTTGCAGATGAAAACACAGACACATACGTGGAATTTGAATTTCAATTCAAAGATAAAAGAATCGAAGTCTCAAGAACCCCTTCTTACGATAGATCAAAAAAAGATGGTGAGGGTACCACAAAGCAAAACAGTCAAGCTAGTATAAAAATATATCAAAATGGTCAATTAATATTACATGAAACTGGGGTTAAAAAAGTAAATAGTAAGGTAGAAGAATATTTAGGTTTGAACTATGAACAATTCAAGCAAATAGTGATGATTCCCCAAGGAGAATTCAGAAAGTTTATAACAGCCAATTCAAATGAAAGAGCGGAGATCTTTAAGAAGATATTTGACATAAGTATATATGAGCGCTTCGAACAAAAAATAGACGAGATTTTTAAAAATATAGAAAAAGGATTAAAAGACCGACAACAAAAAGTCAGAAACATATTAGAAACAATAAACCTTGAATCAGAAGAATACGATCAATTGTTGAAAGAAGAAAATATCGATCCTGAAAGTTTAATCGATCAATTAACAAAGGAAATTAAGAAGAGGGAAACTTCAAAAGAAGAAACCGATAAACAAAAATCTCAAAAACAAGACAAACTGCAAAAACTAAATACAGATCTTGAAAATATAAAAAAAGCAAACGAACTAATCGAAAAGAAAGAGACCCTTAAAAAAGAGATCATTGAACTCCAACAAAATTCCGAGTATATTCAAGAAAGAGAAGAACTCCTTATCAGGTTAAAAAAGGCAAAAGAGATACTTCCATACGAAGAAAGATACGTAGAGTATTTGAAAGAATTAAACGATAAAAAGAACCAACTCAAAGATCAACAAGATATATTAGATAAAAGTATGGAAGAAAAGCAACGAATAGACGAAAAATTACCAGAAATTGAAAAGCAATATCAAAAGATATCCGCAGTTGAAAAAGAAATTGAAGATCTCAATCAAAAATTAGATAAATACGTTGAGTACAAAAACTTAATAAAAGAATACAATACCAAAAAGAAACTCTTGGATGAAAAGGTTAAAGAAAGCCAAGAAAAGGACAAGGAACTTTCGGAAACTCAAGGAAAATTGGAACAAAACGAAAAATATATATCAGAAAACGAAGATATAAACGTTGAAATACTTAAAAACGAAATTAATACAAATGAAAAATTATTATCTGCAGCCAACGAATTATCCAAAAACTACGAAGAATTGGCACTCTTACACAAAGATTATAAAAAAGTAAAGAAGCAAAAAGAAGAAATAGAGATAGAAATCCAGAACTTAAGGGAAGAACAAAATAAAAAGACTACCGATTTTATAAAATCACAGGCATATCATCTCGCAACTACTTTAAAAGAAGGAGAACCGTGTCCCGTTTGTGGATCTCTTGTTCACCCTTCTCCTGCCAAAAGTAGTGGAAAATTAATAACAGAAAAAGAACTAGAGGAAATCAACAAAAATTTAGAGAAAAAAGAGAAAGAAAAAACTAAGATACTAAGAAATTACGAAGATGTATCAAACAAATATTCACAAGAGGTATCTTTATTTAAATCGGAATACAAAAGAATCTGTGAAGAACTACAAATCCCCCAAGAAAGCGAGTATATATACACTCATATACAAAATTTAATAAAAATACTCGAAGATAGATTAAACCAACAAAAACAAGAATATGGCCAAAAAATAAAAATATACAATAAAGTCAAATCCCTAAAAAACGATAATAAAAAGATCAAAGAAGAAATTAAAGAGCTAGAAGAACAAAGAGAAAATTTGAGAAAAATTATTGATGAATCGAGATCAAAAATTATAGAACTAGAAACTAAAATCACAAATCTCAAAGAACAATTAGAGAACAAAACTGAAAATGAAATAAAAAGCGAGATACAAGAAAAAAGAAAATTTATCCATAATATCAAAACTACTTACGAACAAAAAAGAGAAGAAGCTAACAGAATCTCAGACATAATAAACTCTTCAAAAGGAACAATAAAAACATTAACCGAAGACATAACTAAATTAGACGACCAAGTAAAAAATGCTGAACAAAAATTCGATCAAATGGTAGAAAAAACGGGATTTAAGAATCAACAAGAATATCAAAGAATAAAAGAACAAATTAACTTAATAGAAAGTTTAGAAGATGAAGTTCAAAAATATAAAGAAGAATTAAAGAATAAGCAGACTCTTCTCATCGATTTAGAAGAATCCACTAAAAACCTTAAAAAAATTGATGAAACTCCTATAGCAAATGAAATAGATCAATTACAAAAGGAAATTGAAGAATTAATCAAAAATGAAACAAATTTAGAATATGAAATAAAGCATCTTAAAGGCACAAAAACTAATTTAGAAACTGTCATAAAAGAGATAGAAAAACAAGAAAAAGAATACTCAACTATAAAGAACTTAAGAGATGTCAGTAAAGGTGACAACAATACAAGGATCAGCCTTAGTAAATATGTACTAGCCTATTATTTTGAAGAAATATTAGCTCAAGCGAATCTAAGATTAAACAAATTAACAGATGGGAGATATCAGTTGCATAGATCTTCTAAGGTACTTGATGCAAGGAAAAGTGAAGGCTTAGAAATCATGGTTTTTGATATCTACACTGGAAAAGAAAGAGAAATAAAAACACTTTCAGGAGGAGAAAGTTTTAAAGCTGCACTCGCTCTTGCTTTAGGATTAGCCGATGTGGTGCAAAGCGAAGCTGGGGGTATTTCTTTAGATACGATTTTCATTGACGAAGGATTCGGCAGCCTTGATACAAACTCTCTTGATAGTGCAATCGAAGTATTAACGGAGCTAAACAGCACTGGGAGAATGGTGGGTATAATATCTCATGTAAGTGAATTGAAAGAAAGAATTAAATCAAAAATCGAGGTAATACCAGGAAAAACTGGTAGCTATATACAGACAAGGTTCTCCACCTTTTAGATTAGCTGCCAGTTCTCCCATTTAATTCCTCTTTGGTCGATTAAAACTCCCATGCCTGTTTCATATAAAAAGGTTATAATTTGACTTAAATTCCTCTTTGGTTGATTAAAATTTTCATTAAAATTAACTGATATTTTTCTTTTCAGAAGACTTAAATTCCTCTTTGGTTGATTAAAATAGTTATCAAAAATACGATTAATTAAGAATTAGAAATAACTCATATTTAATATTTTGCGTCAAACCCTTAATGATTTTTCTTGAGTTTGACAGTTACAAAAACGTAAGAATATTAAAGCAGCCATAAATAAATGAAAGAAGCGTTTTTTTATTGAATACCCTGATGGTTCAAAATCTGTCATAATAAACACCTGATTTTATTATAAAAATAAAATCTTAGGGGTGTATCCCCCTAAGATATTAACTGATTTCTAACTTGCATAAGATATGCTTCTTTTTTCTCTAATTACGGTTACTTTGATTACACCAGGATATTGAACCTTTTCCTCTATTTGAACAGATATATCGTGTGCCAATTTTTCTGCGATTTCATCTTCAACTTTATCTGGTTGAACTATTATTCTCAATTCTCTTCCTGCTTGTATTGCATAAGCTTTATCAACGTATCTGAATGATTTTGCGATCTCCTCAAGTTGCTCGATTCTTCGAATGTAATTTTCCAAAGTTTCTTTACGTGCACCAGGTCTGGATGCCGATAACGCATCACTTGCAGCAACTAAAACAGCTTCGGGTGTCATGGGGTCAACTTCGTTATGGTGATACTGTATCGCGTTAACTACTTCTAATTTTTCTCCGTATCTCTTAGCAATTTGCCCTCCAACAATAGCATGTGATCCTTCAACTTCATGATCAACAGCCTTACCCAAATCATGGAATAAAGCCGCTCTTTTAGCTAGTTCAACATTCAATCCTAATTCGCTTGCCATCATTCCAGCAAATTGTGATACTTCTATTGAATGCTCTAACACATCTTGTCCATAACTGGTTCTAAATTTTAATCTACCTAGAAGTTTGATTATTTCAATGTTCGGCTGTTTTATACCTACTCGCATTACCGCTTCTTTTCCTACTTCTTTTATGTATTCTTGGATTTCATTTTTTGATTTCTCATAGAGCTCTTCTATTCTAGCAGGATGTATTCTTCCATCGGCTACAAGCATTTCAAGTGTTCTTTTTGCTATTTCTCTTCGTAATGGGTTGAACGATGAGATTACAACTATCTCTGGGGTATCATCAATTATCAAATCGGTACCTGTGAGTTTTTCAAAAGTTCTGATGTTTCTTCCCTCTCTACCTATTATTCTTCCTTTCATGTCATCTGTGGGCAAAGCTACGGTTGAGGTTGTTATTTCGTTGGTGACATCTGATGCATATCTTTGAATAGCAGTAGTGATAACCCATCTGGCGTATTTTTTTGATTCTTCTTCGTAATGATCTTTTATTTCTTTGAACTTTTGGGCAATTTCTCTTTCATATTTATCCCTTGCTTCGTTTATTACTACTTGACGTGCTTCTTCTTCGGTCATTTTTGCAATTTCATTTAATTTAGTTTCTAATTCTTTCTCCAATTTCAAGACGTTTTCATGCTGGACTTCCAATTTTTCTTTTAGTTTTTCTAAATTCTCTTCTTTTTTTGCTAAGCTTTCTTCTTTTCTAATTAATCTCTCTTCATTGGCTTTAAGTTCTTCTCTTTGTTGCTTTGCTTCTGAATCAAATTCTTGCCTGAGCCTATGTATCTCTTCTTTTGCCTCAAGTAATTCTTTTTGTTTTAATGCCTTAGCTTCTTCTTCTGCATTTTTTAACATCTTTTCTATTTCTTTTTGTTTGTTTTTTATTTCAACTTCCAATTCTTCTTTTTTGGTTGCTAGTGTGGAGATCATCCTTCTATTTCCAATATTAATTCCAACAAGCAGAGATAAGATAAATATAGCTATGCCTATAATTATATATACCAGAATTTCCAATTTTAATCACCTCTTAAGTCTTCAATAACACAGTTTATAATGTCTGGCTCAAAACCTCTTCTATACAAGTAAGCTTTAGTTTTGAGAGTGTCTTGTGTTTTTTCATAATAATTTTTTGCCAATTCTAAAGCAATTGTATTTATATCTACTTCGCTTTTTACTTTTTCGAGAGCCTCGAGAATTAATCTTTCATCTACTCCCAACCGTTTTAATTCATACTGTATAAACATGGGACCTTTATTGTCTAAAGTTAACTTGTCATATGCATATAAATATGCAAAAAGTTTATCATCTATCAAACCGCTCTTCTTGCATTTTTCTACTACTTTAGCAATAACTTCTTCATCAAAGCCTTTTTCTTTTAGACGGCTTGAGAGCTCTTTTTCTGACCTGGCACGGTACTTTATTAAATTCAACGCAGATTTTTCGGCTGCTTTCTCATCTTTTGGATCAATTTTCTTGTAATTCTTCACTTTTTACTTTTTTCCCTTTTGATGAATTAGACTCGAACTTTTCTATCAAATAATCTGGAATAATTAAATTGTGTTTCTTACGAATCGTATATTCTAAATAATCAAGTATGTCAGGATTTTCCATGAGATAACTAACTGAATTGGTTTTACCCTGTCCTAAACTAATTTCTTCACCATTTTCGTTGATAAAAGAGAACCAAGCACCTTTTCTTTGAATTAATTCTTCCTCTACGGCTATGTTAAAGATGTCATTTTCTTTTGGGATACCTCGTCCAAAGATCATGTCTACATTTGCCTGTTTAAATGGTGGAGCAACTTTATTTTTTACGACTTTTAAGGTTGTTTCATTCCCTATCTGATCTTTTCCTTCTCTTATTGGATTGCCCTTTCTTACTTCTACCCTTATAGTAGCATAAAATTTTAGTGCAATTCCTCCAGTGGTAGTTTCTGGGTTACCATACACCACCCCTATTTTCATCCTTACCTGGTTTATAAATATTACTATAGATTTGGATTTGTTTATACTTCCAGCTAGTTTTCTTAGAGCTTGAGACATCAACCTTGCCTGAAGTCCCATGTGAGAATCTCCCATAGCTCCTTCTATTTCTGCTTTCGGTACCAAAGCGGCTACAGAGTCTACTACAATTAGGTCTACTATGTTAGATCTTACCAGCGAGTCTACAATTTCAAGGGCTTGTTCACCATAATCCGGTTGAGAAACTATCAATTTGTCGACATCTACACCTAACTTTCTTGCATATTCAACATCTAAAGCATGTTCGGCATCAACAAAAGCCACTATCCCATTCAATTTTTGGACTTCTGCTAAAGAATGAAGAGCGAGAGTAGTTTTACCTGATGATTCGTTTCCGTATATTTCTATAATTCTTCCTCTTGGATATCCACCAACTCCTAAAGCTATATCCAGCGATAAACATCCACTTGGGACAACGGCTAGATTGCTATTATCCAATCCCTTACCCATTAACATGACTGATCCTGTTCCATGATTTTTTTCTAACTCTTTAACAAGCTTTTCTAACAATTCTTCTTTATTTGCGTCTTTAGAATCATTTTTAGCCATTAATGATGACGCCTCCTTCAAAGTCGATAGTGTAAAGTTTTTTATATATTGGACCTTTTCTTGTGAGTTCAGAAGAGTATATTCCGATAGAATTTACGTATACTTGGATTTGATCAAAAGTGACAGAATTAATTAGTTCTTTCCAGTGGTTAGGGAACGATTTAACTCTTCCGACTGTAATATGAGGTAAAAAATTGGTATCTTTAACCTCTAATTCTGAAATCTTTAGTACCTTCTTTATTTCTTCGTACAAACCGATTAAGGTATTGTCTTCTTCTATTCCCAGCCATAAGACCTTTGGCTGAGAATCATTTTCAAAGAAGCCCATCTTGTGGATATTAAAATGAAAAGTGGGAAATCCGGATACTCTTTCGCCAATTTTGTAAGCTAATTGAGCTATCTTTTCCATCTTTTGATCCCCAAGGAAAAACAAGGTTAAATGGACATTTTTTGCATTTGTCCAATTTGCTTTAAATCCCATCCTTTGAAACCTTTCGATTAAATCAGTCAACAACCCTTCTAATTTTTCATTAGTTTCAATAGCAATGAAGGATCTTAATTTGTCGGTATTGTGGTTATTTACATTTTTTAGCTGTGTCATATACTAGGACTCCTTTCTTTTTTAGAATTGTTTGGCGGTTTTGACAGTATAATTAACTCCCGATAATAGACTGATTATAACGGTCAAATAGATCAAAGTAGTAATTAGAAAATTCCATAGCATCAAATATATTACAATAATTAAAGCGATTTCTAAGACGGTTTTTAGTTTACCAAACTTATCAGCAGGGACAACGATGTTTTTATTTGCAGCTGCCATCCTTAAACCGCTGACAAAGGTGTCTCTTGATACAATTATTGCAACAAACCAGGCAGGCAAAACCCCAACGCCTAACATCGCAATAAAAACCGAGTTTATAAGTATTTTGTCAGATATTTGATCAAAAAATTTGCCGATATCGGTAACCTGACCAGTCTTTCTGGCGACATAACCGTCTAACCAATCGGTTAAGGAAGCTATAATAAACAAAACCAAGGCTGCGGTATAAAACTGTTCTCCAAAGACAGTTAGGATGAATATTGGAATGGCTAATATTATCCTAGAAAAACTCAATAAATTTGGTATGTTCATTCAACTATTTCTCCTTCCAGATCATATTCGTATGAACCAGTAATTGTGACTTTGACAAAATTCCCAAAAGTTAGTTCTTTGTCACCAAAATTTTTTATATATACATTCCCATCAATCTCTGGAGCGTCTAAAAAGCTTCTTCCGACATAAACGTTGTCTTCTTTTTCTTCCAAAAGGACTTCTAAAGTTTCACCTATATATTTTTCCATGATGTTTTTGGAAATTTCACTTTGAACAGTCATTAGTTCATTTTGCCTTTGTTTTTTTATTTGTTCATCAATTTGTTCTGGTAGTGTGAATGACTTTGTGTTTTCTTCTTTTGAGAAAATAAAACTGCCCATTCTTTCAAATTTTATCTCTTTTACAAAATCTACTAATTCTTCAAAATCTTCAGCTTTTTCTCCTGGGAACCCTACCATTAACGTGGTTCTTATGGCAGATGGTTCTTTTCTGATTTTCTCAAATAGTTTAATTAATTCATTTCTTTTCTTATGTCTACCCATACTTTGCAAAATTTTATCAGAGATATGTTGAATTGGAACATCGAAATAGTTTAATACTTTTTCATTTCTATGTATGCTTTCTATGATTTCTTCACTTAAAAAATCCGGATGTAAGTACATCACCCTGATCCAAAATTTTCCTTTTATAGTGTTAAGTTTGTCTAGTAAATCTGGTAGTGCCTGCTTTTGGTAATTGTCTATGCCGTACAAGGTATTGTCTTGGGATACGAGAATGATTTCTTTTACACCTTTGGATACCAAAAATTCAACTTCTTCGTTTATTTCTTCGATACTTCTACTTTTTGGGTTCCCTTTGAAGGTGGGTATAGAGCAAAAGGCACAATTTCTACTACATCCGTCCCCAATTTTTACGTATGCGTAATGTGAGTCTGGAATCGCTCTAATTTTACAATCGTACAAAGTTTCAGGAATCTCCCTTTTAAAAAAATATTCTCCATTTTCAATTTTTTCAACTATGGTTTTTGGAGATAACACACCGTATAATCCATCAATCTCAGGGATGTCTTTAAGAATATCGTCGAAATATCTTTGAGTTAGACAACCTATTGGTATAACTTTTAGGTTTTTGTTATTATCTTTTAGGGATACATATTCAAATATAGCTTCGATGCTTTCTTTTTTAGCTTCTACGATGAAACCACATGTATCGATGAAAATATAATTAGCTAATTGAGGATTACTCTCGTATTTATACCCCTTGCTTTGGAGCAACCCTTTGAATATTTCCATATCTGCATCATTTTTTGGACACCCTAATTTTACGATGTGAAACTTTTTCATTCGATTCCTCCGATGATTTCATTATAATATATTTCTTTTAAAATCTAATTATATAGCGCCCCCTTCGCCCCGCTCCCC
>NZ_AUPG01000017.1:0-27483 GCF_016772115.1 Petrotoga sp. 8T1HF07.NaAc.6.1
AAGGAAAAGTAGAAGGAAAAATTGAAGGAGAAAGAGAATTAATCATAGAAATTCTCAATCAAAGGTTTGGAGAAGATTTTGATAAAAGATTAGAAGAAAAGATCAGAAAAGAAAATGAAGAAACTATAAACCAAATAAAGAAGAGCATTCTTAGTATAACCATAGAAGAACTAAAAGAAATATTGAAATAGTTGTAGAAGGGTAATTCTATACCAATCTCAAGAATTCGAGATATAATTCTGTTCTTAAAAAATATCACTCCTTTGTTGTGATTGTTTCAATGAGGCATATTTTTTTATGTCCTGTCGTTGATAGCCGGAACAGAACATTTATTCATGCCTGTTTTAGAATTCTTACGTTTTTGTAACTGTCAAACTCAGGAAATTTTTTGAATCTATTATCGTCTATAAATTTTTTTAAAATAGAGTTTATTCATTTTTGTCTTTACTTTTCCTTTTGATCTTAAATGGCATCTTTCTGTCGGTGTTGGTACTCTACTTTTCTTTTTGCCAAGTAATTGCCAATATCGCCAAATATTCGCCAAATATTCGCCAACTAATTGCCAAATTATTTGATAACAGAGCGACTATTTCTATCTTTTCCTTCAAATTTAAAAATTTTCTTGTTTATTAAATCCATTAAATCTTTTAAGTCATTTGTGGCTGTGTTTCTAAAAACAACTGTTTGATTCCTGATATGTTTTTTTCATTTTCCATTAGTCAAATATTGGTCATTTATTAGTCAATTTAGTCAATTGGTAGACAATTCCCTTGCCTGCTTTTCCAATCCTTGTTAATATCCCCTTCTTCACTATCTCTGCGAGATCAATAGTTGCCATTTGCCTAGATACATTGGTAATTTCCTGATATTCCCTATTCGTAATCTTTCCCTTTTCTTTTACATACTTTATCGCTTTTATTTGCCTTTCATTTAACCCAATTTTTCTTAAATTATCTTCTGTATAAATGTCTTTATAGAAATAAACTGCAAAACCGCCAAACTCCTCTTTAAATTCGGGTTCTGGTAATCCTGCTTTTTTACATTCATCAATAATTTTTATGGTTCCTCTACCCCCAGCCTCTATTAGTTCAGCTTTGAAAAACACATCTGCCAATAACTCATTTCTTGGTACCTATTCAGTCTAACGCGGCCAAGGATGGCTTGAGAAAAATGTTGACAAACTGCAACAATCAAAAGATGACGGTAAATTTAGTTAAGGAAAGTTTTTTGAGTTATAATATCTGTATATAAGTATATCCTTATGGACGAGCTGCTGGGTTTAATGGGCGTCAAGTTTTTCCCTTAGAAGGGTAGGCAGCGGGGGAAGGGCGCTAAAACAAGTTTTAGAGTTTCTAAAGTGTCTATACATATTTTGCGAGGAGGATCTTTATGATGGACCATACAAAAGATGATTTGGAAAAGGCCAAGAAACACCTTCGAGAAGTTCTAAAATCAGACCAGAAGACAGGTTATAGAAAAGAAGACGCAATGATTTTGGACAATATTGGTCAGATTTATTCAGAGATGGGTGATTTGGAGGAGGCTATGAAATACCATCAGAAAGCTTTAAAAATTTTTAGAGAGCTAGATCACAGAGAGGGAGAAGCAATTACTTTGAACAATATTGGTTTGATTTACCAAACAAATGGTGATTTGGAGAATGCTCTGAAATATCATGAGGAAGCTCTAAAAATAGACCAAGAAGAAGGCTACAAAGAGGGAGAAGCAGATGATTTGGGCAATATTGCGCTAATCTTTAAAGCTAAAGGTGATTTGAAAAATGCTCTGAAATACCTCCAAGAAGCTTTAAAAATTTTTAGAGAGATAGATCACAAAGAGGGAGAAGAGATTGCTTTGAGCAATATTGGATTTATTTACCAAGAAAAAGGAGATTTGGAGAATGCTCTGAAATATCTTAAGGACGCTCTTAATATTATTGATAAATATAAATTTACAAATGGACGTGATGTCATTCAGAACGAAATCAACTCAATAATGAATGATTTAGAAGAAAATTGAAAAAAGAGCAAAATGTATGAACAAAGGTAGCAATGGAAGTAGGGGGGAAGGGTGCTATAAAACTCATTATACTTGAGTTAGAAGAAATGGGGGTGCCAAGAATGTTTGAGGAAGTAGGAAAGTTAGCTAAAAGTATGATGGAAATTAAATACACTCCCATTGGGATAGTTCATTCCCCATTTAAAGAAACAAAAGGTACACCTATTCAGCCTAACGCTGCCAAGGATGGCTAGAGAAAAATGTTCACAAACTGCAACAATCAAAAGACGACGGTAGATTTAGTTAAGGAAAGTTTTTTGAGTTATAATATCTGTATATAAGTATATCCTTATGGGTGGGGAGCGAAATATTATATGAAGAGCCTTTTATGAAAACTATATCTGTAAATCTTCCAGATTTTATCGATTTAAATGAAAAAGAAATTAAATTGTTGATAGCCTCAAAATTATATGAAGAAGGCAAGTTATCCTTAGGAGAAGCTGCACAACTAGCAGAACTTTCCGAAAGAACTTTTATTGAAATAATGGGTCGTTTCGATATCTCGCTATTTAATTACAACGCTGAAGAATTAAGAAATGATGTGAAAAATGCCTAATTAGATATCTGACACAAGTTGTCTAATTGTTTTAGCGTGAGAAATAAGAGGTATAGTTTGAATGAATGTATTTATGTTTAAGATCTAAAGCGATTTTCAAAAACATATGATGCAATTTAAATACTTCAACAAACTATCGAGGGGGGAAACAATGAAAGACACAAACAGAACGGGAAATACTCACAAAGACGAAACCGCCGAATATCATGAACTCAACTTTCCAAAGATAATTTCAGTAAAACCGATAGACATACCAGTAATCAACGTATCAAACCAAAACACGGATTTTGTATTCGAACTAGAGGACAACTCACTGTTACACTTAGAATTTCAAACGACCTGGAAGAAAGCCGACTTACTAAAATTTGCGCAATACGACATAGCGTTATACCAAAAAGAAAGAAGAAAGATAAACACGGTAGTAATGTACTCTGGAAAATACGAAAGTGCAGAAAATGAATTGGACATGGGTTCTATTAAATACAAAGTACAACAAGTATTCATGATAAAGTACGATGGAATAAAAAGGTATGAAGAGATAAAAGAAAAGATAGAAAAAGAAGAAGAACTAACGAAAAAAGACTTAATGGATTTAGTATTCTTGCCATTGATGAGAAACGAAAAAAGCGAAGAAGAAGTGACAAAAGAAGCATTAGAGTTAGCCAATCAAAATACCAGATGAAGACAAAAAAGAAGCGGTAATAGGATCGTTATTAGGGTTCTCTGATAGTTATGTAAGAGATGAGTACATAAACGAACTGAAAGAGGTGATACGAATGACAAAGATCGGAACTTCATTGTTTGAAGAAGGCGTTGAAGAAGGAGAAAAAGAATTGACAATTAAAATATTAAACAAAAGATTTGGTAGACGATTAACCAAAGAGTTAAAAGCTAAGATAAGAGCAGCAGACAAAAAGACAATAGATTATATAGGAGATAACTTGTTAGAGATAACCATAGAAGAACTAAAAGGGTTATTGAAGTAGTTGTAAGTAGCGAAACTCTATCTGATCTTTTGGATGGGCCCCAGAGCGAAGCCTAAACCTCATTCCTGAGATGGGTGGGTTGCGGGCGAAGGGGCGCTAAAACAAATTTTAGAGGTCTATACATATTTTGCAAGGAGGATCTTTATGAATGGCCATAAAAAAGATGATTCGCAAAAAACCAAGGAACGCCTTCGAGAAGTTCTAGAATTAGACAAGGAGACAGACTATTGTAAAGAAGACGCAATGATTTTCGACAATATGGGCGTGATTTATTCAGAGATGGGTGATTTGGAGGAGGCTATGAAATACCATCAGAAAGCTCTAAAAATTTTTAGAGAGCTAGATCACAGAGAGGGAGAAGCAATTACTTTGAACAATATTGGTTTGATTTACCAAACAAAAGGAGATTTGGAGAATGCTCTGAAATATCATGAGGAAGCTCTAAAAATAGACCAAGAAGAAGGAGACAAAGAGGGAGAAGCAGATGATTTGGGCAATATTGCGCTAATCTTTAAAGCTAAAGGTGATTTGAAAAATGCACTGAAATACCTCCAAGAAGCTTTAAAAATTTTTAGAGAGATAGATCACAAAGAGGGAGAAGAAATTGCTTTGAGCAATATTGGATTTATTTACCAAGAAAAAGGAGATTTGGAGAATGCTCTGAAATACCTTAAGGACGCTCTTAATATTATTGATAAATATAAATTTACATATGGACGTGATGTCATTCAGAACGAAATCAACTCAATAATGAATGATTTAGAAGAAAATTGAAAAAAGAGCAAAATGTATGAACAAAGTTAGCAATGAAAGTAGGGGGGAGAAGAAAAGATCAGAAAAGCAAATGAAGAAACTATAAATCAAATAAAGAAAAACATTACAAATATTACATTAGAAGAGCTAACAGAGTTAGTGAAGTAGTTGTAGTAAAGTAGATTTTTGATATTTTTAAGTGAATTGTGGTAGTGATAGATATCACTCCTCATAAAAGAGGAGTGATATCTTTTTTAATGATTTTATTAGCACCATACTTTAAGGGGCAAGCCCCTTAAGAACCCCAAAACCAATACATCATTTGCAAAGCAAATGAGATTAGGAAAATTATTCAAAAACATTACGAAAAAGACCATTTAGCAAAGATCGGCAAAAAGCTTTTTGCACAGATCAGCAAAAGGGCAAGCCCCGCTGCTCACCCATAAGGAAAGGGATGGTAAGGCTTTGCCCGCAACTGCTCAAACGCTTAAATTTTGAGTTGGGTCATAGTTTTCTAATGTTTCTTTTACTTTATCGTATAACTCTTTTACGTTTTTGAATTCTATCAACGTGCTTTCTTCTTTATCTCTTTGTTTTAGCTCAATTTTTCCTTCTTTTAAACGTTTGCCAATAATAATTTTTATCGGTACTCCGATTAGATCTATATCTTTGAACTTAAATCCAGCGGAGACTTCTCTATCGTCTATAATGACGTCGATTCCTTCTTTTAAAAAGTAATCGTAGATCTCTTGCGATGTGCTTACAATTGCTTCATCGTTCATGGCAACCGGTATTATTGCCACTTCAAAAGGCGCAACGCTTTTGGGCCAGATTATTCCGTTTTCATCGTTTAATTGTTCGACTATTGCCCCTAAGGTTCTTGATACCCCCCATCCATAGCATCCCATTATGTAAGGTTTTTGTTCTCCATTTTCATCGGTGAAGACTGCGTTCATTTTTGAAGAGTATTTGTCTCCTAATTCAAAAATTTGACCAACTTCTATGCCTCTTGTTCGTTTGAGTGTAGAATTACATCCTTGGGTTGGACATTTTTCGCCTTCTTTTACGTATCTAATGTCTGCAAATAAATCTATTCTGAAATCTCTTTCGGCGTTTGCATTGATGTAATGGGCTTTTTCTTCCATAGCCCCTATAACCCCATTTTTTATGGATTTTACACTTAGATCTGCAATAATCTTGACATTTTCGGGTATGTTTATTGGACCTATGAATCCAACGTTTACACCAAATTCTTTTAGAACGTCTTGCGGATCGGCTAGTTCTAAGCTTTGATCTTGAAGAACCGATCTGACCTTTGCGAGGTTTATCTCATAATCTCCTCTAATTAGAGCCATCACCCATCCTTTACCGGATTTTAGCAGTATCGATTTTATCAACTTCTTTTCAGAAACATTCAGGAATTTGGCGACTTCTTCGATGGTTTTGGCGTGTTGGGTGTCTACTTTTTCCATTTCTTTGAAGGCTTCATTTTCATCTACTGAAAAATCTTCACCCGATCTTGCCTTTTCATCACTGGCTGCATAGCCACATTCTTCACAGTAAAATATTTCACCCTCACCATTTTGTGCCAGTACGTGAAATTCATGAGAGAAAGAACCACCAATTGCACCTGTATCAGCTTCTACAACGACATATTTCAAGCCTATTCTTTTTATGATATTTGAGTAGGCATCATAGAAATGTTGATAGTATTCATGCAATGATTCGTAATCGGTGTGAAAGGTGTAGGCGTCTTTCATGATGAACTCTCTTGCCCTTAACACCCCGAACCTTGGCCTTATTTCATCTCTAAACTTAGTGGCTATTTGGAAAAGGTTGACCGGGAACTGTTTGTACGATCTAAGCTCATTTTTCATCAAAAATGTGACTATTTCTTCATGTGTGGGACCTAAAGTAAACTCTCTATCGTGTCTGTCCTTAAGTTTCATCAATTCTGGTCCGTAATCTTCCCATCTTCCCGTCATTTTCCACAACTCTGCTGGATGTATTATGGGTAGCATGATCTCTTGAGAACCTATCTTTTCCATTTCTTCTCTGACTATCTGTTCGATTTTTCTTATGACCTTCCATCCAAGGGGAAGATAACTGTAAACACCTGATGAGATCTTTCTAATAAACCCTCCTCTGATCAATAACTCGTAACTTTTTATATCAGAATCAGATGGTGTTTCTTTTAAAGTAGGAGCATATAGTTTGGAAAATCTCAAGATTATCCCTCCGATTTTTTTAGCATATTTAATTTTTTGTACTTTGAGAAATTATATCATAGAAATATTGTTAAGTTAAATTTTTACTGTAATAAAATATATTGAGTCTTTTGGTATAATTAAAATAATAAATAAAAAGATCCTTTTATACGAGAACCTTTTGTACGAGGAGGGATAAACTATGAAATTTATCGTAACAATTGATCGGGATGAGGATGGCATGTTCGTAGTAGAATGTCCTTCTATCCCTGGATGTGTAAGTCAAGGAAAAACCGAACAAGAAGCGATTGAGAATATCAAAGATGCAATAAAGCAGTGCCTTGAGGTGCGAGCCGAAAGAGGTATGCCTCTCACCGTTAGTATGCGTGAAGTAGAGGTATCGGTTTAATGGAAAAACTTCCACTTTTAAGCGGGCGTGAAGTTGTAAAAGTTTTTGAACGTCTTGGATGGGAAGTAGCAAGGCAACGAGGTAGTCATATTATTCTTGTGAAGGGGAAACACATTGCCACACTATCTGTCCCTGATCATCGTGAAGTTGCAAGAGGAACTTTGAGGTCACTCATTGCTCGTGCTGGTATAACAGTTGAAGAGTTTTTGTCTGCGATGAAATGAGAAAGAAAGCCCAAAATTGCCTAACAGCGGATAAAAGGCTGCGTTTCTTTTCGCCCAATTTGCTGGTGGTAGATTTTTTTATCCGCACAACGTCAAGCGACATGCTCTAAATATTTTCACAAAGGGGCTAAAAATGCCAATTTTCCTAAGATAATCCCAGTAAAACCAATAGAACTACCAATAATAAACTTATCAAACCAAAACACGGATATAGAAGAACTAAAAGAAATATTGAAGTAATGGTAGTAGAGAGATTCTTGAGTTTTTAAAATAAATATCACTCCTATATCTTTTATGAGGGGTGATATCTTTTTAATGATTTGATTAGTGTCCTTTCACTTTGAAGTTTGCTGAAAGCTTAAACTTCTAGAGAATATATGAGAATACCAAAACAATCTCAATGTGATATAATAGGATAGACTTCACAATTCGACAAAGGAAAGAAGGTAGAACAGTTTTGGAGGTGCCATTGATGGATAAGTTTTACGTCACTACACCGATTTACTACGTTAACAGTGAACCACATATTGGTTCAGCGTATACGACGATAGTTGCGGATATAGTAGCAAGATTTAAGAGAATGATGGGGTACGATGTTTTCTTTTTGACTGGAACGGATGAACATGGGCAAAAGGTGTTACAGGCAGCAAAAGAGAAGAATATACCTCCACAGGAGTATGTTGATTCACTTTCTTCAAAATTTAAAAATTTATGGGATGAAATGGGGATTAGTTACGATCATTTTGTTAGAACAACAGATGATTATCATGTAAAGACCGTGCAGATGTTTGTTGATAAGATGATGGAGAATGGAGACGTTTACAAAGGAAAATACGCCGGTTGGTATTGCATACACGATGAATCCTTTTGGGATGAATCTGAGATAGTCACGCAAGATGGCGTTAAGCTTTGCCCTGAATGTAATAGAGAATTGAAATGGGTAGAGGAAGAGAATTACTTTTTTAAACTTTCCAAATATACCGAACCATTGTTGAAGCATTATGAAAATAATCCGGACTTTGTGGAACCATCTTTTAGAAGAAATGAGATGTTGCAAATTTTGAATGATGGGTTAAAAGATCTCAGCATCACTAGGACTACGTTCGATTGGGGAATACCTTTAAAGAGTGATCCAAAACATGTGGTGTATGTTTGGGTGGATGCGTTAATTAATTATGTAAGTGCGATAGGCTATTCTGACGATCAACAGAAATTCAACAGGTACTGGCCTGCAGATTTACACCTTATTGGAAAAGAAATAAATAGGTTCCATTCGCTAATTTGGCCCGCTATGTTGATGTCAGTGGGGTTGCCTTTGCCGAAGAAGGTATTCGCACATGGGTGGCTAACGGTCAATGGACAAAAGATTTCAAAATCTTTGGGTAACGCCGTTGATCCAAGGATTCTGATGGACGCATATGGTAGAGATGTTATAAGGTATTATTTGTTGAGAGATATTGCCTTTGGTAGGGATGGAGATTTTTCGGAAGAAAACTTAATTACTAGGTACAACGCTGATTTGGTCAATGATTTAAGTAATTTAGTGCATAGAACACTCACGATGGTTGAAAAGTATTTTAATGGTGTCATACCAAAACCTGAAAGAAAAGACAAGGTGGATGAAGAACTCTTAGAACTCCTAGAGAGTAAGAAAAACGCTTATTTGAATTTGATGGAGCGGTATCAGTTTACACAAGCCCTTGAAAATCTATGGGAAGTCATACGTTTTTCTAATAAATACATCGATTTAACTGAGCCTTGGATCTTGGGGAACGATCCAAATGAAAAAGATAGATTGTCCACCGTTTTGTACAATCTGCTCGACGTTATTCGAATTATTTCTATTTTGATTTATCCAATTATGCCAGATACTTCTGAAACGATGTTAAAAAAGATAGGTTATGGTTTGGAAATTTTAAATCGAGAAAACCTTGAAAAGGGCCTTTTACACAGTGGAGTTAAAGTTGTGAAAGGTGATCCCATATTCCAAAGAATCGATGTGAAGAGTTGGAAAAGAATAATCAAAACGGTAAATATCAACAAGGAGGACGAAGTAATGCCAGAAAGTGAAAACGTTCAAAATATAGTAGAAATAGAGGATTTTAAAAAGATCGATTTGAGAGTTGCCAAAGTGGTAAAGGCAGAAAATATCGAAAAGTCTAACAAACTACTGCGATTACATCTTGATTTAGGGCAGATGGGTGAAAGGCAAGTTATCGCAGGCATCAAAAGCTTTTATTCACCTGAAGATTTAGTTGATAAGAAGATAATAATCATCGCTAATCTAAAACCCGCCAAATTAATGGGGGAATTATCCGAAGGTATGCTTTTAGCCGCTAAAGATGGAAACGGTAATTTGAGCATTCTGACGGTAGATAAAGATGTTGAACCTGGTTCAAAGATTTCTTAAAAGATTTTTAATGGAGGTAATACTAATAGATGGACGATAAAATATTTATCAAAGATTTTACTGAAGAATTAAAAACTTCTTACTTACTTTATTCTTTAAGCGTTATTGTAAGCAGGGCTATACCCGATGTTAGAGATGGGTTGAAACCTGTTCAGAGAAGAATACTTTACTCCATGAGCGAATTGGGGTTGAAACATAACTCTTCATTCAAAAAAAATGCCCGTATCGTTGGTGAGGTGATGGGTAAGTATCACCCACACGGAGATGCGGCTATTTATGATGCCTTAGTTAGAATGGGGCAACCTTTTACTATGAGGTATCCTTTGGTTGAGGCACAAGGAAATTTTGGATCGATAGACGGCGATCCTCCTGCCGCTATGAGGTACACAGAAGCCCGTATGCCTGAACTTGGAGAGTATATGCTCAAGGATATCGAGAAAGAAACTGTAGATTTTAGGGAGAATTTCGATGGTTCCTTGAGTGAGCCTGTTGTTTTACCTACAATGGTGCCTAATCTTTTGATGAACGGAGCAAGCGGGATAGCCGTGGGAATGACTACCAATATCCCGCCTCATAATTTAAACGAACTTGTAGCAGCTTTGAAATTGTTAATAGAAAAACCCGAATCTGAAGTAGCGGATCTGTTGAAGCATATTAAAGGACCAGATTTCCCAACAGGTGGCCAAGTTGTGGACGGAGAAGGGTTGAAAGAACTCTATGAAACAGGTAGAGGGAAGATAACGATTAGAGGAAAGTACAGAATAGAGGACGAAGGTAAAGGAACCTCTATCGTTTTTGATGAGATTCCCTACAACGTTTCTAAAGCCGATATCATCGAACAAATTGTAAGATACGTGGTTAAGGCTAAGGAACAAAAGAAAGATGTCGGGATAAAAGACGTTAGAGATGAGAGTGATAAAGAGGGAATAAGACTGGTAATAGAGCTGAGAAAAAACGCTAACGTTAAGAAATTGATCAACGATTTGTTCAAGCACACAAATCTTCAATCCTATTTTTACGTTCAAATGAATGTAATCGATAACGAAAAGCCCTCTTTGATGAATTTGAAAGGGCTTTTACAGAGCTTCTTGGATCACAGGGTTAACGTCATAACTAGAAGAACACAGTACGAGTTAGAAAAGGCAAGGAAAAGGGCTCATATAGTTGAAGGGCTTATCAAAGCGGTTCAAGGTATTGATACGGTGGTTGAGATCATACGAAACTCAGAAAATCCTCAGGAAGCTTTGAAAAATCTTCAAGAAACGATAGGTGTGAGTGAAGAACAGGCAAAAGCTATCGCAGACATGAGATTGATCAGTCTTTCAAAACTTGAAAGTACCAATTTGAGTGAAGAATTGAAGAACCTATACAAAGATATAGAAAACGCCATGGATATTCTGCAGAAAAAAGAAAGACTGTTAGGAGTTATTAAAAAAGAGCTGGACGAAGTAGCAAACAAGTTTGGTGATAAAAGAAGAACGGAGATACTGTATAACAAAGGGGATTTAGCCGAAGAGGTTGAAATGATTCAAGATGAAGATGTGGTAATAGTTTTAACCAAGTGGGGATATCTCAAAGCCATTCCTTCTTCGGAATACAAGGTTCAAGGGAGAGGCGGAAAAGGTGTAAAAGGATTAAAAATTTCTGATGAAGATGACGTAAAAGAGGTCATATACACTAACAAATTATCCAAATTAATGCTATTTAGTTCCGCTGGTAAAGCGTATCAAATAAACGCATACGAGATAGAGACTACTTTGAAAAATACAAAAGGCAAGCATATCGCTAACTTCATCAGTTTAGATGAAGGGGAAGAGATAAAAAGCATCGTTGCCATATCTTTAGACGGTGATTACGATAAGGATATTCTCATTTTTACAAAACAAGGCAAGGTGAAGAGAACCTCTTTGAGAGAGTTCAGCAGTGCACGAGCTTCCGGTATTAGAGCAATCAATCTGGTTGATAAAGACGTAGTTGTGGATGTGGTTTTGCTTGACGGATCAGATAGAGATTTGTTAATTGTGACAAAGCTAGGGATGTCGTTAATGTTTAACTCTTCCAGGTACGTACGATGGGAAGAACCGCAATGGGTGTCAACTCAATTAAATTGCGCGAAGGCGATGAAGTGATCAACGTGGTAAAGGTCGACGAAGGTAAAAAACTTTTGTTGATCACTGAAAGGGGTTATGGGAAGAGAGTTTCTTTCCATTCTTACAAACCGCAGAATCGTGGAGGAATTGGTGTAAAAACGGTACGAGATATATCTAGAATAGGTCCAATAGTTGCTACTATGAGTGTCGAAGATGGGAGAGACATACTGATATTCACTAAAAAAGGTAAGGCTATTAGGGTAAATGTAAATAATATAAATGTTTTAGGAAGGATCACCCAAGGTGTTATAATTGTAAGACTGGATGAAGACGATTCAGTTGTCGGAGCCATTGAAGTTCAAGCAAATGATGAAGAGTAGTGTTATAATAATTATAATTATTAAGCATGGAAGGGGTTAAAAAGATGGAGGAATTGACAAAAAGGCAGTCACAGGTCCTGGACTTCATAAAATCTTATATGGAAAAAAACGGTTTTGCTCCAAGTATCAGAGATATTATGAAACATTTTAATTTTAAAAGTCCCAGAGCGGCACATAAGCACCTTATAATTTTGGAAAAGAAGGGTTACATCGAGCGTAAAAATGTCTCACGTGGAATAAAGATGATGCCAAAATCGGGAGAAATTTTCGCCACAGAGACTTTAGCTCCTGTTTCTGGAAAGATAGCAGCAGGAGATGCCATTGAAGCTATACAAACAATTAGTGATTACATCCCCATACCTACTAATTTTTTCCCTAAAAATTACGAATATTTTTCACTCAGAGTTGAAGGAAATTCCATGATAGAGGCACAGATCAAAAGCGGTGATTTTGTTTTAATACGTAAACAAGATTACGCAATGGATGGAGACATAGTGGTTGCATTGATCGATGGAAATGAAGCAACACTTAAAAGGTACAAAAGGCTGAATGAAGACGAAGTACTGCTTGTACCAGAAAATAAAAGTATGAAAGAGATAAAGGTCAAAGCCGATCGTTTAAAGATACAAGGGAAGATGGTAGGCTTAATAAGAGTGCTATAAAAAGGAGCGAATTTTCATGAAAATTGCAATTGCTTCCGATCATGCCGGATATGAGATGAAAGAACAGCTTAAGAATTATCTTTTAGAAAAGAAATTCGATATAATAGATTTGGGAACTAATTCCAATGCGAGTGTCGATTATCCTGATTATGCCAAAAAACTTGGTGAAAAGGTAACCAAAGGCGAAGCGGACTTCGGCATTGGTATCTGTGGTACTGGAATAGGTATGTCAATCGCAGTGAACAAGGTCAAAGGGGTTAGAGGGGCTCTGTGCTTGTATCCCTCGATGGCAGAATACGCCAGAAAACACAACGATGCCAATGTTTTGGTTTTGGCAGGTAGGCTTATGGGCATCGATTTAGCCATTTGGACGGTAGTAAAGTTTTTATCGACTGAATTTGAAGGTGGAAGACATAAAAGGCGTGTCGATAAAATCGACGAAATCAAGTAAAAAGGACAAAAAAATGAAAAGTATTAGTTTTTCAAAGGGTATTGAAAAAGACATTAATATTAATATAAGCCAAGGGTATTACAAAGAATTTTCCAAAAGATACGCGTCGAAATACGGGACTTTGATGATAATTGATTCCAATTTGAAAAATCATTTAAATCCAGGTACTGATAAAAATATCTTTTATGTTAAAGGTGGCAATGAGACCAAGTATTTCGATAAATATTTAGAACTTTGTAAAGTCATTGTGGAAGGTAGTTACAGTAATTTAGTGGTGATAGGTGGAGGTTCCTTGATAGATATGGTTGGCTACGTTTTTCATACTTTGGATTTTCCAACCGGGACCCTCACAGTTATGCCAACAACGCTGTCTTCTATGATATATTTACCCGTTTCGGGAGAGTTCTATTTAGATATGAATTACACCAGGAATTTTTTGAAGGTTAGAGGTTATCCCGATCTAGTTTATATAGACCCGTATTTTTGTAAATTTTTAGATAAAAAAGATATGAAAAACCACTTTTTCTTGGGGTATATTTTGGGACTTTTGTTCGATAACAACTTTGCTAGCTTATCTTTGAAGTATTCTAAAAATTTCATCCGTTTAGATTTAGAGGATTATCTTTATTCTGCTGTTAAGTTTGTTTTGTCACTTTATTCTAACGATTTACCCTTTCCTGGAACCAAATTGATGAAATACATAGCAGATACCTCTGTAAAATCTGATTTTGTTCAAAATGAGAGTTTGTCTTTTGCGTTTCTTGTGTATTTGAGTTTTAAATTCGGCTATATACGTGAAGAAAAATTTCAAGAGATATTTGAAAAGATAAGAAGTTTCGAAGATTTGAAATCATCAAAAATTCAAAATATTAAGGCTAAAGTGAACAACGTACCTATAAGAGAAATATTACTAAAAGAGGATGGCTTTGTGGATTTACTTTTGAATTTTGGCGAGCTGAAAGATCTTCTTTTGGAGTTTAAGTCCCTTTTGAGAGGTGTTTAACCAATGAAAAAGAATAATCCGCGTTGGTTCACAGTTATTTTAATTCTTGTTTTTATTTTACCTTTGATAACCTTCGCACTGACAACGTATACTATATATTTAAAAAACCAGATGAAAAATCTAGAGCTTAAAATAGAAGAGCTAGATAATAATCAACTAAATACACTAAACGAAGTTGAACCAAATTCTCCATCTGTTGTCTTAGAAGATCTAGTATTACCACAAATTGAGATTGGCAACACAATGGCAAGGGTAAGTTACAATATCCAAGAACTCGATTATCAAGTGTTGTTGGAAAATTCAGTCACGATGTTAAAACCGTACAACGAAGGTGCCGTAAAAGTTTTTTACAACCAACGCGAGGTTTTTGAAGAGGCGTTGTATGCTTTAAACAACAATATACCCTACTTTGTTTTTCAAAATGGGGATAAGTATTACTTGTACCGATCAGATTATTCCTTAGAAGGGGAAGAGGAAGAGCAGTACCTATTTTCCATACAAATCTATTTATACACTACTCCAGCACCAGCTATGTTCCCTACGATGGCGTTAAGACAAGGGGGTATCCCCGCTTTTGTTTTCAACGGTAAGTTTCAACAGAGTAATGAAGATTATTGGGCGATACTCGTGGGCCTGTTTGATGATTATAACGAGGCACAAACATACTTGAGAAACATGGATGAGGATCTTGTTTTTGACTTAACTGGACTGAGTATTGCAGACAGATTCACTAAAGGTATCTACTTTAGTGGAGTAGAAACCCAATGAGAAAAAAGCTTCTTTTCCCGGTATTAAGTATAATTATAATCATTTTGTTGGGGATCTTAACGGTTGATCGATATCAATCGGGTAAAGAGGATAGACTTAATTCTTATCAGGAAAATAAAATAGACCTTTTGACGGCGTCAGTTGAAGAGTTGATCCAATTACCTGGAATCGGACCCGCCAAGGCACAAGCGATCATAAATTATAGGCAAGAGAAAGGTTTTAGAGAAATAGAAGATATTATGAACGTTTCTGGTATAGGAGAAAAAACATTTTCAAATATTAAAGATTATATTTATCTTTCAGAGGTTGTTTACGAAATAGTAGATGATAAAATAAATATAAACGAAGCATCCAGTGAAGAATTGGAAAGTTTACCTGGAATAGGAAAAGTTTCTGCCCAGAAAATTATCGAGTATAGGGCTATTAAACCTATTAGCTCTTTAGATGATCTAAAGAAATTAGGTATTCCATCATCTACGATAGAAAAAATAGAAGGGAAGATAGAATTTTGAAGATTTTCTTACATGTTTGCTGTGCACCTGATCTAACGGTTTCTTACAGGAAATTAGTAGAACAGGGATTCGAACCTGTTGTATTTTTTTACAACCCCAATATTTATCCCCTTCAAGAATATTCCAAGAGATTGGATGAAGTTAAAAAATTAAGAGATATTTGGGGGTTCCAACTCTACGTAGGAGATTATGAACCTGATAAGTTTTTAGAAAGAATCAAGGGGGAAGGAAACAGCCTCACGGCAAATAAGGAAGGCAGCCCGAAAAGATGTTATGAATGTATGAAGTTGAGGCTTGAAAAGACCAAATCTGAAGCTAAACGGATGAATTTTTCTATCTATTCAACGACTCTTCTTGCTTCCCCTAGAAAGTCTCATGACGATATTTTAGAAATAACTGATAATTTGGATATGGAAGAAAATCCGTCTTTTAAGTATGTAAATTTCAGATCGAATAATGGTGTTCATATGGCAGCACAAATATGTAAAACTTACAATATTTATCGCCAAAATTACTGTGGTTGCTCTTTTTCTTTAGAAGAATCAAAAAGATACGAAGAGGAGTCCAAACAGAAAAATTACAAGAGTTTAGTTGAGATACTTGGAGAAGAATTAACCCAAAAATATTTTAAATATTACAAAAAAGACTTGCTTAGAATTCCACAAGATATTCCAGTAAAGTTTTTAGAAAAGGTTGGTTTGCAATTTTTTAAATATTTGAAACCTCAGATAATCCTAATAAAAAAAGAAATAGCCCAAGATTTTAACATCTTTACAAGTTCTAGATACAAGATAGATAATTGGAAAGGGAAAGTAATATTATGGTGAAAGAGAGGTAGTCTAGATTGGCTAAATATGATCTGCGTATCTCTGAAGATGGAATGGTGGCATCTTTGAAATTAATAGACGATGGTCGTCCACCTACTCTTGGCGGAATAAAGGCTTTTCTAAAAGAAAAAGGTGTGGTAGTAGGCATAAAATCAGAAACTATTGAAGAAATCGTCTCTGAACCTAGATTTGATAAGGAATACGTTGTTGCATATGGAATACCACCCAAGGTTGGAAAGGACGCACAGCTAATCTTTCAGCAAAATATTGAAGAAAAGCTTAACAGTACCGAAAATAGCTATGTTGACTTAAAAGAAAGTAGCCAATTGATAATCGTAAAAAGTGGAGACATACTGGCAGAGATAGTTCCTCCGAGTATAGGAGAACCTGGGGAAACCGTGCGCGGAGAAAAAATCGAAGGTATTCAAGGGAAAGATTTAAAACTAAAATTAGGCAAGAACGTAGAAGTAAGTAACAATAAAATAATATCAAAGATAGATGGGAAGTTTCTTAGTAAAGAAGCGTCGAATGGTGAGATAAGTTTAGATGTTTCAGAAGAACACAAGATAGATGGGAATATTGACTACTCTACAGGTAATGTCCGCTTTCCAGGAAAATTGATCATCAACGGGGATGTTAAATCGGGGTTTTTTGTTGAGGCTACTTCTTATTTAGAGATCAAGGGTGTGGTCGAATCTGCTACGGTATTTTGTGAAGGGGAAGCCAATATATTCGGAATAAAAGGTGCAGGAAAAAGTTCTATAAAGGCTAAAATTTTGAGGTGCAATTACATTGAAAACGCCAATGTTGAAGCGGAAGAAGATGTAATTGTTAAAACAGCCATCGTCAATTCTAATATAAAAGCAGGGAAACACGTCATTGTTGAAGGAGGAGCTGGAAAGATTTCTGGTGGATATATTTTAGCCACTAACCTTATCGAAGCGGAAATTTTAGGAAGTGAAATGGGTGTTAGAACTGTCTGTGAAGTGGGGGTCTTACCTGATCTAAACGAAGAGTTAATCAAATTAGAGCAAAAAATTGCCCTCGATATGGAGAATCTTAGGAAACTCAATTCTATAATCAAAGGAATCCAAGCTCTAAAAGAAAAAGGTAAAATAGACAAGGCGAGGTTAGAATACTACAAGAAATCTTTTAACACCTATAAAATGCTCATATCAGAGGTAAAGGATGATGAAGAAAAGCTCGAAATGATTAAAAATAAAATTCAATCTTCTAAAGAATCTGCCTTTATCATCGCAAAAAAAGTGGCATATCCTGGAACTGAAATAATCATACACAAGAAAAAATTTATGCCGACAAAGCCAATTACCAAGGTAGTGTTCCAACTCGAGGATGATGAAATAGTTCCTCACGGTTATCAATCGGAATCAAATGTTTCTAGATAAGCAGCCAAGTCACAGGGCGAAGCCCTACCCCAACCAGGGTCTAAGGGACCGTAGGTCCCTTCCTCAAAACGGGTGGGGAGCGGGGCGAAGGGGCGCTAACAAGTTCTAAGCGCAGCTTACAAAAAAATGTTTTAAAAGGGTTACAGGGCGAAGCCCTACCCCAACCAGGGTCTAAGGGACCGCAGGTCCCTTCCATAATGGTAGGCAAGCAGGGTTAAGGGACCGCAGGTCCCTTCCTCAAAACGGGTGGGGAGCGGGGCGAAGGGGCGCTAAAAAACAATTAGGAGAACTGACACATGCTTCGACTTCTTAAAAAAATATCATTTCTAATTTTTCCTATTTTATTTTTAACTTTGAATATCTATGCTGGTAATTTAGATAGCTACGTTTATACTTTTGATACTGATCAATTATTAGTATCATCCCAAAGAAGTTTAAACGTTTTAGGCTTATATTTAAAATATTATGAAACAGGTAACGAAGAATACAAAACAGCTGCTAATCAAACTATGCCTTATATTCTTCCTTCTTTAAAACCCGATGATTCAGCCGCTTTGAACGTTCTTTCTGAATACTTTCCCGGTAACGAAGTTGAAAGTATCAATAGAATTGAGATATTAACCAATAATTATCCAAATTCTGTGATCGTTAACGCCCTCAATGTTTTAATGAATTACGAAGTGTACCAAAAATCCAAAAATACCGAAGCGTTTAAGAAAATTTTAAGTTCCATTGATATAATAGAGGAAACAATTGGGGAGAATCCTTTTTCTACTTATTACAGATCGGTTCTAATGTGGGAAACGGCAAGCCCTCAAGAAAAAGAGAATATATTCAAAAATTTGGAAAAAGTTCATTTCTCTTATCCCTTAAACAGAGACATTCATGAATTACTGATAATTGAAGCGTTTGAATTAGGCAAGTATGAAGACGTTAAACAACTATCAATGAACTATGTGAATCTTTCACAAAAAGATGAAAGGATCATGTTTTTAATAGCCCTTTCGTATTACAATTTGGATGAAAAATCAGAATCAAGAAAAATTGTCGACTGGATTCTTCAAAATTCTAATAAAAAAGCTGTTCTATCGAAAAGTTATGAGCTTTTGGGCGATATTTCGGAAACGAACTCTCAGAAGATCAATTATTATAAAACCGCTATCGATCTCGATCCTGAGAATGCAGAAGCTTTAGCTAAACTTGGAACAACTTTGTACGAGAGTAATAGATCCACCACTGACAATTTGACAATCTCAAGAATTTATTTAACCAAAGCGCTCATGTACGATCCAGATAACTCTGATTTAAAAGAAACTCTGAACACTATAGACAGAAAACTCACTACGAGAAATTTTTTGACCACGCTGTTGCCATTATTTATAGTGATTTTGGCTATATTCTATATAGTATTCAGATTTGGTAGTAAGGGAAGCAACCTCAAGCGCCCCGAAGGGGGTTCAAAGGAAGACAGCCTCACGACAAGTAAGGAGGAAAAAAATTGACTATAACCGATGAAGAAAATAACCCCAAACGCCCCGAAGGGGGTTCAAGGAAAGACAGCCTCACGGCAGGTAAGGAAGATAACCCCAAACGCCCCGAAGGGGGTTCAAGGAAAGACAGCCTCACGGCAGGTAAGGAATCTATCAAAGTGCTTGATAAAGGCTTTGTTACCCTTGTTGATATGATGGGAGATGATAGATCTGCGGTTAGGGCTGCCAGAGTCTCACACGGAAAAGATATTTCTACCGATGAGAAGGATAGAAAACTCATAGACTACTTGATGGAACATGGACATCTCTCTCCCTTTGAACATATTACTTTTACATTTCATGTAAAAGCACCCATCTTTGTTGTTAGGCAATGGTTTCGCCATAGGATAGGAATGTCTCCCAATGAGATAAGCAGGAGATACACCTCAAAAAACGTTAACGAGTTTTATGTCCCTGACCATATCAGAGTACAGGATACAAAAAACAAACAGAGTAGTAATGCATACTCTGATGAACAAGGGAAAGAAGGCAGCCTCACGGCAAATAAGGAAGAGGCTCTTGAAATTATAGAAGAAGTTTACCAAAAAAGTTACGAGGCTTATGAAAAACTTATAAATATGGGTGTAGCTAGAGAAATGGCACGTATTATACTACCCGTAGGGAATACACTGAGTTTTATTTAACTACAAATGCCCGAGCATTAATGCATTTCTTGGATTTAAGGGCGTCTTCACACGCACAATGGGAAATTCAAGAGTACGCTAAGGCTTTGGCACAATTCTTTCAAAAAACTTGCCCGTGGAGTTATGAGGCATATTTGAAGTATCAGTATAAGGGAGATCTTTTAAAGTAACTACAATAGTGGGTTCCCCCCACCAGGGTCTAAGGGACCACAGGTCCCTTTCTAAGAAGGGTGGGGAGCGGGGTATAAGGGAAAGATCTCTTTTCCTTATGGGTGGGCTGCGGGGCGAAGGGGCGCAAATAACGACTAAGCGCAGCTTACAAAAAAATGTTTTAAAAGGGTCACAGGGCGGAGCCCTCCCTCCACCAGGGTCTAAGGGACCGCAGGTCCCTTTCTAAAAAGGCGGGGAGCGGGGTGAAAGGGAAAGATCTCTTTTCCTTATGGGTGGGCTGCGGGGCGAAGGGGCGCAAATAACGACTAAGCGCAGCTTACAAAAAAATGTTTTAAAAGGGTCACAGGGCGGAGCCCTCCACCCACCACGAGTTAGGGACCGCAGGTCCCTTTCTAAAAAGGGTGGGAAGCGGGGTATAAGGGTGCTAACAAACTACAAAAAATTAGGAGGTTTTAATATGAAAAAACATTTTCTACTATTTACCGTCTTTCTCATCGCAGGATTCGCATTTTCAATAACCCTTTTAAACGACATTTCCTACAATGTTGACATATCTTATGCAGCAACAGATGTGGAAAGGGTGTTAACAAATTATGGTATACAAGAAGGCTCCTATGTGGGGGATATAGACATTAGATTGGCTATACAAGAAATATTAAAATCAGGTTATTTTACCTCTGTATCTTACAATTTGGACGAAAATGGGAATCTGGAATTCATATTTAAGCCCAACCCTATTGTAACAAATTACGAAGTTGAGATCTTAGGTGATGAATTGATCGACAAAGAAAATATTCGTTCTTCGATCAGTTTAAATACCAATGTCCCTTTGAATCTAAACGATTTTCAAACCTCGATGAAAAATATACAAGATTTGTACATAAAAAACGGTTACCAATTCGTTGATATATACTCTAATCTAAAAATGTCTGGAGATGAGATCACCTTAGAGGCAACTGAGATAAACAATAAAGAATATTCATCAGATACCTTGGTTTTCATCGTTAAAGAGTATTCTCTTTGGGATTTAGAATTAAGGGGAGAATTATCTCAACTGGATAAAGAAAACATAAAGGAAAGAATCGGTTTTGATTTTAGAAAAGATTGGAATAGCAAATTCTTCTTGTTTAGACCCAACGCCAAAGAAACCTACCCAAGTTTTCAAAAGGTTCAGAATATATTGAACTCGTTAAATCAAATTCCGTTTTTCTCCGCTGACACGAATTTACGTTTCGAAGTAACCGAAATAGAAGAAAATAAAGGTGGAGAGTTATTACTGGTTTTAGAAGGCAACTTAAGAAAAATTGTTCCTCAAGAGCCAGTAGTAATAAACAAAATATCTTTTGTCGGAAATGAAAGTTTAGAAGACTTCAGATTGAATGAGGTTGTGAATGAGTTTGTTCCATTAGGAAACCCTGTGAGTAACTTAGACGTTCTTTACGCTTACGATAACCTCCAAAAGGTTTATTACGACAATGGATATATTTACACGTTAATTATCCCTAAATACCAAGATGATGAATTAATTTTCGAAATAACGGAACCTAAGGTTGGAGAGGTTGAAATAACTCAAGAGGCAACCGCTAAAACCCAACCGTACATAGTTGAGTCCTTAGTGAAGATAAAACCAGGCGAGGTTGTCAACCAGCAAAAATTACAAGATACCTACACATCCTTCATGGGAACAGGATTTTTCAAGATGTTATGATACAACCTATTCAGCAAGCCGAAGATGTAATAGGCTTTAGGATAACCCCCATAGAAAGCGAAAAACTCGGGAAATTAATGGGTGGTGTCACCTGGAGCTTACCAGAAGAAGGTCAAGAATGGTATCAAGGTTTTACGGGTCAGCTTGAGGTTCAGTGGTTAAATCCTTTTGGATACGGACAAACATTTTCTCTCAACTCAGATTTGAATCCTTTGGGGAATTACTACTCCTTTGGGTTCGATTACGATGTTATTAAGTTGGCTGGTAGTGATCTTGATTTAGGCGCCGGCATACATTATACGGTAAGCGGTGATGGAGAGTATTATTCGAACATCGGGGAAGATGCGACGAACTATCTGTCCTTATCTGTTGCTCCAAGATACAGTATACAAGATTTCTCTTATATAACAAGTTCCTTTACCTACAATAACTACAAATTATTGGATGAAAGTAATCTTAATCTACTTTCTGGTTCAATCGGGTATTTATACAATAGCTTAGACAGCCCTTATAGGCCTTATAATGGTCAATATTTCCAAATAAACGGTATCGGTGGGGTTGAAACAAGCAATGCCAATTACTATGTTGGTGCCAACACTGAAGGTAAACTGTTTTACAGTTTCTATAAATTCACATTGGGAAGTAGACTAAAACTGGGTACCGTCTATAATTCTAACATCGATTCTAACCTGCATTATCAGTACAATGTAGGAGGAATGTACTCTGTAAGGACTTCTGATTTTTACGAACAAGAAGGAGAAAATTTACTTTTATTCAACACAGAATTGGCTTACGAGCTTGCCACGGGTCAAGTCCCATTGGATCTCATTGCCTATTTTGATTACGGTAGCGCTCAAGATGACGTCAGTAACCTTATTGGTGGTGGTATCTTGTCTTTTGGTGGCGGATTAAGATTCACAATTCCTTTATTGGGTCAAATAGGCTTTGGGTATGGATGGGATGAGGCTTTACAAGGACAGGTCTGGTTCGGTTTTGGTCAGACATTTTAAATTTATGTTCCCTTAGGGGGAATTTATAATTGAATGAAATTTCTAATATCTTTTTAAAGTTTAAAAAGAACTGGAAGAAGTATGTTTTTCAAAGTTTATTGGCTACCATCACGATCTTTTTCATACTTTTGATTTTGAATGTTCAAGACAGGCCTATAATAGTTAGTTCGTTAGGGGCATCGACTTTCATAGTTTTTGCGATGCCAAAAAGTATGGTCGCTAAGGCTAGAAACTTGGTTGGTGGACATGCGGTAGGATTTATATGCGGAAGTATTTTTTCTCTTTTCCTTAACGGTAATTTCGTATTCTCTGATTTATCGTATGCCCTCGCCGTAGGTTTATCTATATTTCTTATGGTTGTCATTGATACAGAACATCCACCAGCTGCGGGTACAGCACTGAGTTTGAGTATAACAGGATTTAGTTTAAATGCATTTCTATCTGTTTTTATAAGTGTGGCAATCTTGGCGGTTGTCCATCATTTCCTAAAACCTTATATGATAGATTTAATTTAAAAAGAAATGGAAAAGTAACTTTTATTTATTCTTTGTGTTATTTCAATATGTTATCTTATAACAAAATTAATTATTTAAAGCGGAGGCGCAACCGAGAATAGTAACTTCTTCTTTTAAAAGAGGGAAATTTAGAAGAAGCGAAAGGCGAGGTTGCCGAAGAAGTAAGAAGAAAACCCTCATCTTCGGACTTCTGGGTATGTGGGGAATACCTGCATAACTGTCACGTGAAGAACGTGGAGAGCCGCTAAAAATGAGAAAAATATATTTTCTTATTATTAAGACCTCTCCACAGTGAGAGGTTTTTTGATTTTGGAGGTGCTTTTTTTGAAAGTTGGAGTTGTCGGAGCTACCGGTGAGGTAGGAAGAACATTTTTGAAGCTATTTGAAGAATACAAACTAATTAACGAAATTTCCGAATTACGGTTGTTTGCATCGGAAAGGTCTCAAGGGCAAGAGATCAAAGTAGGTTCTAAAAGATACACCGTGGAAAAGCTGCAAGAAGAGAGTATGAAAGAAAAGTTTGATTACCTTTTTTTCTCGGCTGGTGCCTCGGTGTCAAAAAAATTCGCCCCCATAGCGCAAGAATCAGGGAATGTCGTTATAGACAATTCTTCACAATTTAGGATGGACGAAAAGATTCCCCTTGTCGTTCCAGAGGTTAATGCAGAGTTGTTGAAAAATTACAGAGGAATAATTGCGAACCCTAACTGTTCAACCATTCAAATGGTTTTAGCCCTTAACGGCATACATCGTGAGTTGGGTTTAAAAGAAATAGTTGTTTCCACATATCAGGCGGTATCTGGGGCTGGAAACAAGGGCATAATCGAGCTTTTAAACCAAGAAAAAGGGATAAATGAAGTGAAACATTTTCCAAAGGTCATAAAGAACAACGTTATACCATTGATTGGTGAAAAAAAGGAAAACGGGCTTACTTTTGAAGAAGAAAAGATGATAAACGAAACTAGAAAAATTTTTTCTGACAAAGAAATTAAAGTATTCCCTACAACCGTTAGAGTGCCTGTACTCTACGGTCATTCCGAATCGGTTTTCTTCAGAACGAAGTTGGATTCTTCTGTTGATGAGATTATAAAATTGGTTGAATCGACTCCAAACGTCGAGTACAACGAGGAAAAAATTACTCCCATAGAAGTTGCGGGAAGTGATATTACATTTGTCTCTAGAATAAGAAAAATCGAAGAAAAAACCTTTTTGATGTGGGTTATAGCGGATAATATAAGAGTTGGTGCTGCTACCAATGCAATTAGAATACTTCAAAAACACAGGGAATTGAATTGAGGTGCGGGGTTTGAAAAAAGAACTTCCCTTTTCAGAGAAAGAGTTAAATAATCTATTAAAAAGCGTACAAACACCTTTTTATCTCTACGATGAAAAAGGTATAAGAAATAGAATAAGAACCTTAAAAGATGCCTTTTCTTGGGCTGATTTCAAAGAGTTTTTCGCCGTGAAGGCAACCCCTAATCCCCATATATTAAAGATCACAAAAGAAGAAGGTTGTGGAGTAGATTGCAGCTCAATGGCAGAACTGGTGGCAGCAGAAAAAAGTGGATTTGTGAATAACGAGATCCTATTTACATCCAACGATACCCCTTTGCAAGAGTATGAAAAGCTTTATCTTTAAACGCCATTTTGAATCTTGACGATGTAAGCCATATAGATTTATTAAAAGAAAAATATAAGTTGCCTGATTTGGTGTCCATCAGATACAATCCAGGCGGGGATTTTGGAAACGAGATAATAGGGAATTTAAAGGAATCAAAATTCGGAGTACCTAAAATGGATCTAATAAACGGATTCACCAGACTTAAAGATTATGGGGTTAAAAGATTTGGACTGCATGCGATGTTGATCTCAAACGAATTGAACCCTCAAAACATAATAAAAGTCGCCCAATTTCTTTTTGAAACCGCTGTGGAAGTGAATAAGAAATTAGGAATAGATTTTGAATTCATAAATCTCGGAGGCGGTTTTGGTATACCTTATAAACCCGAAGAAACGGAACTTGATATATACTACATCTCACGCCAAATAAAAAAATTGTATGAGAATATTTTACTGGAAAATGGGCTAAAACCTCCAAAGATATATATGGAGCACGGAAGATACATCACTGGACCTAATGGCTACTTAATAACAAAAGTCTTGCATATAAAAGAGTCCTACAAAAAATACGCTGGAATTGACGCTAACTCTGCAAACTTATTGAGACCCGCTATGTACAAGGCTTATCATCATATAACGGTTTTAAATAAAAACATTGATGAAAAAACAGAGTTGTACGATGTAGTAGGATCCTTGTGCGAAAATAACGACAAACTGGCAACAGATCGATTATTACCGGAATTAAAACGTGGAGACGTGCTGGTTTTTCATGATGTAGGTGCTCATGGATACTCCATGGGATATAACTATAATGGAAAATTAAGATCCGCTGAGTTTTTGTTCACCAAAGATGGAGAATTCAAAATGATAAGAAGAGCCGAAACGTTGGATGATTACTTTGCAACTTTGAAATAAAACTTTTAAGAAGGAGGAATTCTCAATGTTTAATGGTCTTGGAACAGCAATGATCACACCTTTCGACAAAGAATTGAACGTCGATTATAATTCACTAAGATCTTTTGTTAAATATCAGCTTGATAATGGTGTTGACAGTTTAATAGTTTTAGGAACTACGGGCGAAGCACCTGCTATTGAAGAAGAAGAAAGAGAAAAAATTGTCAACACGGTAGTAGAAATTGTCAATAAGAAAATTCCCGTTATTGTGGGAACGGGAACAAACAACGTGAATCATGTTTTGAAAAACAATAAAGTAGCTGAAAGTGCTGGTGCAGATGGTTTATTAATCGTTACCCCTTATTACAATAAAAGTACGCAAAAAGGATTGGTAGAGTATTTTAAGTACATCTCTGAAAGAACAACTTTACCAATAATAATGTACAACGTACCTTCAAGAACCGGCATGAATATACTCCCAGAAACAGTCGTTTCTATCCACGAAAACTGTAAAAACGTTATTGGAGTGAAAGAAGCTAGCGGTAATATATCTCAAATAGGAGAATTATTTTCTATAAAACCGGATTCTCTTAAGGTGTTTTCAGGAAACGACGATCAAGTCCTCCCTATAATGAGCTTAGGAGGAGATGGGCTTATCTCGGTTACGTCCAATGTTGCCCCCAGGCCTTTTGTTGAATTAACTCATAGCATTCTTAACAACGATTTAGAAAAGGCAAGAAAATTAAATAATCAATTTATGAAACTCAACAAACTTTTATTCAAAGAGGTTAACCCCATTCCTGTCAAATATGCCGTTTCTTTGTTAGGTTTATGTGAAAATGTCGTGAGATTACCATTGGTGAAAGCAAGTCAAGAAACAGAGAAACTTCTAAAAGAAGAGATGGAAAGGTTGGATCTAGTATGAAGATAGGTATAGTAGGATACAAAGGACGAATGGGAAAAGAGATAAAAGACCTCTTTGAGGAGAAGAACCATGAATTTGTCTGGGGATACGATAAAGATGGTGAGTATTTTCAAGAAAAACCCCAACTTATTATCGATTTTTCGCTTGCTGAGGCTTTTGAAAAAACAGAAGATTATGTGAATAAATTTAAAGTTCCATTGATCATTGGAACAACAGGACTTCAAGATGAACAAATTGAAGCTTTAAAAACTTTATCTAAAGACGTACCAGTAGTTCAAAGCTACAACTTTTCTATCGGCATACAATTATTTTTAAAGATGGCGGACTTTTTGAAAGATAAAATCGATGGATGGGATGTTGAGATAATAGAAACACACCATAGATTTAAAAAAGATAAGCCTTCTGGAACAGCCAAGATGATAAAAGAAAGCTTGGATAAAGATGTACCAATAAGCTCATTAAGATTGGGAAATGTAGCAGGGGATCATGTATTGTACATGGCGAACTTGGGCGAAGTTCTCAGTATTTCTCATAGGGCTTTATCAAGAAGAGCCTTCGCAGAAGGGGTCCTTAAGTCCGCAGAGTTTGTAACCAATAAAGAGAATGGGTATTTCACCTTTACCGACGTAATTTGAGCGGATCAGGTCACAGGGCGGAGCCATCCCCCTCCAGGTCTAAGGGACCGCAGGTCCCTTCCTTAAAATGGGCGGGCTGCGGGGCGAAGGGCGCTAAATAAAGATCTCTTTCCTTATGGGCGGCTGCGGG
>NZ_AUPG01000019.1:0-22355 GCF_016772115.1 Petrotoga sp. 8T1HF07.NaAc.6.1
AAATAATTATGACAATAGCTGAAAAGTTGAGAAACGAAGGTAAATTAGAAGGTGAAAGAGAAGGGAAACTTGAATTTGCAATTAGAATATTAAGCAAAAGGTTCGGTAACCAACTAACTGAAGAAATAAAAAACAAGATAAGAAAAGCAGATGAGAAGACGATAGATTACATAGGAGACAACTTGTTAGAAATAACCATAGAAGAACTAAAAGGGTTATTGAAATAATTTTTGAAAAGACGCCCTCCATGGGCGTTTTTCAATTAAAAACTGTTGCTAATTTTAATGAACATTTGCTATTGCTAACTACTTTTCGTTTAGCAGACACTTATTTTTGGTACACTTTTCGTTTGGCAAGTAAAACTGCCTTAACTATTAATCAGATTTTATTATTTGTGGCTTATAGTAGTTTTCATTATATAAAAATATTTTATCGAAATTATTTTCTCTTTTAGTATATGAATTAAGTATTTCCTTTACATTTTCTCTTTCACCAGCTAGAAAATACAGATCTTTATATGGCTCACATGATGTGATTATTAATAAATATATTTTATCGACGTTTTCCCTATAATGGGACAACTTGTCAATCTTTTTATTTATTATTTCTGGTAATTTCTTTTTATAATAATTAATCGAGACATAATTCCCTACTCCTTCACGTATTTTAAGTTCCTCACTATAAAGTTTTACTATTGGTTCACCTACTAAATATTTATATATTAAAGAATTTTTATTTGATTCACAAAACTCTTCAAATGAGGAATATTCCCCTTTTCTTCTTACTATTATATATTTTATATATTCTTCAGTAAAGTCTTTAATAAATTGGCTATCTTTTATTTCGTTTCTTTTTGTTTTTTTGGTTTCTTTTTGGTTTTTTGGTTTTCTTTTGCTTATATCAGAAGCTAAGCTATCAGAGAAAAAAAGCCAAATATCTATTTTAATATCTTCTTCCTCTAAGTATTTTTTTATGTTTTCACAAATCTCATCTTGTAAATTTTCGCTTGCCTTCCTACTTTCATGAATAGTTTCTGTTATCTCTATCCCAATTTTTTGATTATCAAACTTAACTATGAAATCAGGAGATTCACTACATTCTAATTGATAATTTTCAGGAAAAAGATACTCATGAAAAATTTTATAATAATCACAGATAAAATGTTTTAATGATTTAAGTTCCTTTTTTTTCTTATTGTTTATTTTTATCACCCCCGCTTTTTGTAGCATTTTCGATACTTTTAAGTGTTTTAGAAAGTATCCCGACTATGGTCCAACAGATGGTACACTTACTAAAGGAAAGTACCCCTTCCTCTCACACGAGTCCTATACAAGGCTCTTATAAAATCAAATAAATTCCACCTTAAAAACTCATATAACTTCTTCCAGAGCTTTCAAATTTCTTATTATATAATTACCAATATCTTTTATCATTTTCAAATAAGGATTTTCCTTATTTTTAGCGTCTTCTTCTGCTCCTTCAAAGGGAACCCAGCCACCGAAGATTTCAAAACTATATTCACCTTCAGTAGTGCTTATACTAAGTAACATTTCACCCTTATAACCTACTAATTCACCCTTGAAATAAGCATATGTATTTGGTTTTCTGGGATAACAAGAATGTTTTAATGAATTATAAATATCTCATAAGCTAATTTTCTTTTTTTCAATTTTACCTTTTGAGAAATTTTGTGCAGTGAAATAATATTTATCATTCGAGATAATTATCCCTAAATTTTCCATAATTTCTAGAATTTTTTGCCTTTTATTTTGGTCTGTATAATTATCACTTAAATAATTCTTAAAATCATCTCTTATTCCACAGCTCCTAATGTCTTGTTTTTTGTCATTCTTAATATCAAAAATATCACTAAAATATTTCCACTTTTTATTTTGTTTATAATCTTCGAAAATCTCATTTCTAATTATATCCATACTACTTCCCATAGAAAATATAAAAGCTCTAAAATCAGAAACTTTTTCATTAAAGTCTTCTTTTTCATATGAGCTTTCACATGACTTAATTCTATATTCAATGTCCTTAATACAATATTCTAATACCACTTTTTCCTCTTCTTTCATAACTTATTCCTCCTAATTTATAAATATTTTATTACTCATACTCATATTATAAAATATAATCGGGTAAGAGTAATCTTTTGGGTTTATTCCATCTATCATATTTGAGAGTCCTATACTTGAATCAACGAAATTATGCCTTGCTATTGCTAACGACAACCTCACGTATCCTAGGCCATCAATATCGCTATACTCATGTATCTATCTTTGCTTCCTTTATCCTTCTTTTTGATTGATACCAAGTTTCTCTTATATCTTCCTTGCTTGATAGCTCTTTTGAGCGTCGCTCTGTGTATCCCTATTTCTTTTGGTATCTCTCTTTGACTTTTGTGTTTGTTAAAATACAAAAATCCTACAATTTTTTGTTCAAATTTATTATATAGGATTTGTGCGATAGGGTGGTACACTTTTCGTTTAGTAAGTGGATAAAATTATAGTTGTTATATTACTTCATTATAATTTTCTATATATAGTATTTATCATTTTGTATAACCATTATGTTGTGGTATAATTGAACTGAATAAATAAGAAAGGAGGTGAATTTTATGCCAATCGGAGCAAGATATAGAACAGGCCAAAGATCTCCTGCAAATGCTTATTACAAGTGGGTGGAATATACAGATGGAACAAGAACACCTCTACCTACTAATGAAGAAATGAAAATTCATTTAGAAACTGATGAAACATTTCCACCAATCAATTCTTGTGATAAAGGTGCAATTTGGGAAATGACCTCGTACGAATGATTTTTTGATTTGAACTTAAAAAGCAGACGATCTTTTTTATTCAAATCGTCTGCTCTTTAATTTTTTAATCATTACTTTTATCTTTATTTCTTATTCTTTCTAATTCTTTATCATGCTCGTCTCTTAGAGAATATCTATCTTCCCCTTTCTTTGTTAATCTATCATATAGCACATCAAAAGAATTATTTGGATTATGTATAAATAGGCTATATGTATTATCCAACTCAGGTAAATATGTTTCTTCATTTTCTATTATTCTATAAAGAATATCATGATCGATAATTTTTAAAGATTTGTATGGATAACATTTTATCGGATCGCTAACTTCACCATGATATTCCCTAGAAAATAATGTATTATCTGAAATTAAATATAACAAATTCGCCGATGTCATAAAAAAGTCATTTGCACTATAATTTTTTGGCAAAATAAAAAAATCAATCCTAGAAAAAACATCTTTTTTTACATTAATTATATTCTCTTTGGGTATTCCAGTTTGAATTTTTTGAAATTTTATTGAATTATCAAAAAAATTTTTAGGAATATATAAGCTACAAATTGGAAATGGAAACAATTTATCGTTTTTAATTTTACCCTTATGTCTTATTTCTAATATTGTTTGGTTATTTTGGTTTTTGAGATTTATAACTGGCATTTTTATATTTCCGTTTTGATTATAACTAAATCCATGCCATGATACCTTATAAATGGATTTTTTGAACTTTTCTTTGTGAGTATCTCTTTGAAAATACAAATTATCAAAAGGATGATTTTTGATTCCATCCATCATTATATCTAATTCTCCGTCATAAGAATCATATTTGTCTTTATCTGGTTCTTTAATTTTTAATCGAAAAAGTATTTTATTATCTCTGACAACATAAATTTTATTATGGTCAGAATTTTTTATTGAAAATACCAAATCAGCATTCATATTATCACCACTAATAACTAATACCATGTTCCTGTAAATAAACCGTTTTTGTAATATACAGTGCATCCATTGATGTTTATATTTTATTGGGTTAAACCTTATACCATCAGAATTTGCAAAATTTAAAGCACCAATAGTTGATTGACCTTTCAAGGCCGTATTAGAAGGATGATTGTAAAAGGCGGACCCTTAAACAATACTAAAGCGGGGTGAAAAAATATGACCCCGCATTAGATTATACTATATGGTAGTGAAAAGATTGGGTATAAATTCTTTCTTAATAATCAGTTTTTAGTGGTAAAAAACTCATTTATAATATTTATCAAAAGATTAATTAAAAACTCAATCAAATAATTATCAATCTACCATAGCTATAAAAGAATAAATATTTCAAATAGACATTTGAATATTTTACCTTCTTTTAAATCTTTCAACCGTTCTCCAAAAAAGTACAAGTATCCAATAAAAGTATCCTATAACTACTTTAAAACTATTTTGCCAATTTTTTTAATCATTAGTTTCATCTCCTTTCGCAAAAAATTTGTGTATCTAATATATAATTAACAACAAATTTTCTCCTTACATTGTACCTTAACTTACCAATCTAAAAATATATCAAAAATTTCACAGCATTTGCCGGGCTTTGTTCCACAGTCGAAAACATAAAGGCTCAACCAATAAAAAAAAGACGCCTTATGCAGACGCCTTGTATATTTTCAACAATCTAATATTTTATCTAAAAATTAGCTGAATTACTTTTCCATATAGTATTCCATGAGTATTTCGGTGACCTTGGTAAAGCCCTACCAACACCCTCCTTCACCTACTAACTACCCTCTCCTTCACTTCCCTCATCAAATCAACCCCTAAATCAAACACATATTTCACCTGGTCTCTATACACAAACATTACAACTACCAAACCCAAAACAGCAGACACAACCTGAAAACCCAAATTAGGAACAAAAGTGTTTATAAAAGCAACAATCACAAAAACAAACGTACTGATAAAAAATTTACCCAAATGATAATTAACAGGAAACAGTCTCTTAGATATAAACGTTCTCATACAAAAGAAAACTATATACGACACCCCTGTAGAAAATGCTGCACCTTTTGCACCATACACAGGGACAAGCATCAAATTCCCAAACACGTTAACCCCTGCTGCCACAGTTGCTATCAACATGTGCCAATACGTTTTTTTCATAAAATTGATACCAACTACCGTCGTTTCAGAAACAGTATACATAATAGGCATCAAAATCAAAAAAGAACTAATCCCAGCCGCCTGCCTATAAGAGCTTTCTAAAAGCAAAAATATCACATCTTTAAAGACAACTAACAGCAATCCAAACACAAACATTGCTGCGGCGATGATCACAGAGGTCTTCTCAAAAATCCCCTTACTCTCAGGCTCTTTTTCATAACTTTCATAAGAAACAGGAGTCCAAAACGTAGTAAACCCTACTTGAATTAAGCTCATCACCGAAACCACTTTGAAAGCAGAAGAATACAAACCAATCTCTGTAAAATCAGAATAATTTCTTAACGCCAACCTATCTATCGACTGAAAAAGCCACGTAATTAAAAAAGTAGGAACAAAAGGAAGCCCGTATCTAACAACCGCTTTTATTGATTTAAAATCAACCTTGAACTTACCAAACCACAATTCCCTTTCAAAAAAGATCGCTAATAAAGCGGTAACTATATGAGAAAAAAACAAACCTACTATAACTGCATAAAAACTTCTTGAAACAAAAAGCGCGTATAAAATCGTAAAAACAGCATTTGTCACTCCGTTTATTACCCTCAACGTAGAAAAAGCGATACCTCTTTTTTTCATCCGAACAGCCAATGTGGAAAATCTCTCTAAAATACCAACTAGAATAGTAACCCCCAACAAAAAAATCGGAAGAAAATGATTATAATCCCCAAAAAGAACAAAAGATAGCTTTTCCCAAAAGATACCAATTGCAACAAAAACAACAACGCCTATACTCAAACTTGGCAACAAAGAATCCCATAGCAAATCTCTTCTCTTGTCCTCAGGTCTTTCATAAAACATACGAACAAAGCTCTGATCCGCTCCAAGAAGTGCCACATTGAGAAGTAAATTGAAAGCCAAAGTGAACATCGATGCCTTACCAAACTCCTCTGGGATTATAAGCCAAGTGGTAATAGGGGTAGTGATGAAAGAAATCAAAGCAGCTATCCATTGACCAATTGAAAATTGAAAAAAAGATTTAATAAATTCTCTCTCTTTAGGCATTACTTCCTCCAAATTTATTTAAGACTTCGTTATAAACCTCTATTTCCTTTTCTACAATATTCTTCCACGAAAAACCCAAAGCCCTTTTTCTTAAATAACTTCCATCAATTGGATTTTCCAATAATTTTACAACCGATTGAGCAAACCTTTTCTCAAACTCTTCTCCTTCCTTGACAACTACTCCTCCATCTCCAATTGCCTCAGGTATACCTCCGTTACTGCTACCAACAACAGCCACTCCACACCCCTGTGCTTCTATAACAACAGCTCCAAATCCTTCATTCCTACTCGGAAGTATCATTACATCCATAGCATTCATATAATAAGGCACATCTTCATGAGAAACACGACCAACAAATTTAACCTCCAACTTTCTCTTCTTACATTCATTTTCAATACCTTCTCTTAACTCACCATCTCCAACAACTAAAAACTCAGCATCGTAAATTGAAGAAATGTAAGAAAAAATTTCGGGCAATTTATCTGCCCTTTTTACTTCTTTCAATCCACCTACAAACCCAACAACCTTTTTAGATAACCCCAATTCTTTTTTTATCTTTTCTTTATTCAAAGGTTTAAAGATATCTGGTTCGATTCCGTTGGGAATAACAACAGAATTCTCACCAGCATATCCAAATGATTTAGCTTTATTCAATAAGGCATTACTTACAAAGATGACCCTTGAAGCATTTTCTAAAACATCAACGTACAATTCTTTTGCCAAAGGCATCGCTAAGTTTATATCGCTACCATGGGCGGTAACTACATATGGAATACTTAACTTTTGCGATAACAGTTTTGCAACTAATCCCGCAGGAGGTTCATACATCCCATGTGCGTGAATTATATCAAACTCATTATCCTTGATTTTATCAAATAGATCTTCTGCAACTTCTTTTGAATCTTTAATTTGATTATTTTTCTTCAATACTCTCGAATTAAAGACATCACCTAAACTTCTACTAAAAGACGCGTATTTATATTTTATCCCATCGACTTCATAAAATGAATCAGTAGAATTTATGCTCGGTATAGAAAGAATCTTTTTCAAAAGTTTTATTCCAAAAGAATCTTTAGAAATAATACCATAAACATCGAAGTCCATATTAAAACTCTGCATAGTTTTAAGCCTATTTGTTACGAAAATTCCACCTGTAGGACTATGAGGAGATGGCAACAAATTCGTTATGAACAATACCTTCACTATTTATCAACTCCAAATATAATTAAGGTTTTAACATCAAAAAAATTTAGTGCACTTTTGCTTTATTTCACAACTCAATTCCCCCTCGCATTAGATTATACTATATGTCAATGAAAAGATTGGGTAGAAATTCTGTTTTAATAATCAGTTTTTAGTGGAAAAAAGCTTCTCTATAATATTAATCAAAAGATTTGTACTTGCTAAGCTTGGATTCTACAGTCGAAAACATAAAGGCTCAACCAATAAAAAAAAGACGCCTTATGCAGACGCCTTGTATATTTTTCAACAATCTAATATTTTATCTAATAATTAACTAAATCATTTACCCATATAGTATTCCATTAGTATTTCTGCGACCTCGGCTCTTGTGAACTCTTTTGGTGGTTTTTCTCCTTTTGAAAGCATCTCCCTTACCTTTGTCCCACTGAGGAACACATGGTCTTCTTTTCCGTGTGGACATGTTTTTGCCGTAGCCATGTTTTCACACTTGGTGCAATAAAACGCATGTTCAAATTTTAGTGGCACTATCCCTATCTCTTCGGGTTTAAACTGGTCAAATATCTCTTGAGCTTCGTAAGTTCCATAGTAATTTCCAACACCTTGATTCAATTCCTAAACAGAATAAAAAGATTATAACCCTTAATTATCGATAGAAAAAACCATATTCTTTTAGCTAACTCTTGTTTTTGGTACACTTTTGGTTTTGGCAAGTACACTTATAAATCCATCAATTTGCAGAGGTGCGTAGTTCCTTCAGTAAATTCATGCCGAAATTGTATACCTGCTTTATATACTTTCTTTGGATAAACAACATTGCCAGAATCAAAATAGGTTCAACAATGAAAAACGTTATTATGTTGGTTATGGTATATAATCCCACTATCTGTATTCCAATTAGAATAATTGAGAGAATAAGGTTTTTCCAATCTATTTTTATTTTTACAAATTTCTTTGTATCAAATATTCTCAATAGCCACATTGTCAAATAAGCTAACATTGTAGAGAAAGCAGCTGCTTGAATTCCCCATATAGGAATTAACAATAAATTTATTCCAACGTTTACTATAGCTCCATACACCGAGGTTGTAAATGCTCCTTTAGTTTTTTTTGATGCTGTATAGTTTGTTTCAAAAAAACTTGAAAACGCTTGAAATACATTTCCTATTAAAAGAAATGGAATGTACTTCCATGATTCGTAAAAGGTATCCGCAACAAATACGCTCATTAACGGTTTAAGAATCAACAAAATTAACCCTGTTACAAGAAACAAAAGTAAGGATAAGACTCCAAAGATATTTTTGTAAAAATCTTCGTACCCTTCTTTTCCATACTCTTGCATTGCAGATAACTGCCATGCTCTTAAAAAGATCCCGTTTAGAAGGGCAAGTAAGGAAGGGAATTTGTGAGAAACAGCATATAAACCCACCGCATCAAAACCTAGAAAATAGGTTAGCATATATCTGTCTGAAACACCAATAATCCACCACATTATCGAATTAGGGATTAAAGGGACAGAGTAAGCAAGCATGCTTTTCATAAACGATTTACTAAAAGATTTAAAGTTCAAATATTTAAAAACATTTCCAAATACTAATAAAATAAAAGTATTAATAAGATGGGCTAAAACCATAGAAAGGAAGTAACCCCTTAAACCCATTTTTAAATAAACTAGAAAAATTATATTAAAAGTAACAAAAGAGGCTGTATAAGCCAAATCAGAAGCAACAAAAGCTTTTATTTTCCCAAGTCCTCTAACAAACTGTTTCAAAACACCATTAAGCATAGAAAAAAATAATATTAAATAAAAAAATAAAAGATATGAAGAAAAAGGTTCGATCCTTGTAAAAACAGGAAAAAGAAGTAAAGAGATTAGCATACCAAATAAACAAAGAAGAATGCCATTCATTAAAACGCTTGATGCAGATTTGTTTTCCCTCATATCTACAGAATATCTAAAAACTGCTTCAACTGCTTGAAATGTAATCAAAGGAATTAACAACGAAATGGTAGTTTGTAATACATCAAGTTGACCATAATCACTTGTAGTTAGCATTCTTGTGTATAATGGAAGCATGAAAAAAGAAATAGCTTTAGATCCTATACTACCTATTGCAAATAAGAAAGAATTTTTAATTAATGATTTATACTGATTCAATTATTTTCACCTTGCTAATTAAAGTTCTTATTAATATAATTTTTAACTTTTTTCATTTTACAAAAATTATATTAATAAAAAAGAAAAGTAATCAAAATGAAAAAGTTAATTTGTAAAGTTTAATTTTTAATTTTCATCATTCTAAGATTTATCAATTATTTTTTCTACTCTCTATTTTTGGAAGAGAACCACAATTATTCTTAGAACTTTATTTATGCAAAAACTTATAATATTGGAAAATTTACTTAACTTTTTCTCAATCCTTATAATAAGTGATTATGTTTTGATATAGAATAAGAAATAGATAACCTCTGTTATTTTTTTAATTAAGCTATTAATTTTCTTAACCCTATGCCAAACGCATGCAATTGGACAAAACCAAAAATTAATAATTTTGCCTTATGTTGTTAAAAGTTTCTATCAAATATACTATCTTCTCCCCTGCATTCCCATCCCCGTACATACCATATGGATATGTTACCTTACTTTCATTTAATACCTTTTCTACTAGGTTATTTTCATCTGCTAGCATATTCCATTCTGCTTCTACTAACTCTCTCCATCCTGTATCTGGCATCAAAACTAAGCACCTTTTTCCTGCAAAATACGCTTCCTTTTGTAATCCTCCACTATCTGTTATTACTTTGTATGAATGTTTTGCAATTCCCATCAGTTTAGGATAATCAAGAGGTTCACTCAAAACAAAGTTTTTTAAATATCTTTCAAATCCAAATTCATTTATTCTCTTTTTAGTTCTAGGATGAATTGGAAAAAATATTGGTATTATTTTAGATATTTCTTTCAAAGCTTTGAGTATCTTTTCAAGTTTTTCTTTGTTATCTACGTTGAAATCTCTATGTAGCGTTAATACAATGTATTCGTTCTCTGACAACCCAAATTCTTTATATGCTTCATCCTCAAACTTTGGTTCCATTATTTTGAATAAATCATACATTACATCTCCTACAAAATATACTCCTTTTGTTATACCCTCATTCTCAAGATTTTTTACAGCTAATTGACTAGGACAAAATAAGAAGGTACTAACATGGTCTGTAACTACCCTATTTATCTCTTCAGGCATATCCTTTGGTTCTTGCCTTATCCCTGCTTCAACATGTGCAACAGGTATTTTTAACTTCGCTCCAACTAATGTCCCAGCTAACGTTGTATTTGTGTCTCCATAAACTAATATAATCTCTGGTTTTTCTTTCACAACAATCTTTTCAAATTCAATCATTATTCTTCCTGTCATTTCACCATGTGTTCCTGAACCTATCCCAAGGTTATAATCAGGAGCTTTGACATTCAAAGACTGAAAAAATATATCCGACATATTAAAATCATAATGTTGACCAGAATGAACCAAGATTTCTTCAATATTATGCTTTTTAAATTCTTTACTAAGAATTGCTTCTTTTATTATTTGTGGACGCGCACCAATTAAACTGAGTAGTTTCATCTTAGAGACTTCCTCCTCCTCTTATAATAATAGTCACTTTAGAAATTCTAAAACGAACAATTTAACGTATATTTAATCCTTCCTATTGTTGACATTTACCTCCTTACGATATAATCTCTTTGGCATTATTAATTCACTAAATCGTAAGGAGGTTTTACAAATGTCTTACTACTCTATTGCTTCTCAACTTTATTTCGATTCCGTTTATGATCAATGTCTTAATGAACATTCTGAATCTAAATATCTTCTTGATTTAATAAATGTTATCGATTGGTCTGTTTTTCCTAATTTTAACCATAAGCGCAGTAGGCTCGGTTATTCTAATCAGTCTATCCTTAAAGCTTTGTTTGTTCAAAAGGTTAAAGGGTTTAATACTAGAGAATTGATTTATTTCCTTAGAACTAATCCTAAATTCGCTCAAACTATTGGATTTGATCCTATCAATAACTTTTGTCCCTTCTGAAGCTACTTTCTCTATCTTTAAAAAGAAATTCGATACTTCTTTTTTGTTTGAGATTATTGCTCAGTCTATTAAATAAAAAGGGTATTTATGAGGGCATTTTCGATCCTAATAATCTGTGTATCGATTCTTATCCTATTTCTTTTCGTTCTCTCTTTAACAACAAAAAGAGTCATGGTAAATTCATAAATCAAAAAGTGTATTATTCTCATCCTATCCAAGCTAACTTTGGCGTTAAACCTGTTTCTAACTCTAAACCTGTTTACGATAATCACGGTAATCAAAAGCAATCTATTTCTTATTTCGTTTTTAAAGCTCATACACTTTCTTTTTTTAATGTCCCTATTTTTACCTTTGTTTCTCCTGCTAGTCATCACGATAAGAATCATGCTTTCCCTTTGTTGCATAAGACCATCGATCTTTTGAATCTTCATGGTTTTAATTTGTTAGCTGATGCTGCTTATGATTCTCATGATGTTTACGACTTTGTACCTTTAGAGACTGATTCTATCGCTTTTATTCCTCTTAGAATTTCTCTAAGAAACCTTTAGTAGGTGATTGCGGTAATCCTCTTTCTCTTCATTCTCATTACTTTGAATCTAAAAGGAATATCTTTAGAGATAAGTATATTTGTGATGATCCTTCTAATTGTCCTTTAAACAAACATAATTGTTATGCTTACAAAAACTTTTCTAAAGATGATTTCCGTAGTTCTTTGAACAGAGATTCTTCTTCTTTCAAAAAGGTTTACAACAAACGTACCATCATTGAATCTATATTTTCTAAGTTAGCTGATATGACTAATTCTACTTCTTTGAGATTTATCAATGCTGTTGAAGTTGAGTGTAATCTTTCTAACCTTTATCTTATTGCTTAGCTTTCTTAGCTCATAATATGGGTAGAGATGATTTGCTTGATTCGCCTAAAACATTAATGTATGAAACGGCTTGCTTGTAACTAATACTCTCACTTAATTTATTTCTTTTTAATAGACAATTATTCATTAACTGTATCGTTTTTATTCCTGTTTTTCTGTCAAAATGAGCACTTTCTCGTATCTTTTTGACTTTTCAAAGAGCATTTTTTGGTTCTCTCATGAATAGTATGGGTAATTAAGCTGGAGTTAAATTAAGTTTACTCAAAGCAATAAAGATAGTTATTTTTAAATTCTTTGATGTTTTAGATCCAAAAGCCCTTTTAGTAAAACCTCTTAGTTTAGAGTTCATACCTTCTTATTTTGCCGTTAGTTATATTTGTTTTTATTTGTAATAAGAGTATTTGTTCAAAGAATCTCGGTAGTTCATTTCTCATCCGGTATCACCTCATTATTTTTTGATTTGTTCTTTAGATAATGCCAGATTTTTTATACTTTAATCATGCTTTTTTCTATCCACTGTTTTTGGAAGAGAACCTTCTATACTTTATGAAACAAGGAAAATTAAAGATTTGAAAATAAATAGAGAAAAGATGAAACTGTTTGGACTCTGAAAAATTATCACTCATCAAAAAAGATTACTTTATTCTGAAATAAAATAGACTCAAGTTTAATCATCTTTTCCTTAATTTTTAGAAGGTAAAAGAGAAAAAAATAAAAGAATCAACAAAGGTAATCCAAACGTTAAAATTTGTCCTGAAAAAGAACTGGAAAATCCTCCACCCCTAAATATATCTGGGATCCAAGCGGTGAAAAAAGAAATTAAAAAGATTTCATTCATATTAAGGTTAGGATCCTTTAATTTGATTTTGCTTTCTAACTGTTTTACTATCAGTCCCCACAAGAAAAACACAATGACTATACCTACTAGGCCAAAATTGTAAAAGGATTCTCCTACTAAAGTTGCACCAGTTGAACTTGTAAATGATGGCCAAAAGGTGGTACCTAAAGTTTGAGTTAACTTTAAAGGTTTATCAGGCCAGAAGGATCGAGGAATAATAAAATAAAAAACTCTATAATAGGATCTCCAATATATATATGGTACATGATGCGGAACTTCTTCTAATATTCTTCCAAAAAAGAAAAAACAGGTAGGAGAATCAATTGCCGACGAAAAAAATCGAATATCAGAAAAGCCGATTTTAAAATAATAAATAGTCATATTAAATAAATCATTCTCTTCTAAAAGCGCTGTTCTAAAGGCTCTAATAAGGATTATGGAAAATAAGGTAATTGGAATGAATAGTAAAAGGTACGTACCCCTTACTTTTTTTTTCTTTTGTAACAAATAAAGTTGGATCATGAATAAAATGAAACCCAAGACCATTCTTCTATTCCCTGTTTCCAATAATAATGAAAAGGAAAATATGAAAAGGAAAACAAATACAATTTTATCTCTTATGTTGGACTTTGTTTTTAATAACATCCAATAAAAGAAAATTAAAGTACTACCAATAATCATAAAAATGCCAACGGTTATAAAATTTTTATTAAAATTCTTTTCTATATCCAATAAAAAAATACCTGAAAAAAATAACATCAATCCAATAAAAAAAATTAACAAAGAAATATTTTTCGTTTTGTTTGAGATATTTCGTAACTTATATTTTTTAATAAATTTAAAAGGTGTAAGAAAACCCAAGAAAAAAGAGGCAAGGCCGATAATAGAAAAAAAATAAGCCTTGATCAGTGTTTTCTCACTTAGAAAGGTTGTTCCTATAGGATAACCACCTAAATTGAATAAAATTATAGGTAATATTTGATAAAAAGAAAAAGACAAGAGAAAAATAGAAACAACACTTATACCTATAACTTTTTTAAATTGTTTTAATGATAAAAATAACAGAATTATTAAAGTAATAAAAGAAATGATTAAGCTCATATTTTAACTCCTTTTATGCTTTTCTCCATGCGTTGAACAAAATTGGTAGAAAAATATTTATAACTCATTATCATTTAAATGTGGTTAACTCAACTAGTCATAAAGATAAAATGATTGTGTATAGCAGAAGAAGGGAAGCCATGGTCAATATTCAAAAATTACATATAAAGACATTTATCCACATCTAAGTTAATGGTTTGTTTTTTTCATGACTAATAAAGAAATATGGTTCTCTCATGAATAGTGTGGGTAATTAAGCTGGAGTTAAATTAAGTTTATCCAAAACAATAAAGATAGTTATTTTTAAATTCTTTGATCTTTTAAATCCAAAAGCTCTTTTAGTAAAACCTCTTAGTTTAGAGTTCATACCTTCTATTTTGCCGTTAGTTATCCTCACTTTTTCCCAGTCGGTCATTTACATTGAGTGTTTGTTCAAATAATTTTGGTAGTTCATTTCTCATCTGGTATCACCTCATTATTTTTTATTTTGTTTTTTAGAAGATGATACCAAATTTTTTACATTTTAGTCATTTTTTATTTTTTCTACCTATTGTTTTTGGAAAAGAACCAAAAAATCTGTATTCCTTTTAATTTTTACATTTTCTTCATCTATTTAGATGTTTCCAAAGAACTTTTTAAAATATAATCTTTTTTCAAACAATTTTACTTATCTATTTCTGTTAGAAAAATGTTTTCAAGCTTTTCGGTGAGAACATTATAAGTATAAGAATTTTTAACCATTTCTATTGCATTTAAAGACATTGATGAAAGATCGTTTTGAAATGACCATTCAATTTTATCTATCAAATCTTCTAAATTATCCTTTTCAAATAATATACCATTGTTATATTTTAACCTTTCAACATTTATATCAATATTTTCTAAAATAGCAGGCAGTCCAGTTACTTGAGCGTCATAAAAACTCAGGCTGCTTCCACCAGGCCATACAGCAATATCAGCAGCGTTATAATATTTATTTAATTCTTTTAAAGGTTGCGTATCTATATGAATAAAATCTTTATCTTTTTTTAATACTGTGAGTAATTCTTGAGCGTAGTCTCCATCAGTACTACCAACCAAAAGTAATTTTATTTTTTTATTTTCTTTATTGATTTTATCAAATGCTTTTAATAACATGTCAACTTTTTTATTTCTCACTATTTTACCTGTATATATTAATAAAAAATCTGAGGGATTTATTTTTAATTCTTCTCTTGTCTTATTTCTCAAGTTTTCATCTCTATAAAATATTTCATCATCTGTTCCTAATTCGATTATTTTGATTAAATCCTCAGGGATTCCATAATGATCAATAATAAATTCTTTTGTAGCTTTAGAAACTGCTATGATTGTATTCTGATTTTTAATTAATTTTGGGGTAATAAATCTTTTGAAGAAGGCTTGGAACTTCTTACTGTTTTTGTTTTTGGAAGCGGCTTCAACCATATGACAGTCAAAAAGAACAGGACAATTTATTTTTTTTAAGAGGTTAATCATTCTCAAACCAGTTAATGTCTCTAACCCATGTACTAAAATAACATCTGGTTTTATTTTTTGAATCTCTTTTTTCAAATTAATCTGTAGAAACTCTCTTCCAGAATAATAGAAAATACTTTTAAATCTTTTAATATGGATTCCATAAATTTGAGAAAATATTTGGTCTTCCTTTTTTAAATTATAGTTCTTTAAAAAACCATTATTAGTCCAAGGTTTTAAACTATCCGAGGTAACTATGTAAACCTCGTGTTTATGCAAAGAATTATATTTACTAAGAAAATTTAATTGATAACCAAGAGTAGGGACAAAGTGATCCTCAATATGCAATATTTTCATATTTTCTCTCCTCCATCGCATTTACGATTTCGCACCCCATTATTTTTTATCAAATAATCAGTGACAGCATATAAAAATTAAATAACTTGTTTAATTCCAATTATCAGTCATATTTAATATTTTTGCAAAGAAATCCAAAACTTAATTTTTCCTCTTCCAGCTAATTGCTATTTTTGATATGCTCTGTAAAACTTATTGAATTTTTTATTCCTTATTCAATACCAATTTTTTCATTTTCTTAAATAAGAGAATTGAAAACTCTATCCATATTAACATTCCAATCAAGCTCTTTATCGTTTATCTCTGGTAATTCCTTGCTTTCCAACAATCTAATTTTATTTATAAAATCCTCTTTATTTCCTGCCTCATAACTCATTCCAAAATTATAAATCTCATTTTCCTCAAGTAAAGACGGATTATTGCTAAATAACACCTTTAACCCTGAAAGGATATAATCATAAAGCTTATTAGGTACAGTATAATCAGTTAATAAATTTCTTTTATGAGGAATTATACCTAAATAATATTGATTAATTTCAGTATGTAATTTATAATAAGGAACAGGTTCGTGAAATGTTACTCGCTCATTTAATTTTAATTCATAAGTTAGTTTTTTTAAATGTTGAATGACGTCCATTTTTTCTGTCGCATAGATATGAAGTTTCCAATCTGGTAAATCAGCTAAACAATATAAAACAAAATCTAAATCTCTTGCGTAAAAATCGACTCTTCCAATATAAACCATAGTTTTCTTTAATTTGGAATTTGAAAGATGATTATTCATATTCTTCCCATACTCTTTTACCAAAGGAAAATTTCTTAACATATAAAAAATACTTATGGAAAAAATAACAAAAAGTCTAGGTTTTTTTAAATCAGAATATTTTACTGCCAAAAGAAAAAATATATAATAATATTCATAAATAGCTAAATTTAAGAAATTAGTAGTTAAATTTCTCCCATACCCTCCACTTTCAAAAATTGTTTCTCCAGCTTTACCAAAAACTATAATAAAAATCATTATTACAATAGATGCTATAAAAAATAAGTAGTTATCTTTGATTTTGATAAATTTTTTAGGATCATCGGTGTGTTTTATTTCTTTAAAAAAAAGATTAAAAAAAATCAAAAAAATACTATGTATAATTAGTGTTAATGTAAATATGTATTCATTTTGATAATGCATGAAGGGGGTCAATTGGGTCCCAAAGAAAAAATAGGGATAAAGGTAAATTATATACGTAAACCAGAAAAAAAACATTATAAAAAAAGATTTTTGTTTAATGGATTTATATAATAATGTAATATTAACAATTGTAGTTGTTATCAAAAGAATTTTTGAAAAATAAAAATTATATAAAGATAATAAAATAAACATTAAATTTAAAATTAATATAAAAATATCAAAAATTTTATATTTGGTTTGATACATTAAATTCATTCATCCTTTCTTCATACAACTCAATATATTCCTGAAATTTATTGTTTTTATTATAATATTTATTTGCTCTTTTAATACAAGATTCACTATATTTTTCTTTTCCCTCTGTTTTTATTTTTCTAATAGTTTTTATCGCTTGTTCTAAATCCCCTTTTTCTACAATGAATCCTGTCGTGTCATCTATTGTTTCAATAGATCCTCCTGTATTGAAAGTTATAACAGGAGTCCCACATGCTAATGCTTCTAAATTTGTTGTTGGAAAATTATCTTCCAACGTAGGATTGAAAAAAACATCCGCACTAGTATAAATCTCTGCAAGTTCTTGAACATTGTTTGTTCTTGTAATACCAATAATATTTTTAGGTAGCTGTTTTAATGCACTTTTTGATAATCCAACCATTACAATAGTTTCATCGGGTTCTATTAATTTTGACAGTTCAATAAAATACTCGAATCCTTTTCTTTTCTCCCATTTGTTAGCGACTCCTAATATGATAAACTTATTTTCTAAATTGTATCTTTTTCTAAAATTACTCGGAGATGGTTTAAACACACTCAAATCTATCCCATTGTTTATAACTTTCACAGTATAATCTTTTAAAAAAGATCTTTTTACTAATTTAGCTAACCATTCTGAAGGTGTAACTAAAGTTAATTTATCAAGTCCTGTAAATAACTTTTTCTTTTTTTCAAAGTTGTTATATGAATTATCTATAAATATGCTCTTTGGAAAACTGGTTTTTTGTGGACATTTTTGACAATGCGTTTCCCATTTATAGCAATTCGCATAATCAAAATGTGAGCAATGCCCTGTGAATGCCCAACAACTGTGTAAAGTCCATATTATAGGTTTATTATATTCTTTTAAAAAGTTGAATAAAAGATCTATATTTATGTAATACCCGTGTACGTTATGCAGATGAATTATATCTGGGTTATAATTTTTTACTCTTTCTATGAATTTACGAGTCGCATTTTTTGAACCAAATCCATGTTCGTCTAATATTCTTGTCTTTAAAGCATGTATATAAAAATCTAAATTGTTTCCTATTTTTATGGTATTGTCGCAATTATAAGCAGTTCCTCTCCCATATGCAACAACACTTTCATGCCCTTGCTCTATAAGCATTTTATGGATGTCTGAAGCAATTCTGCCTGTGCTTCCTGTACCACAAACTGTATTTATTTGTAATGCTTTCATCCTGTTCCCTCCAAGCAAATCGCTTAACCAAATCTGTATAAAAGATAATTTTTTTTAAAACTATATAAACTTTTTATGTTGAGGTATAATCAATTACCGGTTCTTCCTCTACGATTATTGGTTCTTATTAGTGACTTCTTCAACCATTAAATGGTGCATGCCATCATCAATTATTTCAGCATTACCAAACCCGCAAACTGTTCTCACTTGTTATATTTTAATAAACTAATTCGCATTTTAACCTTTTCAATAACTTAAAACCAAAAGTTAAGTAATCAGAATGTACTTTTTGTTGTTTCATATATTTCTTCAAAAGTTAAGTAATCATTTCCCCTCTTACCTTTTATTATATCTCTGATATATTCATATTCATCAATAAATCCTTTATCTTGTTGTAATTTTGATTTTTTTATTTTTCTTCCGCCTTTGTATATTTCAGCTTTCACAAAGTTTTTCAATTCCGCAACGTTTCCATTGGTAAATACCCTTACATTCTCTTTTGGATAAGATTTAGGTCCCATTGATGTGTAGATAATATTAGCAAGAGAACCATTTACAAACTCTATGTTCATAGAGATATTATCGTTATTTATATACTTTTCGGAATTTGCATTAACCGTAAAATTAGACACATTTTTAATTTTTGAGCCAGTCAAGTATTGGCAGAAGTCTACAAAGTGGCAAACTTCTCCAATTATTCTTCCTCCGCCAACGATTGGGTCATTTATCCAATGTTCTTTTGGTATTTCTCCTGCATTTATTGTGTATTGTATTAATGTAGTAAATTTATCTGTTTGTAGTTGTTCTTTGATCCATTTTGCAAAAGGAGAAAACCTCCTATTGAAACCTACTATGAGATGCTGAGAGTTTCTTTCATAAGCCTCTTTCACTTGTTCTAATTGTTCCATATTTATTGCCAACGGTTTTTCTACATACACATGTTTCCCAGCGTCCAACGCTTCTATGGCAAATTTCGCATGTGTGTTATGGGGTGTTGCGATAATTATTAAATCTATATCTTTGTCTTCCAAAAGTTTTTTATATTCAGTTGTTGAATATTTAAAGTCATATTTTTTTACGGTTTGCCCTGCACTAGTACTGCCACTAGTTGAAAGTCCAACTAATTCAAAGTCATCTATTTTTGTTAAATTAGGTAAGATAGTGTTTCTTGCAAAATTCCCAGAACCTATTAATCCAATACCAATTTTATCTTGGACTTTTACTTTGCTTTTTACAATAATGTTTTTATTTTTTTCCTTATTATTTGGATAACTAAAGATCACCCCTAAATATTTTTCTTTGTTTGGATTTTCTGTTATCATTTTATAAGCTTCGGGGGCTTTCTCTATTTCAAAATTATGTGTGATTAATTTTTTCATGTTTATTCTTTTAGTATAAATAAGTCTTATAAACTCTTCCATTATGCGTTTCTCTGTCCATCTAACATATCCAATAGGATAATCGATACTTTTTTCTTCATAAGTTTCATCATATCTACCAGGGCCATAAGAACGAGATAACTTAAAAGTCAATTCCTTTTCATAAAAGCTCCTTCTTGGTATTTCCATCCCTGTAACTCCCACCATAGATATGATCGCTCTATCTCTTGCAATTTCGGCAGAAAATTCAATAGGTTGATTTGAAGTTGTTGCAGCGGTTATTAAAATTTTATCGACACCATAACCGTTAGTAATATTCATGCCTTTACTCAATGCATCTTCTTCAGAAGAATTTATAAAATGATCGATATATTCTTTGCCAATTTTATATTGCTCATCGTTAATATCTATGCCTATTACTTCATTCCCATAAGCATGGAGTATTTGACAAGCTATTTGTCCTAGAAGCCCTAAACCTATAACTGCAACTTTTTCTCCCAATTCAACTTCAGCTTGCCTAATTCCTTGCATTGCGACTGCACCTAAAGCTATAAAAGAGGCTTCTTCTATATTTTCAAAATCCGATGGTAGTTTAATAGCAAGATTTTTTGGGACGTAATTAATTTCTGCATGGTTTGCATGTAGGGTTCCAGCTATTGCTACTAAGTCTCCCACTTTGAATTCTATGCATCCTTTCCCAACTTCAATAACTTTACCCACACCACTGTATCCAAGAGGCAAAGGTTCATCTAACTTATTAAAGGCTGCTTTTACTGCAGTTATAACTCCATCTGTTTTCATTTTATCTATAACTTTTTTAACTTGGTCTGGCCTTTCTTTTGCTTTTAGGATTAAATTTTTCTTCCCAAAATCTATGAGTGATCTTTCTGTTCCTGCACTCACTAGTGAATAGATTGTTTCTACCAGTATTCCCTCATTTTTACAGCTGGGTTTAGGAACATCCATAACCAAAATATCGCCAGTTTTAACATCTGAAAAGACTTGCTTCAAATCAATTCAACCCCTTATTAGTAATTCCCACAACATTCAAAACTTCTTTACTCATAATTAAATCTATATTCTGTTTGAATTCATCATGAGCCAGTGTGAGCACTAAGTAGTCAGATTTTTCTAATATCTCATTCAATGAAAGATTTTTGATTCCTTTTATCTCTTCTTTCAAAACGTTTGGTTCACAACCTACTACGTTGTATCCTTTTTCTTTCAAAGTAAGAGCAATTTCAATTGAAGGACTTTCTCTCAGATCATCTATGTTTGGTTTGTAAGATAATCCTAAAATCCCTATGATTATCTCTTTTTCTTTGTTTGGGAACTTTTCTTTTAATTCCTTTTCTATTTTTTCAACAATCCATTGGGGTTTGTAATCATTCTTTTCTCTTGCCGTTCTTATCAAACTTGATTCTTCTGGGAACTTTTCTACGATGAACCATGGATCCACTGCAAGACAATGTCCCCCTACCCCTGCTCCGGGTTTCAGTATGTTTACCCGTGGATGCTTGTTTGCTAATTCTATTAGTTCAAAAACGTTTATTCCTATTTTATCTGCAATAATCGAAAGTTCGTTGGCAAAAGCTATATTTACATCCCTGTATGAATTTTCAACTAATTTGCACATCTCAGCCGTATGTGTGTCTGTTGTGTAAGCCTTTCCTGTTGTAAGAATAGATTCATACAGATCTTTAGTAATTTTCTGAGCTTTTTCACTCGATGAGCCAACTATTCTGTCATTATTTTTTAGTTCGTATAGTATTTTACCAGGTAAGACCCTTTCGGGGCAATAAGAAAGGTAAAAATCTTCGTTTAATTTTAATTTTGTTTCTTCTTCTATTATCTTTCCAACTACTTCATCCGTTGTCAAAGGTGGTACTGTAGATTCTAAGATCACCAGGGTATCTTTTTCAACAAACGGAGCAATTGCTTTTGATGCAGTTTCTACGTAGCTAATATCCGATAATTTTTTATTATCTCTTTTTATGAACGGTGTTGGAACACATATTATGAAAACATCCGATTTTTCTAATTTATTGGTAGGCTTTAACTTACCAGAGTTCAAAACTTTTTCAAATGCTTGTTGTAGATCAGGTTCTTTAATATGTATCTTCCCGTTTTTTAACGTGTTGATAACTTCTTCATTTACATCGTACCCATTTACATTAAATCCTGCTTGTGCAAAAGCAATCGATGTTGGAAGCCCTATGTACCCCATTCCCACTATCGTTATTTTTGCAGTTTTGTTTTCTATTTTTTCTATCATATGTCCCTCCTGATCGATTTGAAATAATAATAGATTTTTTATCTAAATTGTTTTTTTCAAAAATTCAACGACTCTTTGAGATGCCTTTCCATCTCCAAAT